>JAMCTK010000001.1 GCA_023381035.1 Patescibacteria group bacterium
GTTGACTAAAGCTTACGTTTTCTGGTCTTATTCGAAAAGAACTAAAAAGACCAACATTTTTTCCCAATGTTGCTTCTGGTGGCTTTATCTTTGCAGTAGTATTCTTGACTTCTTCTTTTTTTATATCAGGAGCAACAAATAAATCAGTCATAATTCAGTAAGTAATCGAGCAGGTGTTTCTAATTTCTTTCCACATTATACAACGGTCCAACAATTTGCAAATTAGCAGGAGCTCTTAGATTAAACCAATCTTTAAATTCGGAGCCGCTGAAAGATTGTGTTCCTCCATCACCAGATAGACTTATTGAAGTCGTTTTACCACTTCCAAAGTCGGTAGATACGGAAATACTGGAAACATTATTAAAAGGAGTAATGTTTTTTGAACGTAACTCTGATTTAACTCTTTCCTCGTTCCAAACTTCTCCTCCGTATGGATGAGGTTTATCCGTTTGATAAAGATGATCTTTTGTGGACGAATCAGCTCTGGCTAGTAAGATTATGTTGACCATGTCTGCAACCTCGGAGGGCTTTAGCCATGCAGTGTTTGAATATTGACCCCTTGCTCCCCAATCACAGTAAAACCAAGGAGATTCTTTATCATAGGCACGCTCATTAAGCTCTGCAAAGCTTGTTGGATTTCCTCCAGTGCCATCGAACTTTCCCAAGTTTTGGACATATCCTCCATGGGTTGAAGCATACTGGGTGAATCCGGGATTTCCTCCATCCATCATTACCCATCCGGCTGTTGCGCTAACAGCTTGTTCCCAGTTTCCGCCTTTTGGATCCGGTCTAAAAACTTGACAAGCTTCAGTTGTGCAAATATGTCCATTTCTTTGCATGGAATTTAATGCGTAAGTTCTTGCAGCAACTGCTTGAGCTTTAAGAGCGTTCATGCCTCCTTCATCCCCCCAGGAATTTGGAACCTCCCATATTCTTTTAACATAGTCTTCTATAGAGAAGTTTCCATAGCCATCAACGCTAACGTTTGCATTTTGATCATAGTCTTTTTTCAGCGACATGTTTGGATAATATGCTTGAAGTATTTCTTCTTCTCCTTGCCCAGCTTTTGCTCTTCCGAAAGCTCCGTACTGATTGAGTCCATTTCTATGAGGAGCACCATACGTAAAAAATGCCATTCTGGGAGAAAAACCAGGATCAACATTGCGGTCGTCGGAGCATCCCCTAGCAGAGGTCCCTGCGGACCTTGGGATATTCAAGCTACCTAATCTTCTTGAAATTAATTCTTGTTGTTTTGCCGAAAGCTGTGCTATTTGTCCGGAGAGCTTTGACTGGTAGTCCTTTGCTCCGGCAACGATTTTATCCAGTTTTGCAGATTGAACATCTAGATCGGACTTAATAACTGTCAATTTTTGTTGCTCCTGTTCAAGGCTCGCTTTGCGATTTTCCAGGTCTTGAATTGCCAGTGCAATATTTGTAATTTTTACCTTATCATTATTTGTTACAACTCTTTGATAGGCAAGTAGCCTGGTTAGATCGGAAGCGTTTCCTGAGGAAAGAAAAATCAAAATCGGAGAAAAGTAATAGCTTTTAATATAATAATCGGCAATTGTCTTGTTTAAAATAGTTTGTTGCTTGGCAAGATTTTTGTAGCCGTCATCGATGCTCTTTTTTTTGACAACAATATCTTGATCTATTGCAGCTACCCGGTTTTTAATTCCTGTAATCTGGTTTTGAAGACTTGTGAGCTGTGACTCAAGAGGCTTGGTTGCTTTAATCGATTCATTTAAAGCGCCAGTCAAATCATTTATTTGCTTACTTATGTCTGCGAGCTCATCTGAGGAACTACGAGGAACATTTAGGAATAAAAAGAAGAATAGAGATAAAAAAAGAATGGAGAATTTTTTCTTCATGGGACATTTTTATTATAGCAAAGTCAAACGTACTTGAAAAATAGAGTCTCTGTGGTATACTACAGAAAATTATGGCCGACAATCCCTTTATTGATCCATCTTTTTCATATAACAAGCCTGAAAAACGTTTGTCTTCAAGAGTGGCAATTCTAATTGCCGGAATAGTTTTGGTGGTGTTGCTTCTTTTTGGAATTTCTAAGTATTTATCTTCTAAACCGGAAAAAACTGTATCCGGCTCAGCTTTATCAACAACAACCACTCAAGCAGTAGAACCAACTTTAATAGCAACGCCGTCGCCAACTCTTAAGCCTGGAAAAATAACCCCAACCCCAACTAAAGCTTCCTCAAGCTCAATAGACAAAGCAACAGGACTTGATAGAGCCAAATTAACAGTTGCGATTGAAAACGGAAGCGGAGTAGTTGGTGCAGCGGGAAAAGCCTCGGCTTTATTAACAGGTCTTGGATACAAAGTAGCATCAACTGGGAATGCTGATAAATATACCTATGTAAACGTCACCATTCAAGTTAAGACGTCGAGTAGTAAATATATACCTCTTCTCAAAAAAGACCTTTCTTCTACATATACAATAGATGCCGCAACCTCTGATCTTCCTGTTGGTTCTTCGGCTGACGCCCTCATAATAATCGGAAAGTAAAACTTGCCAATTATTGGCCTTTAAAGTATAAATAGATTGATGCCTCAACACTTTGATCTAATAGTAATAGGAGATGCTAAAATCGATGCATTTTTATCAATCGATAGCAACAACGAACACTTCAGGTTAAACAAGGAAACAGACGAACTTTGCGTTAAGCTTGGTGATAAAGCTTTTGTTGATAGTATTAAAATACTTCCGGGTGGAAATGCTTCTAATGTTGCTGTATCTATAAGCAGGCTAGGTTTTAAAGCGGCGATTATTGCAGAGGTTGGAACAGGGGTGTTTTCTGAAAAAGTAATTAAAAACCTTGAAAAAGAAAATGTCTCAACAGATCTTTTAAAAATTACAGATGTAAACACTTGCCTTTCTTTAGTCATAAATTATCAATCCGAAAGAACGGTTTTATCGGAGAGAATTGAAAAAGAAAATGACTTTGATTTCAATAATATCTCCGCGGATTGGATCTACATAACTTCCTTAAGTAAAAAGTGGACAAATGCTTACGAAAAAGCTTTGCATTTTGCTAAAACTAACAATATACGGATAGCATTTAATCCGGGAACCGCCCAGCTGGACGGGGGATTTCCATTGATTGCAGAGATTATTAAAAATACTGAGATTCTTTTTATTAACAAAGAAGAAGCTCAGAGAATTTTACTTTCGAGAAACGCAAATTTTAGCGGTAAAAGCGTTGAAGATTTTCTCTTAGAAATACAAAAAATTGGTGTCAGAAATGTGGTAATTACGGACGGAGCAAACGGATCTTATTTAATCGATGAGTTTGGTAGAACTTTTAGAAAAAAAGAAGAAGAACATGAAGTTATAAATAGAGCCGGAGCAGGGGATTCCTACGCAAGCGGTTTTCTGGCTGCAATTTTAGCAGGTAAGGACCCCCAGGTGGCCATGGAATGGGGATCACAAAACGCAATTTCAGTAATTTCTAAAGTTGGTGCTCAGGCAGGACTTTTGACCAGAGAGGAAATGGAAGAAAGAGCTAAAAGACTTTAATTCGCTATGCAGGGTTATACAAAAAAATTATTTATTTTACCCTTTGATCACAGGTCTTCTTTTACCAAAGGATTGGTTGGAAAAGAGGATGGGCTACTCACTCCTTCGGAAAAAGATTACATAATTTCTCAGAAAAAACTTATTTACAAAGCATTTAAAAAAGCTGTAGAGAATAAAGTTCCCAAAGACCAATCTGCGATTTTAGTTGATGAGGAGTATGGAGACGAGATTTTAAAAGATGCTAATTTACACGGATTTAATATTTTATTAACAACGGAGAAAAGTGGTCAAAAAGAATACGCTTTTCAATATGGGGAGAATTTTGGAGATCACATTAAAAAATATAGTCCATTATTTGCCAAAGCCCTTGTTAGATATAATCCTGACGATAGTCAGGACATAAAAAAAAGACAATTAGAAAATCTAAAAAAATTAAGCGATTTTTGTAATGGAAACAATATAAAACTTTTAATTGAACCTCTTGTTGTTCCAACAGAAGACCAGCTTACCATTGCGCACGGAGACAAAGAGATTTATATTAATACGCAGAGACCTTTTTTAGCAGCAAAACTAATACAAGATTTTCAGGATTATGGAATAGAACCTGACGTTTGGAAAATTGAGGGAACCAAGAATAAAAAAGGATACGAGGAAATAGTTAAAGTAGCCCGAAGAGATAATAGAGAAAATGTTGGCATAGTTGTTTTAGGCGGAGGGCAAAGCAGGGAAATTGTTGAGGATTGGATTAAGACTGCAGCAGATGTTAAAGGAATAATTGGTTTTGCCGTAGGAAGAACAATTTTTTGGCAAGCATTATTAGACTTAAAAGAAAGAAAGATTAACGAAGATGAAGCAATTACAAGAATTAGCAATAACTTTATAAATTTTTATGAAATTTTTAATGAATAAATGAAAATATATTTGGCTACGGATCATGCGGGTTTTGATTTGAAACAAAAGCTGAAAAAAGCTCTTGAAGATGAAGGATTTGAGGTTGAAGATTGCGGAGCCTTTGTTTTTGATAAAGATGATGACTATCCTGATTTTATAAAAGTTGCAGCGGAGAAAGTGGCTCAAAATCCAGGATCTTTCGGCGTTGTTTTTGGTAAATCAGGACAAGGGGAGCAAATTGCAGCAAATAAAGTAAAAGGAATTAGAGCAGCACTTGGATTTAACGAAGAAAATGTAAGACTTTCCAGAGAACATAATAACGCAAATGTTTTATCTCTTGGTTTTGATTTTGTTCCATTTGAAAAAGCAAAAGAATTGATTAAGCTTTTTGTTAATACGAAATTTACTGAGGAAGAAAGACATGTGAGGAGAATTAACAAGATAAGAGAAATCGAAGATAATTAAGTAAAGACTAAAAATAGCAAGATTTGTTATGTGTGATATTATTCCCGGAATTTTAGAAAAAGATTGGCCGTCAATTGAGGAAAAAATTCATAAGGTTAAGGATTTTTCCAAAACAATTCATATAGATATAATAGATGGAAAATTTGCTCCCAATACTACTTTTCTAGATCCAAAACCGTTTAAGAAATACAGCGATAAAATTTTATTTGAAGTTCATATGATGGTTGATGAACCGATTAATTATCTTCAGTCTTTTGCCAATGCCGGATTTAAACGCTTTTTGGGGCACATAGAAAGAATGAGTGATCAGGTTGATTTTGTTTCCAAAGCACAAAATCTTGGAGAAGTAGTACTGGCAATAGACGGTCCGACTTCGATAGAAGCAGTAAAAGTTGATTATCAAGATTTGGACGGACTTCTGGTTATGACAATAAAAGCAGGCTTTTCAGGACAAAAATTTATGCCGGAATACCTGGAAAAAATAAAAAAGATTGTTAAAAAAGTTCAAGACGAACAGTTAGATCCGCTGGTTATAGAAGTTGATGGTGGAATAAATGACCAAACAATGCTTGAAGCAAAAAAAGCAGGTGCTTCTCGATTTATTACGACAAGTTATTTATTCAACGGTGAGCCAAAGAAAAACTACAAGAAGCTTAAAGATTTATCTATTGGTTAGTGCAGCGCTAGGCGAAGCTGTTCGGAAGCAAGGAGTTGAATCTTGAGTTCCTCTGATAAAATATTCAGTTCTTCCAAAGCAAGCTTTTGACACAATATCGCTTGGAATAATGATTTGTTCTTTGGGAATCTTTGCCAATAATTGAGTCATTACTTGGTTCCAAATTGGCGCAGCTCCTGTAACACCTGATGCAAGTCGTGGATCCATGGGAGAATTGTCATTGTTTCCTACCCAAACTGAAACGAGCCTAGATGGAGTGTATCCGAACGTCCAATTATCTCTTTTATTATCAGATGTTCCTGTTTTTACCGAAACTCGATGATTTTTTATTACTAGTTCGGAATTGGGTCCGAACGCCATTATTCTAGCATTGTTATCGGCAAGAATGTCAGAGATTATAAAAGCGACTCCGGGATCAATAACCTGATCTCCTGAAATGTCTTTTTTTTCTTGTAAGTTGCTACCTTTGTAGTCTTTAACGACGAGAAACGGATCTAAATCTACTTTTTTACCATTATTGGCAAGGGTTCCGTAGACTGTTGCCATATCAACCATAGTTGTTTCTCCTGCTCCAAGCGTTAAGGATAACCCAAACCTTGAGCTATCATCCCAAGTAGTAATTCCCATTTTTTTACCCATTTCAATCATTGCCGGGACTCCAATCATATTTAAAGTTTTTACAGCGGGAATATTGAAAGAATTTCCCAGAGCAATTCTAAGAGACACTCTGCCGTGAAACTTTCCGTCGTAATTTACGGGCGTATATGATGGACCACCTGGACTTGTAAAAGTTACAGGAGAATCGTCAAGGACTGTAGCAGCTGTAAATCCTTTTGATAATGCGGCAGAATATGTTACTACTTTTATGCTTGACCCCGGTTGTCTAAGAGAGGTGGTAAGGTTTACGTTTCCATCTTTTGACCCATTGTAATCCTTGCTTCCGACCATTGCTAAAATGTCTCCTGTTTGCGGGTCAGTTACTAAAACAGACCCGTTTGTTAAATGGAGATTAGCATTTTTATCTATTTCTTGTCTTACAATTTTTTCCGCCATTTCTTGAATTTTTAGATCCAGACTTGTTTTTACAATTAGCCCTCCTTTTTCTACCATCGGAAGACCATACTCTTTTACTAAAAGATCTTTAACATACATGACAAAATGTGGAGCGTGTATGGGAACTTGGGGAAGTTGAAAGTCTAGTTTTTCCTTCTCGGCTGCCTCTCTTTGTTCTTTGGTAATGTATCCTGTATTTTCCATTGCTTTTAAAACATCTTTTTGTCTTTTTTTCCAAAGTCCTGGTTTTTCTCCGTAAGGAGAGTATGTCGTAGGTGCTTGAGTAAGTCCTGCCAAAAAAGCTGATTCTGCCAAGTCTAGGTCTCTGGCTTTTTTCCCAAAGTATGTTTCTGCTGCAGCTTCCACTCCCCAAGCTGTTCCGCCGTAGGGTACTTGATTAAAATACATCTCTAAGATTTTATTTTTCGTATAAATCCGTTCAGCCCAAAATGCCAAAATGATCTCTTTAACTTTTCGGGTAACGGAAATCTCAGGAGTTAACAACGTTGTTTTGATTAACTGTTGAGTAATAGTAGACCCTCCTTGTAGTGGTTCCCCTTTAAAATCGGCGATAGCAGCCCTAACAATGGCCATAACATTGAAGCCAGGATTGCTATAAAAATCCTTATCCTCAATGGCAATGGTTGCGAGTCTTAATGATTCTGGTACATCGCTTAATGGAATTATTGTTCTGTTTTGGTTGGCATAAATTTGATAAAGCAAAATGTCATTTCTATCATAGATTTTGGTTGATTGAGCAACTTCTTTTAAAGTCAAATCACTTGGATTTGGTAAATTAAGCACAAAAACAAAAAACAATAGTGGAAGAAAGAAAAAAAGAAACGAGAAGAATGTGCCAATAAAAAAATATCGAAACTTAATTTCAAAAGGAAGCCTGAGTCTGATCTTTCTTAATTTCTTTAATCTTCTTAGCCTTGATTTTCTAATTTTGTCATACACTTTTCCTGCAATCCTTTCAAATCTTTCCTCTGTTTTTTTAACTTTTTTTATTGGCAAAACAACCTCTTTAACTGCCTTTTTTTCTGCTTTTACAACACTGGAAATATCTTTTTTAAACGTTCTTTTAATTTTTAAAAGAAATAAACGAAGCTTTATTTGAGATTTAATTTTTATTCGGTAGAACCAGAAATCAATTTTTACAGGTTTTTTGTGATACTTTCTAACGTTTTTTTTAGCAACAATGGTCTTGACTGGAACTGCTTTTTTAATAGGTGAGCGTTCAATTTTTTTTGGAAGATTTATAATTTGGGAAATGAGCTTATTTAATATACGCGAAATGTGATCAATAAGAGCTAACACAAAGTCACCAATCGCAATTAATGTTTTTAGAACAAAAACAATCACAGATCCAAAAGAATTCATAAGACAAATGAGGGCAGAAAGTTGCCAAATTATACTATAGAACTGTGCGTATTTAAAGAGGCAATTGAACTTAAGGAGTTGGGGTCGGAGCAGATGTTGGATGTGGGCAGTTTACACAATACTTGTCTCCGCTTGCATCATAAATGATTTGTGCTTCTTTTAATTCTAAGTTGTCTGCTGGCGCCCCGGGAGGAGGTGGTTGTTGTGTGTTTTTATCAACCCATATTTTTTCAGTTTTAAGGCTGAACTGATAATTTTCCATGCCTTTAATAAAGTATTCGGATCTTCCAAAGCATTTCCCTGCACCTTCTGGTTTCGAGGGAGCGGCATTAAATTCGCAGGTTGGTTTTTGAATAACTGTTCCTGGTTTTTTAAAAGGTTCATTTGGTTTGTTTTTTAGTAAATAGCTCATGATGTCGTGCCATATTGGTGCGGCTCCGGTGATACCAGATACAACTCCTCCCATAGGAGTGTTGTCGTTATTTCCCACCCACGTGGAAACAACATATGAAGGCGTATAACCAATTGTCCAGTTGTCCCTAAAGTCGTTGGTTGTTCCAGTCTTTACAGAAACTGTTTTGCCGGGAATTCTTAATTCTGAATTAGGACCGAATTCAATTAATCGAGCATTATTATCGGCTAAAATATCGGAGATTATAAAAGCAACTCCTTCAGGAATAACTTTTTTACCAAAAATAGGGCTTTTTGGAGGATCATATTCCTCGATAACCTTTCCAAACCTGTCGGTAACTTTTAGTATCGGTTGAAGGTTAATTTTATATCCTTGAGTAGCAAAAACACTAAATGCCTGGGTCATGTCAACCATCGTTACTTCGCCTCCTCCAAGTGTTAAAGAAAGACCATAATTATCGGGATTTTTAAATGTACTTATTCCCATTGCGGATGCGGTTGCGATCATCGCTTGGATCCCGTTAGCTTTAAGCATTTTAACTGCAGGAATATTGAAAGAGTTGCCAAGAGATGTTCTCATAGTAACAACGCCATGGAACTTTCCATCATAATTAACCGGACAGTAGGATTTTCCGCCTTGATTAGGAAAACAAATTGGTTCGTCTATAAAAGGAGTTGCTGCAGTATATCCTTTGATTAAGCCTGTTGCATAATTGATTGGCTTTATGCTTGATCCAGGTTGTCTAAGAGAAGTGGTAAGGTTTACGTTGCCATCAATGTCTTTATTAAAATAATCTTTACTTCCCACCATTGCCAATATTTCTCCTGTTTTTGGATTTGTAATCATCGCCGCCCCGTTTGTTACATGTGATCCGCTTAGTCTTTCTACTTCGGCAGCGACAGATGCTTGGGCATATTCTTGTAAACCAAGGTCAAGAGATGTTGTAACTCTCAGTCCTCCTTCTTCGACCATTCTCTGGCCATACCTTTTGGTTAACAGATCTTTAACATATAAGACAAAATGAGGCGCTTTAATTGAGTTTGAAAATCTCTTGTATTTCAGTTCTTCTTTAAAAGCTTTATCTCTTTGATCTTTACTGATATATCCTTCTTCTAACATTGCATCAAGAACTTGCTTTTGTCTTTGTTTAGCATATTCGGGATGGGAACCAAAAGGAGAATATGCGGAAGGAGCTTCCGGAAGTCCAGCCAATAGAGAACTTTCTGCAAGACTTAACTCTTTGGCATGTTTGCCAAAATAAGTTTGGGCAGCTGCTTCCACGCCCCAGGCAGTTCCTCCGTAAGGAGTTTGGTTCAAATACATCTCCAGTACTTGATTTTTTGAATAAACAAGTTCAGTTGCAAAAGCCAGAATAATCTCTTTAACTTTTCTAGTTATAGTTCTTTCCTGAGTAAGCAAGGTGTTTTTTACCAACTGCTGAGTCAGAGTTGATCCTCCTTGTAATTCTTTATGAAAAATCGTTGAATAAGCAGCTCTGGTAATTCCTCTTAAGTCTATTGCCCCATGAGTGTAAAAATTTC
>JAMCTK010000002.1 GCA_023381035.1 Patescibacteria group bacterium
GAAAGAATGGCCGATAATATTGTTATGGAAGAATTGGGGAAAGCTGATGTTTTAAAAAATGTTTTTCAATCTTTTGCCGTTATGACAGGTGCAAAATCGACAGCTGTTAAAGGAGACGGTCGAAATTTTGGCGAGGTAGTTGCTCTTAGGATAATTGAATCTAAAGATGTTATGACAAGCACTTGGTCACGTCTTCCCTATGATTTATTACAAAAAATTTCATCAAGAATAGTAAATGAAATTCCCGGAATATCAAGAGTTGTTTACGATATTACCACCAAACCTCCAGCAACTATGGAGTGGGAGTGATTATCTTAAGTCTAGACTTTTGCCGTCGTAAGTAATATTTTTTTGCTTAATAATTACTTGTTTTTTTCCTTTTTTAATAAAACCTGCATTGATTGCCTTAAATTTATTTTTAGCAATAATTCTTAAAGTTTTTTCTACATCTTTTTCCGAAACAAAAATCGCGAAATCTTGTCCCATGTTATATGTCTCATACATGTCGTAATCTGATAAATTTGCTTGTTCCTGAATAAAATTAAAAACTTCTTGAGGTTTAAAAATTTTATCTAAAACATATGTAAAGCTTGGCTTGCCACGCATAATTTTTCTAAGTCCATGACCTGTGATATTTGCTAAATAATGAATATCGATATTTTCTTTTTGTAAATTTTTAATTAATTTTACGTAAATATTGCTTTTAGTTAAAATTCCGTCTCCGAACATTTTTTTATCTCTCATTCTTGTTGCAAATCCTTGTGGAAGTTTTTCTGCAATAGTGCGAGTAAGGGAGATTCCATTAACGTTTATCCCATTACTTTTGATTAAAATAATTCTGTCATTTTGCTTGATCTTTTTATCGGAGATTAAATTTTTCTTTTTTTTAATTATTCCGACTGCAGATCCTCCAAGATCAATTGCTTTTTGTTCAATGATGTTTTTAAGTGCTGGTGTTTCTCCTCCTCCCCAAGTCGCTTCGGAAAGATCGCATCCTTTTTTCCATCCCGAAACCAATTCCTTGATTCTTTTTGAATTTTTGTACCAGTTATTGTCACCAACAGCCCAGTAAGCATGAATAACTAAAGGCGTTGCTCCGACAGTAATCAGATCGTTGATAATTGCTGCAATAGTGTCATGTCCAATTGTTTCATAATAGCTTTTTTTTGTTAATTGCTCCATTGCGTCTGCAACTAAATTTTTGGTTCCCAGCCCTTCGATTACGGAAGCCATTAATACATCTCCTTGTTTCCAGACAAACGCAGACTCTCCGCGACTGTCAGAGATTTCTTCGTAACCATTGCTTTTTAAATTAATCGCGGTTTTTTTAGAGAAATTTTGAGCTAGTTTTTTAACCGGGTCAAGAATATCGTAATTAACTCCTGATTCTGAATATTTAATTTTTTTCATATGTTTTGAAGTATAAATTCTGCTCTTCTTTTAACACTCATTTTTGGAACCTTTATTACCGATATTCCAATTTCTTCATAACTTTCTTTTAATAAATTTTCAATAATAATTGCCTCTTTTTCATTTTCAGTTCTTGCATAGTCTTTTTTAAATTTAAACATTTCCAATAAAAAGACTTTACGATAATAGCAGCTTTTTAAAGCATCATCCAGTAATGGATTTTTATTAATTCCACAAAATCTTAAGTAGGCGGTTGTGTCTGGAATTCCGCGTTCCATAAATAAAAGCTTATTTTTTTCTAAGTTTTTTTCAAAATCAATCTTTAACTTTAAAATTATTTCTTGAAATCTAACTTCGTCTTCTCTAATTTCTTTTATTGTTTTTCCTTTCTTTAATTCTTTATCTATGTAAATTCTTGCCCATTCGTATTGAATGCTAAATCCCTGTTTTTTTAATTCTTCAAGAGTGGTGGTTTTTCCCGAAGATGGTCCTCCTGTTAGAACGATCAAGTTATTGTCTTTCATGATTTCCTCCTAATTTTGTAGCATAAAATCCTTCCAATTTTCTTGGATTGGTTTCTCCTTCTAAAATTCCTGAAGTTGGAAAGAGATCTCTTATTGGTCTCCCGTCTAATACATGCATGTGGTTTACAAGATCATGGTGCAATTTTGCATAGACACCAGGCTCGTAGAGACAGAAAGGGATTCCTGCATCAGCTGCTAGCTTGCCGTCTTTAGACATGCTGTCTCCGATTAACAACATTCTGGACTTTGTTTCCCTAGCAGTTTGTAAATATCCAGGAGAATCTTCATGTTTTTGAATCCATTTAGCATGTGCCAAAGCCAGAGGAAGTTGTCCCGGTTTAACTCTTCGATCTTCTTCTTCGGGATATTTTCTTTGCCTAATTGTGTCATCGGTCACCAAAATCCCTGAAAACTTAATGTTATGCAATTCTAAAATTTTTCTAATTGGAACTTCGTGCCCTGAAGACACAATTCCGGTTTCAATTGGAAATCCCAAATTTTTCAATTCTTCCAAAGAGTTTAAAAAAGTTGCAGTTGAATGTTCAAGAGTTGGTGGCCATGTTCCATTACCGTTATGTTTTCCTATTTCATCCATCAAGTAATGCAATTTTTGGCCAACAATCATTGCAGAGATTGTAATTGCAGGATTAGACTCGTTCCATGGAATACCGCTTTCGGCTTCTGGAATTTGGTAAGCATGAGTTGCAGTTTTCGAATGAAAATCCTTAGCTCTTTCTAGTAAGCCGTATTGCCATCCAAATTTATCTAAAAAATCAACTGCAATTTCAGAAGGTGCTCTGTTGTCCAGTGGGTAACTAGCAAAATATGTTTCGCTTAAATCCGTTCCAAAAATATCTCCCAGGGCTTTTTTGTACGCACTTTTTACATCTAATCCATTTGGACTAGGTGAAAATGTATCCACTATTGTTCCGTCAAAATCGCTTAATATGAGATAGCCAGGGTTGCTCACTTAAAATAATTAACTGCATTTTTAAATATCTTTAAACCAGAGTAATATTTTCCAACTGTTTTTTTATTTCTTTTGTTTACCTCTTTTAAGTAGTTCCAGTTAGGAAGTTGTGCGAAAAAGATAGCTCTTTCCGGATGTGGCATCATGCCTAAAATTCTTCCGGTCTCATCAGTGATTGCTGCAATGTCTTCAAGTGCGCCGTTAGGATTAGGTTTAAGATTTTGGAATTTACAAATCTCTCCTTCTTTGTATTTTGCCGCAATAAGTTTTTGTCCTTTTATTTTCTGCATTACCTCACTTGGTGCATAAAATCTTCCTTCGCCGTGTGCGATTGGGAGAGAGATTTCCTTTATTCCTTTAAACCAAGGGCTTTTATTTTCTATTTTTAAATCAACCCATCTAACGGTATATCTCGTATTATCATTAGCTAAAAGGGAGACTTCTCTTTTTCCATATTGTTTTCCCATTGCCGGAAGAATTCCAAGATTTACCATTATTTGGAACCCGTTGCAAATTCCAATGATTAACTTATCATCTTTAATGAATTTTTCCAGATCTTTCCAGAGGTGGTTTTTTAGTTTGTTGGCAAACGCGTTCCCAGATCCGGTATCATCTCCATATGAAAAGCCTCCTGGGAAGGCAAGGATTTGATAATCTTTTAATTTTTTTATTCCGTCGATTAAATCATTTATATGAACAATTTCAGCAATTGCTCCTGCCAATTCAAATGCATACTTTGTTTCTTCTTCGCAATTTAATCCGTATCCTGAGAAAACTAATACTTTTGGTTTTTTCATATCAATAATTCTTAAAAGTTGATTTATAAATACTAAGAATATCTTCAACCTTTGTTTTTATTATTTCCTTCTTGTTTAAACCGACAATTGTAAACATGTCATTTTTTTCTACTTTTCCAATTAAGCTTAGGCAATGTTTTTTCATTAATTTTTCAAATTCATTTTTGTTTTTCGGATCAACTGTTGCAACTATTCTTCCTTGAGATTCTGAAAACAATATAAAGTCGTCTCTTGTTAGTGTTCCTTTTATTTTTTTAGTAAACACTTTGATTCCTAACATTCCTGCCATAGACATTTTTGCTAGGGCAATTGCTAGTCCTCCTCTTGTTACGGCAATTGAAGAAGCAATTAGACCCTTCGTAGTTGCTTTGTGAAAATCTCTGTACATTGCTTTGTTTTTATGTGCGTCGGTTTTAGGAACATCGCCTCCCTTAATTTTTAATTGTCCGAAATATTCAGACCCCCCCAAATCATTAGTTGTTTCTCCGATTAAATAAATTAAGTCTCCGGGCATTTTTACATCAATAGAATTTGTTTTAATAATATCGTCAATAACTCCAATGGAGGATATTAATAGAGTTGGGGGAACTGAAATTTTTATTTCCTTTCCTTTTTCGTCATACCCTTTGAAATCATTAAACATACTGTCTTTTCCGGAGATGAATGGAGTTTCGTAGGCAGTTGCAAAATCATAACAACCTCTAGCTGCTTCTTTCAATTGCCATAATCTTTCAGGGTCATTTGAGCTACACCAGCAAAAATTATCAAGAATGGCGATTTTATCTATGTTTCCTCCTGCTGCAACAACGTTTCTAATGGCGGTATCAATGCTTGCTCCTGCCATATTGTAGGGGTCAATCTCGGAATATGTTGGATACAAGCCTTGAGAAAAAATTGCTCCTTTTTTAGAACCTAGAACAGGAGAGATAGCTGAAGACTCACTATTTATTCTACCCCTTCCAATTAGAGGTTTTAAAACAGAGCTTGCTTGAACTTCATGATCATATTGAGAAGAAATATATTCAAAGCTTGCGACATTTAAACTTTTTAATAACTTAAAAAGAGCATTTTGAATATTTCTTTGTTTTGGAAGGTTAATTTTCTTGTGATTTTTTTTGGGCTCTTTGGTTATCATTGGTCTGTGGGGAAGACCATTATGAAGAAATTCCATATCTATTTCCATAATTGTTTGACCATTGTAGTTTACTCTGCACATTCCGGAGTCATTAAATTCCCCGATCACTGCTGTTTCTACTCCACGTCTTTGCATAAGTTTTGAGAATTTCCCCCAATTTCTTTTCGGAACGGCTAAAGTCATTCTTTCTTGCGATTCAGAGATCCAAATTTTCCAAGGTTCAAGTCCAGGATATTTAAGTGGAACTTTGTCCAGATCTACTTCACATCCTCCTGATTCTTTTGCCATTTCAGCAACAGAACAGGAAATTCCTCCTGCGCCATTGTCTGTAATGCTGTTGTATAAATTCATGTTTCTTGCTTCCTTAACAATTGCGTCGCTTAATTTTTTTTGCGTAATCGGATCACCTATTTGAACAGCAGTTGCAGGACTTCCGCTGTCTAGCGCTTCTGATGAAAAAGTGGCTCCATGGATTCCGTCTTGTCCAACTCTTCCGCCAACAACCACGATATAATCTTCAGGTCTAGCTTTTTTCTTGCAGGAATTTTTACCGTTTATTTTTTTCGGAATAAGACCAACTGTTCCAACAAAGACTAAGGGTTTTCCCTGATATCTTTCATGGAAAAAAACAAAACCCTGAGGAGTTGGAATCCCGGAACAATTACCTCCTGAATTAACTCCGTCAACAACACCGTCAAGAATTCTTCTTGGGTTTAATTGCTTTTGAGATAATTTTTTATCTCGATATAAAGATTTTTTAGTGTTTGGATCTGCGAAACAATAACCATAAGTATTGGCAATTGGTTTTGCTCCCAACCCAAATCCAATAGCATCTCGATTTACGCCAACAATTCCTGTTATGGCTCCGCCAAAAGGATCAAGAGCAGAAGGGCTGTTGTGAGTTTCTGCTTTATGAGTTATTAAATATTTTTCATCAAATTCAATTGCTCCCGAGTTATCGGTAAAAACAGAATAGCAAAAATCTTTTTTTCCTTTTTTCTTTCGAATCTCTTCAGTTGCTTTTCTGATGTAGGTTTTAAAAAGTCCTTTTTGGATTTCATCAATTTGATCAGCAAAGATTGTATGCTTGCAATGTTCAGACCAAGTTTGTGCAATGGATTCGATTTCAATATCAGTTGGTTTTCTGCCAATTTTTTTAAAATATTCTTGAATTGTTTTCATGTATTCAAAACTTAAAGCAAGCGGTCCGCGTCTTGTGCCATCTTTGTTCTCTATCCCTGATTTTCCAATTTTAATTAATTCCTCGTCTGAGACATTTAAATTAATATCATCAACTCTTAGTTTATTCTCTAAATTTACTCTTGGAACAACCTTATCCATTCCCTTGCTTTTTTTAAAGGAAGAAAAACTTTTAATGTGTACCCTTTGAATAAGGGGATTTATTAATAAAAGAGAGATGTTCTCAATTTCTTTTTTTGAAAGAGTTCCATCAATCAAAAACAGCTGAGAGGAGTAAACGCCTTCTTTTTGAGAGAAGTTAGTTTTTAAAAGATCTTCGATTATTTCCTTAGCTGTATTTGCAATATTATCGGTAACTCCGGGCAAGTAACCAATTTCAATTGCCCAGTTAAATTTAAACGGAAGAGCTTTGTTTTCATAAGCATCTTGGTTAACTGGATTATGTAGAGAGGACGTGATTTCATGGAGATCTTTTGCGGAGAAAGTTTTTTCAATAGTATAAACATCCACTAAAAAAACATTTCTTATTTTTCCTTTATATCCAAAGCTTTCAAATTTTCTTTTTTTCGCGGACGCTCTTGGGTCTAGAATTTTTGAAACTATTTCAATTCTTGTTATCATTTTACCTGAGGCAGGATAAATAATTTTAATTAGTCCGCAATAAGAGTGTCAATATACAAAATTATTTATAAAATCTAGCGACATCTCTCCAGCCGATATCAGTTCTATAATGAAGTCCGTTATTTTCAACCTGTATCATGGATATTGCTTTATAAGCATTTTTTCTTGCCTCTAAAATATTTTTTCCTTCTCCGACAATATGCAGAATTCTTCCGCCGCTCGTAATAAATTTTTTCTGATCTTTTTTAATTCCTGCACCAAATAGCAAAACACCTTTTTGTTTTTTTAAACTTTCTATTCCAAAAACCTGTTTGCCCTTAATATTTGAATAGTCTTCCGGATAACCGCGGCAACATCCAGAAATGCTAACTCTAATTTTTTTATCAAAACTTATTTTGAGTTTATTTAATTTCTGCTTTTTAACACTATTCATAATAGTCATGTAATCGGTTTTAATGCTTGGTAAAATTACTTGAGCTTCCGGGTCTCCCCATCTTGCATTAAACTCAACAATGCCAACCCCATTTTTCGTGATCATTCCTCCTAGATAAAGTATGCCGGTGTAAGGTCTTTTTTCACTTTGCATACCTTTCATAAAAGGTTTTAAAATTTTATTTTCAATATCTTTAATTTGTTTTTGGTTCAAAACAGCAGCACTGGCAACACATCCCATCCCACCGGTATTTAATCCTTTATCGGCATTAAATACAGTTTTATGGTCTTGAGCAATTTTTGTAATGACATAATTTTTTCCATCGCAAATTGCAAATAAAGAAAATTCTTCACCAGTCATGCATTCTTCAATTAAAAAAGTTTTACCTGCATTACCAAAATCTTTCATGGATTCGATTGCAGCAATTGCTTCTTTTTTGTTTTCGGTTTTTATTGCGCCTTTACCTGCAGCGAGTCCTGAAGCTTTTATATAAAGGGTTTGTTCTGGGAGGGAATTTATATATTTAATTGCGTCCTTTTGGTTTTTAAATGTTTTAAACTTAGGTATTGGAAGATTATATTTTTGCATAAAATCACGTGCCCATTCTTTGCTCCATTCAATTTCCGCGGAATCTTTAGTGGGACCAAAAACAGAAAAACCTTCTTTTTGCAACCTGTCCACATATCCTGCAGCCAGTTGATCATCTGCAGCAACGTCAATATGATTGATTTTTTCTTTTTTGTAAAACTTAATAATGTCCTCAATATTTGAAACGTTTATCGTGGGAATTATAGAAATTTTTTTATTGTTTATTTCAGTTAACCCGTTACCTGGGATGACAAAAACTTTACTTACCTGCTTGCTTTTAGCATATATGTCTGCAAGTGCGTGCTCTCTTCCGCCGGACCCAATAATTGCGATTTTCATAAACTTTTCTCTGTGATTTTTTTCAGGCTCTGAATTAGACCAATATGTTCTGCTTTTTTAAGACGCGAGTAAAGAGTTTCAACAGTATCATTTGGTTTTGTGGGAATTATTTTTCTAACCAGAACCGGTCCAAAATCTGCTTCTTGAGTAGCAAGATGAATTGTGGACCCAGCATATTTTTTATTAAGAAAATTTGCGACAGCATCATCGGTTATGAGTCCTTGATTCCAGGGAGCTTTGGTGCCGTCAGGAAAAAGAAAAGCTTTATTTTTTTCATCTGGGATCAGCCCAGGATGAATATTGACTGTGACTCCTTTGAAGACATTGAAAAAGCTTGGAGGAAGAATAGTTGCAAATCCTGCCATGACTGCAATTGTAATTCCTTTTTTGTTTAAGAGTTCTCCGAGCTCTTTTCCATAATAGTCTCTCGACCTGCTTTTTTTAAGAAGTTTTACAACTTGAGGAACATTATTTTCTTCTGCATGCTTTAATCCTAACGCTCCTTTTTTATCGCTAACAACAAGATCTATTGTTGAAGAAATTTTACCATCTCTTTTTGCTTCAATAATAGCTTTTAAGTTTGAACCTGTGCCTTTGTCGGAAATTAAAACTGCGATATGCTCTGTTCTTCCATTAAGAAAAGTATTTTGTCCTTTATTTTTTATTCCTTTAACAAGTCTTGCGTTTGCGCCAATGTCTATTGGATAATCACCGTTAAAACATGAAGTACAAAAAGTATTTTCGGGAAGTCCTGTTGCCTTTATCATCTTATCGTAAGAAAGATAGTGCAAAGAAGTTGCATTCATATACTTCTTAATCTGTGCAGTTGTCATACGTGACGCAATCAAATTTTTTTGGTTAGGAGTATCAATTCCATAAAAATCAGGAAATTTTACAGGGGGACAACTGCTTAATAAATGAATTTCTTTTGCCCCGGCTCTTCTCACCATCTCAACTAATTTTTTTAAAGTAGTTCCTCGAACAATTGAATCGTCAATTAAAACGACCCTCTTTCCTTTGAAAATTTCTTTAATTGGATTTAATTTCATCTGAACTGCTGTTTCTCTTAAGTGTTGTTCAGGCATAATGAATGTTCTGCCTATGTATCTGTTTTTTACAAGACCAAATTCGAAAGGAATTCCTAATTCATTAGCGTATCCAATAGCAGCCGGTATAGATGAATCAGGAACAGGAATTACAACATCTGCTTTAACAGGATATTCTTTTGCTAATTCTCTTCCTAAGTTTTTTCTTACCTCATAAACTCTTTTTCCTAAAAGGACACTGTCAGGACGAGCAAAGTATATAAACTCAAAAATATCTAATTTCTCTTGAGAAGAGGCAAATGTATGGGATTTTAATCCGTTTTTGTCAATGACAACCATTTCTCCAGGATTAATGTCTCTGATGAATTTTGCATTAATTGTATCCATTGCGCAGGTTTCGGAAGAAACGACATATCCATTATCAAGTTTTCCTATAGAAAGAGGGCGAATTCCAAAAGGATCTCTGATTGCAACCAATTTATCTTTAGTCATGATAAGTAGGCAATACGCGCCGGTAAACAAGGGAAGAGCTTCAAGTATTGCTTTTTCCAAAGGATACTTTTTAACCAGGTAGTATTTAATCAACATATACATTAATTCCGAGTCATTGTGGCCATTAGTGTAGATGCCTAATGCAGAAAGAAATTTTCTTAACGAGGTAGTATTTGGCAAATTTCCATTATGAGAAAGTGCAATTATGTCATTTTTAAAGGAAAC
>JAMCTK010000003.1 GCA_023381035.1 Patescibacteria group bacterium
TTATGGACTTGCAACCATATCCGCTAAAGCAATTAATTTTGGTTACGACTCAAAACTACTCTCCTACCAGGCCTTCAGTGTAGGAAGATCGTCCAATTCTTTATCTAATCTAAGTCTTATTGCTCAAACATATTTAAATGGCGTATATTTGCAGCCTTCCTATACATATTCTGAAACTAAATTAAGAGAATTAATTTCCCCTCTTGTCATTCAACTGGAAAAAAAGCCTGTTAATGCTCAATTTAAGTTTGAAAATGGTAGAGTAACCTCATTCAGACCGGCAACAGATGGACAAACAATCGATTTTAAAGAGTTGAGCAATCGTATTTCATTAAAGATCGCCCCCATTGTACTTTCAGGAAAACCACAAGAGATAATAATTAACGTTCCGATAAAAATAATTCCTCCTGAAGTTACAAATGAAAAGGTCAACAATATGGGTATCAAGGAACAAATCGGCGAGGGAACATCACTGTTTCAGCATTCTATTCCTAGAAGAATTTTCAATGTCACCCTTGCATCTGCAAGACTTAACGGGATTTTAATTGCTCCAAATGAAATATTTTCTTTTAACAAAGCTCTCGGAGATGTTTCCGCTTTTACCGGATACCAACAAGCATACGTCATTCAAAACGGTAGAACTGTTTTAGGTGATGGAGGCGGTGTTTGTCAGGTTTCAACAACTTTTTATAGAGCTGCTTTAAATTCAGGACTCCCGATAGTAGAAAGGACAGCTCATGCATACAGAGTTGGATATTATGAACAGGATTCCGGTCCGGGAATTGATTCAACCGTTTATTCTCCAAGCGTCGATCTTAAGTTTAAAAACGATACCGGTCATTACATTTTAGTTCAGACCGCAATTGATCCTACTGTCTTGAGACTAACCGTAACTTTTTATGGAACAAGCGATGGTAGAGTGGCTACTGTTACAACTCCAGTAATTGTAAGTCAAACACCTCCTCCTCCTGCAATTTACCAAGATGATCCTACTCTTCCTAAAGGAGAAGTTAGACAAGTTGATTTTGCTGCTTGGGGAGCAAATGTTTACTTTACCAGAACCGTCGTTAGAAATGGACAAACATTAATTTCTGAAAAGATCTCTTCTAATTTCAGGGCTTGGCAAGACATATTCTTAAAGGGCACAAAAGAATAATGGACAAAATAGTTACCGAAAAAAAAGCTGCCCATCTAAGTAAGCTTCTTCGAAAACAAGGAAAAAAAACCGTTTTGATAGGGGGTTGTTTTGATATTCTCCACATCGGACATATTCGGTTGATACATGAAGCAAAAAAGCAAGGAGATTTTTTATTTGTTCTTCTGGAAAATGATGATAATATTAAAAACACTAAAGGTCATCATCGACCAATTAACTCTCAAGCAGAAAGAGCAGAAATTCTATCATCCATAGAAGACATAGATTATGTTATTTTATCGGAAAAGAAGAAAAATAATAAAAAATATGATAAACTAGTGGTCAATTTAGCTCCTAATGTTATTGCAACGACATCAGGAGACAAAAATATGCACCACAAAAAAAGACAGGCAGAGCTTATTAAAGCAAAGGTAATTGAGGTAATTAAACAACTTAGAGAGAAGTCTACGAGCAGAATTGCGGATTTAATTGCGGAAGAAACAACATGAGTATTAAAAATATAATTATTATTTTGGGATTATTCGCACTTGCGGTTATTTTGGCATATATTTTCTCTACAACTGTATTAAAAAATAATGCTTTGTTTAAATCCAGCCCTTCAGCAACGATAAATAATCACAAAATTAAGCTTACTGTAGCCAAGAGTGGACAGGAACAAGAAATTGGTCTATCCAAATACACTCTACTGCCAAAAGATGAAGGAATGATTTTCCCATTTAAATCAGAAGCAAAATATCGCTTCTGGATGAAAAACATGAAATTTCCAATAGATATTATCTATATTAAAAATAAAAAAGTAGTAACTGTGTTTGAAAATGCTCAACCCCCCAAAAATGAATCTGAAAATCCCCCTATTTATGAACCCAGTGAAACTGCCGACACAGTGCTTGAGATAAATGCCGGTTTGTCTAAGGAATTCGGCATTAAAAAAGGAACCGAGATAAAGTATGAGAATTTTAGCAATTGAGTCTTCATGTGACGAAACTTCTGCAGCTATAGTTGAAGGAACAAAACAAGATTCTGTAGTAAGAACTCTTTCCAAGAATACGTCAACATCTTTGCCTATTCACTCAAAAACAGGCGGAATAATCCCAGAGGCAGCTGCGCGAGAACAAATTAAATTTATAATTCCTGTAATTAAAAAGACACTGAAGGATGCAGGACTATCTTTTTCTTTTAAAAATCCGCCAAACATTGATGCGATCGCAGTTACTATTGGTCCTGGATTAATTGGATCACTCTTAGTAGGAGTAGAAACTGCAAAAACCCTAAGTCTGATCTGGGATAAACCAATAATTCCTGTTAATCATCTAATAGGACATATTTACGCTAATTGGCTTGATGACAAAGATAGAACTGACAAAAAAAGTATTGAATTTCCGGCAATTGTTCTTGTTGTTTCCGGAGGACATACAGATTTAATTTTATTAAAAAAACACGAAAAAATTGTCTGGCTTGGAGGAACAAGAGATGATGCGGCGGGAGAGGCTTTTGACAAAATTGGCAGACTCTTGAATCTTCCATATCCAGGAGGACCAAATATCGAAAGGCTTGCTTTAAAAGGAAATGACCAAGCAATAAATTTCCCAAGGCCCATGATCGGATCAAATGATTTTGATTTTAGTTTTTCTGGGTTAAAAACTGCCGTTCTTAGAGAAACTAAAAATAGAAAATTTAACGAAAAAGAAATTTCTGACATTTGCGCATCTGCTCAAAAATCAATCATTGATGTTTTAATTAAAAAAACTTTGAAAGCAGCAAGAAAATATAAAGCAAAATCAATAATTCTCTCTGGAGGGGTCGCAGCAAACGACAAATTAAGAGAAAACTTTAAATTATCCATTACCCGCGCTCAATTACCAATCAATTTTCATGCTCCAAAAAAATACTTTTGCACCGACAACGCTGCCATGATCGGTGCAGCTGCAATTTATAACTATGAAAAAAGATCCTGGAAAGAAGTTGAAGTTAATCCTGAACTGTATTTTGTTTAATGCTAAAATAGAAGTATGCCAAATGAAATCCTGCTCCTTGCCACGTTAATTATTGGGACTTTTTTAATTCTTTTTTATTTTATAAATAAAAAGATCTCTGATATTTCTAAAAATGATGATAAATCGCTTATTGAATGGCTAAAGACAATGCAATCGTCTCTTGATAATTCTTCCACCACGATGGTTAGAACTCTTCAGGAAAATTCAAAACAACTTAATGAACGACTAGATAAAGCAGCGTCTGTAATTGGTGAGGTTAATAAAGAAGTCGGGCAAATGAGTGAAATTGGCAGGAATATGCGAGAACTTCAAGAGTTTCTAAAAAGCCCAAAATTGCGAGGAAATATCGGCGAACAAGTACTAAAAGATCTAATTTCGCAAATGTTTCCAAAGAATAGCTTTAACCTTCAATATGAATTTAAATCAGGCGAAAAAGTTGACGCCGCTATAAAAACAGACGCTGGAATTCTTCCAATAGATTCTAAGTTCCCAATGGAAAATTTTCAAAAGATGACAAGAGCTCAAGATAAAACAGAAAGAGAAACTTATCAAAAAGAGTTTATAAAAGACATTAAAAAACATATTCAATCTATTTCAAAGAAATATATTTTGCCAAATGAGGGAACAATGGATTTTGCCTTAATGTACATCCCGAGCGAATCCGTATATTATGAATTAGTTAATCTTCCTGATGTAATGGACTTTGCAAAATCTGAAAGGATTTATCCTGTGTCTCCCTCTACCCTTTATGCACACTTGCAAACAATCCTGCTTGCTTTTGAAGGAAAAAAGATTGAATCCAAATCTAAAGAGATTGTTGCACTATTGAGAGGCTTGCAAAACGACTATTCTAAAGTTGACGAAAATTTAGGAATGCTGGGTAAACATTTAAATAATGCAACATTACAACTCAGTAACGTTAGCATAGGTTTTTCTACTATTGGACAAAAGTTGCAAAGCACTAAACATCTTGAAGAAAAATTAGAGGAATTTTAAGATTTAAAAAGGAGGTGAAAAATGAATAGTAAATTTTTAATTACTTTGGGAATAATTATCGTTGTAATTTTTGCGGGATATTTCTTATACAAAAACCAGACAACTAAAATTACTAAAAACCCTCCGACCGCAAGCAAAACAGCAAGACCGACCAAAGCTCCTGAAGCATCTGTGCTTTTAACTAAAAGTGGCTTTGAGCCAACAGAGCTAAAAATTAAAGCTGGAACAAGGGTAATCTGGACAAACAATAGCGGTGGTTCTGCAACAGTTAATTCAGATAACCATCCAGCGCATTTGCTATATCCGTTTCTTAATTTAGGTACATTTTCCAGCAGCTCGTCGGTACAACTAATTTTTGAGAAAGCTGGAACATACTCATACCATAATCACTTAAATCCTACGCAAAAGGGAAAAGTTATTGTTAATTAGTTCCTGAAATTACAAAGAGGTACTATGCTAAAATACCTCTATTGATGAAAAACAATAAACTAAACTCTGAGCAAATCAGAGCTGTAAAACATCTAAATGGCCCACTACTAATAATTGCCGGAGCAGGAACAGGAAAAACAACTGTAATTACCGAAAGAATTAAATATTTAATACTTAAAAAGCTTGTACCTCCTTCGCAAATTCTTGCCCTTACCTTTACGGAAAAAGCTGCTCTTGAAATGGAGGAAAGAGTAGACAAAGAAATGCCATACGGATATACCCAAATGTGGATCTCTACCTTTCATTCTTTTTGTGACCGCATCTTAAGACAGGAAGCAATCCACATTGGATTAAATCCAACATATAAATTAATGACTGAAGCAGAAGCCATTCTTTTGTTAAGGAAGAATTTATTCCAATTAAAGTTAAATTATTTTCGTCCGATGGGAAATCCTACAAAATTTCTTTCAGCGCTTGTTCAACATTTTAGCAGGTTAAAAGATGAGGATGTTTCTCCTGATGAATATTTTAATTTAGTGACAAAACTTAAAAAAAATAAACATAAGGATCTTGAGAAGAAACTAGAAATTGAGAAATTAGAAGAATTAGCAAACACATATGCCGCTTATGAAAATCTAAAGGCAACAGAAGGAGCAATGGATTTTTCGGACTTAATCAGTAATACTCTTAAGCTTTTTAAAAAGCGGGAAAATGTCCTAAAAGGATATCAAAAACAATTCAGATATGTTTTAGTCGACGAATTTCAAGACACAAACTATGCTCAAAACAAACTAGCAGTTTTACTTGCCGGAGAAAAGAAAAACATTACTGTTGTAGGAGACGACGACCAATCTATCTACAGATTTCGAGGCAGCTCTATCTCGAATATTTTACAATTTAAAAAACAATTTCCAAAAGCAAAAGTTATTGCTTTAACTCAAAACTATCGTTCTACAAAAGAAATCCTAGACTCTTCATACGATTTAATTCAATTCAACAATCCCGATCGACTAGAAATAAAAGAAAAAATTAATAAAAAACTAATTCCTTTCAGGAAAGAGAGAGGAGAGAAAGTAGAATTTATTTACTCCAAAAGAGTTGATGACGAAGCAGATGCGGTTGCGGAAAAAATAAGATCACTATCTCAAAAAAAACAATATCAATATAACGATTTTGCAATTTTAGTTAGAGCAAATGATCATGCCCAGCCTTTTATGAGAGCTTTGGAGAGAAAAAAGATCCCCTTCCAATTCTTGGGTCCAGGAAAACTTTTTCACCAAGAAGAGGTTAAGGATCTTATCGCCTATTTAAAGGTTCTGTGTAATTTCGAAGATTCGACATCCTTGTATAGGGTAATCAATATGCCTGTCTTTGGTCTGGATGCAGTTGAAGTCGCAACATTATTAAATCTTGCAAAGAAAAAAGGATACTCCTTGTTTGAGACCATGGAAAACGCAAATGAGACTTGCTTAAGAAAATCCACACTGGAAAAAAATGAAGTGATTGTAAGAATGATAAAAAAACACCTAAAATTAGTTCCGAAAGAGTCTGCAGGGCAAATACTTTATTATTTTCTTAAAGACAGTGGACTACTTAAAGAAATTATTGACTCCAAATCTATAAACAACGAGACAAAAGCAGGAAATATTGCAAAACTTTTTGATAAATTAAAGTCCTATGAAATCGATCATAAAACGTCAAGTGTTTTCGAAATCATTGATTGGATTGATCTCTCAATGCAAATGGGAGAAAGTCCTCTGGCAGCTGATCTTGACTGGTCAGAGAATAATGCCGTAAACATTTTAACTGTTCACTCGGGAAAAGGATTAGAATTCCCAGTAGTTTTTCTTGTTAATCTTGTATCTCAAAGATTTCCAACAAGAGAAAGGAAAGAAGCAATTCCAATTCCTCAAGAATTTATTAAAGAAATTCTGCCAACAGGAGATTATCATCTGGAAGAAGAAAGAAGACTTTTCTATGTCGGCATGACAAGAGCGAAAGACAAGTTATTTCTGACTGCTGCAAATTATTATGGTGAAGGGAAAAAAGAGAGAAAAATTTCCCCATTTGTTTATGAAGCATTGGGACATCAAGAAACTGAAGAGATTCTTCAAAAAAAACAAACGGGCCAATTAACTTTATTGGATTTAAGCCATTATGATCTCACTATGGAAGAACCCAAACCTGTTTTAACCCGGCCAATCACTTATTTATCATATTCTCAAATACAAACATTTGAAATATGCCCTCTTCATTATAAATTAAGATATATTCTAAAAATACCAACTGCTCAATCTTCTGCACAAAGCTTTGGAACATCTATACATGCTGCTTTAAGAGATTTCTATCAAGCGCACATGGCCGGGCAGGAATTAGATCAAGACGATATCGATGAAGCAATAGTCAAAAATTGGATTAATGAAGGCTATCAAAACAAAGAACATCAAAAAAAAGCTCTTGAAAAGGCAAAAAAAATTGTTTCTCAATATATTAAAGAAGAATTTAATAAACAGGTTAAACCAGCAGCCCTAGAAACCCCTTTTATTTTTAATCTTAATGGCATCAAGGTTGGAGGAAGAGTAGATAGAATAGACAATTTAAATGACAAATCTATAGAAATAATCGATTATAAGACAGGACTCAATGCTCCCACGGAAAAAAGCTTAACAGAAGATTTACAGCTAACAATTTATGCCCTTGCTGCAACGGAAATTAAGGAGTCAATCTTTAATAAAAAACCAGAGGACGTAAAATTATCTCTTTACTACCTTGAAACTCAACAAAAATTCACAACGATAAGAACAAAGGATCAATTAGATAAGGCAAAAGAAAAAATAATAAACATTGCAAATTTAATCGGAAGTAGTGATTTTGCTTGTAGCAAGACAGTTTTTTGTAAGAAATGTGAATACAATATGCTTTGCAAAACTTAGGATTTTAAGCATAAAAATCGACAAAATACACGTATTTTGCTATAATTACTCCAGTTCTAGGAAGAAGATCGCTATACGCCGAAAGGCGTAAGGAAAGTCCAGACAGATCTAAAGCCGGGGATGGAGTGTAAGCTCCGACTAGCAATAGCTGGTTCTTAAGACTTTTACCTACATGTGGGTCTTAAGACAGATTTTGAATTGACAAAATTTGAGAGCAACAGAGACGAGTAGGAGTGAAACGGACAATCCCACCCGCTGCAACCTTGGAACGATACGTTATACCTTGCTTTAGGGAAGTATCAAACAAAGGGCATTCCGACTAAATCGGAACAGTGTGACGCAAAACATCACATCTGAGATAGATTGCGATAATCCTAAGATTTTTCGAAGGAGAAACAGAATCTGGCTTATTCTCTTCCTAGAACTTTCTTTTTATCTGACTCATTAATCTTGTCTAGGGAAAAATCAAGTAGAATTTTTATTGCTCCGGCGATCGGAACAGCCAAAATTAGTCCAATTGCCCCCCAAATGTGTCCACCCGATATAACTGCAAAAAGAATGATTAATGGATGCAATTCTGTAATTCTTCCCATAACCTGAGGTATAACAAAATAATCTTCCAGTTGTCTTGCAATAAAGTAAATCGCAACAACAACAGCCGCTCCCTGAATTGGAGTAAGTGGAAAATTTGATATCCCGGTAAGCAAAACCACTAGAGATGCAACCGCTCCGGCAGTTATCGGTCCAATTATTGGTACAATTTCTGCAAATCCTGAAAAAACAGCAATAACCAAAGCAAATTTAACTCCTAGAATTGCCAAGGCTATGTATAATATCAATGAAACTAAAACCACTAAGAAAAGCTGACCTCTTAAATATCCACCAAATACTTTATTCATTTTCCTAAGGACAATTTCTATATCAACTCTATTTTTATTAGGCATATAATTTAAAAACTTATTCATTAAAGTTGATCCTTCTTTTAAGAAATAAAAGCTTGCAAAAAGGAATATGAAAAAGCTGATTATTCTTGATATCGCCTGAGGAAAAAGAGAAAATACAGATGCTGGAGCAAATATTCTCGATTTTTCTAACGCAACAGCTCCTTCCTGAGCAAATGGTCTTGCATAGTCTGGTAAGGCATTTATTTGTGTTTTAGTTGTTTTAGCAAGAGTTGCCACATATCCTTTTAGCTCTACCGACTCATCAACAATTCTTTTAGTAATGAAAACGCTGATTAGAACGACAATCGCCATCAAAAAAAGATAAATAATTAAAACAGACAATGTTCTTGGAAGTTTTATTCTGTTAGAGAAAAAGTTAACAACAGGATTAAAAATATAAGCAAAAATTGCGGCCAAAACAAATGGTGTTAAAATTGCTCGGTCCATATACATAAACCAAACAAAAATAACTACAAGCAGTAAATAAAATATATTCCTCAACCTTAAAGTCATATAGTATGCTGATTATAGCAAATATTATCTAACAAGCTTTTTTAAGGTCTTTCCGGGTGTGAATCCTGGAGCTTTTCTGGCAACGATCGTTATTTTCTCTCCTGTCTTAGGATTTCTTCCGGTTCTTTGCGCTCTTCTGCGAATACTAAAGGTTCCAAACCCTGTAATCACAACTTTTTCTCCTCTTTTTAAAGAATCGCGAACGCCATTTAGAAAAGCTTGAACTGCCTCTCCTGCCGCTTTGTTGGTAAGATTAGCCTTTTTTGAAACAACTTGAATTAAGTCTTTTTTCGTCATATATATTCACCTCCTTAAAATTCGATTAGGTCTAAAATACAATTAAATCGATTCGCTTGTCAAGTAAGAAGAATTAAGAATTTGTTCCTGTGGACACCACTCTAAACTCACGAATTGCAGTAACTTTTACTTCTCCGGGAACGACCATAGATCTATTGATTTCATCTCTTAATTTTGTGGCCATAAGTGTAGTTTGGGAATCATCTAATTTTCCCGGATTTATAATTACTCTTAATTCTCTTCCTGCTTCAAAAGCATATGCATCCACGACTCCCTCATAACCTTTTGCGATTTCTTCCATCTCTTTTAATCTTTTTGCATAATCTTCTACGTCTTCATATCTTGCTCCAGGTCTGGCTCCGGAAATTGCGTCTGCAATGTATACAAGAACTGATTCTATTGATGAAAATGGTTTATCCTCATGATGCTCCAAAACACAATCAATGATCGATTGCGGCATATTGAATTTCTTTAATAAATCTGCACCTAGGGTTACGTGATTTCCCTCTCCTTCGATGACTTTTCCGACATCATGAAACAAACAACCAAGCCTTACAACGTTCGCATCTGCTCCAATTTCTTTTGCTAAGTGAATTCCTATTTTTGTCTCTTCAAGGGTATGCGCAATTAAATTTTGACCGTAGGAAGTCCTAAATTTAAATCTTCCCAGAAGTGCCAGAAGTTCTGTTGGCACATTATAAACTCCAACCTCATGAGCCAGCTTTTCTCCTTCTTCAAACATTATTTTTTCTACTTCTTTTTTAGTTTGCTCAACAATTTCTTCTATCCTAAAAGGCTGAATCCTGGTATCTTTAATTAATTTTTCAAGAGATCTTCTGGCAATTTCTCGCCTAACAGAATCAAAACTGGAAAGTCTTATTACTCCTTCTTCATCCAGGTCCACATCAACACCGGTTGCTTGTTCAAAAGCGCGAATATTGCGACCTTCTTTTCCGATAATTCTACCTTTCAGATCTTCTTCCGGAATTCTGACGGCTGAGACAGTGTATTCCGCAATGTAATTCAAAGCACCATGCCTCATGGCTTCAACTAAAATTTCTTGGGCCTTTTTATCTGCGGTTTTTTTAGCAAATTCCTCTCTTTCCCTAATTATTTTTGCAGCTGCTTGAGTTTCTTTATCCTCAATTTCTTTTAAAAATTCTTTTTTTGCTTCATCTGCGGTTAGTCCTGAAGATTTACTTAATTTTTCTCTGTATTCCTCTTTAAGCTTTTGTAGTTCTTGTTTTTCTTTATCAAGCTTTTCTCTTTCGCTGTCTAATTTTTCCTCTCTCTCAAGAAGTTTTTGTTCTAGTTTTACTAAATCCTGATTGTCTGTCATACATTAAAAGCAATAAGAAGAAAAGCTTAATTACTAAGCTTTAAAAGTGTCAAAGAGGTGATTTGAAATCTTTATCATAATTTCTCTGACAATCCAATTGCCTAAGGCATTATACTATTTTATAAGTTTAATCGTCAATATTGGATAATGCTTTTTTAATTACCCCCCAGTCAAACCCTTTAGAAGCTAAAAATCTTCCTAGTTTTTGATAGGCTTCTTGTTTTGGCAAATTCATATACCTAAGAGATTTTTTTTGAACAAGTATTTTCGCACTTTCTAAATCATTCTGTGTTCTTAATTTTGAATTTTGAATTATTTCTTCATTTATTCCTTTTTGTTTTAATTCGTATTGAATAATCTTCCAGGCCCGAGGTTTTACTCTTGTCCGCTGATCTATCCACCAACTGGCAAATTCGATATCGTTTATGAACCTATGCTCTTTTAAATTATTTATAACTTTTTCTACAATGGAAGGCTCTACTTTTTTCTTATTTAAATAATCCTTAATTTCTTTTTCAGATCGAGGACGGAAAGATAAAAAATGAAGTACGCGGTTATAAGATTTTTCAAAATCATCCATGAGGATTATTCGTTATCTTGTTGTGCTTCCACTCCAACTTCAACGGGAGTTGGTGTAGTTTTACTTTTAGTCATAATTTCCTCAACTATTTTTTTGGCAATATCTGCCTTTTCCCGTAGCATCTGTACTGCAGCTTGTTTTCCTTGTCCAAGCATAGTGTCTCCATACCTATAAAATGCTCCTGATTTTCCTATAATTCCCATCTCTACTCCTACATCCATAATTCCACCTTCTCTGGAAATTCCCTGATCCTGCATAACATCAAACTCTGCAATTCTAAAAGGAGCCGAGACTTTGTTTTTAACAATTTTTACCCTATGCCTTGAACCAATTGCCTTATCACCATCTTTAATTGTTTCTATCTTGCGAATATCCATTCTAATCGAAGAGTAAAACTTAAGAGCTAGTCCTCCGGTTGTTGTTTCAGGGTTTCCAAACATAACGCCAATTTTCTGCCTTAATTGATTTGTAAAAATAACAACTGTTTTTGATTTAGAAATGACTCCTGTCAATTTTCTTAATGCTTGAGACATAAGTCTTGCTTGTAATCCCATCATGGAATCTCCCATTTCTCCTTCAATCTCAGCTCTTGGCACAAGAGCTGCAACGGAATCAATGATTAAAACATCTACTCCGCCACTTCTAACCAAACTTTCTGTAATCTCCAAAGCTTGTTCCCCTGTGTCTGGCTGAGAGATCAAGAGCTCATCCAGCTTAACTCCTATTTTTTCTGCCCATAACGGATCAAGCGCATGCTCTGCATCAATGAAAGCAACTACTCCTCCATGCTTTTGAGCTTGAGCAATTATAGAAAGACAAAGTGTTGTTTTACCGGAAGCCTCAGGGCCGTAAATTTCAATGATTCTACCTCTTGGCACACCACCCACTCCAAGCGCCAAGTCGACGGGAAGACAGCCTGTGGAGATAACCGAAATATCAAACTTTTGCCCTGCCTCTCCAAACCTCATAATCGATCCGCGACCGTATTGTTTTTCGATCTGATCCATAGCCATTTTAACGGCTTCTAGTTTTTTAGAGGATTCTGTTTGTCCATTTGGGATATTTATTGTTTTTGCGTGCTTTGCCATAGGCCAATTTTAGGTAAAACTATGCTAAAATACAATAGATCATTTTGGATCAACCTAGAAGCTTAGAGTTTTAAGCGGGATGTAGTATAGTGGTAGTACGCCGCGCTGGGGGTGCGGTAGTCCGTGTTCGATTCACGGCATCCCGACAAAGTAAAATTTGTTAATGGCTACCTTTCTCTTTAGTCAACTTAACTAATGCCTTTAGTCGACCAGAGAATAATAATAATCTTCAGTCTTGTAGTTCAATAAATAATCTCAAAAACTATTGACTTATATCGTTAAAAATTGTATATTTATGTCAATCCAATACCCGTTCAAATATCGGGAACGGACATAAGGAGCCCTTAGGTAAACTATAAGGCCTTAGAATACAAAAAGCGTTGTATTTTGAGGTCTTTTTTGTGTATTTAAGAGCAAATTGTCTAATTGTCTTCCAATAGTTTTAACCATTAGACTAGTTTTAAGAAGAAAGTGATATGAAATCTTATGTAAATATTAACAAATTGATTATTCAGCTATCTGAAATGTCAATCTTGAAAGTTTTATGGCTTACGGTTAAGCTCTTAATCTTATTTTCCCCGTTAATCCTTCTACTCCTTTTACTCTAAATTCAACCATATCTCACCGTTGAATCTTTGAATAATCTAATATATAATCTGTTCTTATGTCGGCAGAAACTCAATCAGTTACTCTAGCAAAAATTCAACCGGAGGAATCAATACACGACAGGTTAATTAGATTAGACAAAGACTTTGGATCAAGCAAGCCGGGTGCATTCTGCTCTTCACCAAAAGATATCGATCGCATAATAAGAGAGGTCTCCAGAGAGACCGCTTCTCCTTTTTTCAAAAAACCTTAAAATAGAACTTCAAAAAATTGATGAGTTTAATAAATGTTTGGTAGACTTACCTCTTTGGAGATTGTTTTGCACGTCTGGACTTTCCACCCATTCCAACGTTTCTTCTTTGTCTAACACGTGCATCGCGGGTTAAGAAACCTTTTTTCTTTAATATGTCTCTATTTTTTTCTTCCACTACAGACAATACTCGGGACATACCGTGAATTACTGCTCCAAGCTGTCCTGCTTGACCACCGCCTACCACTCTGATGGTAATCACGTATTTTCCCAAAGCATTTATGGACTTCAATGGTTCTAAATAATAGGAGGACGCAACCTTATCAGTAAAATAGTCTTCTATTTTTTTGTTGTTAACATATAAACCGCCCTTTACAGCTTCTTCTCCCTCAAGCTCTACGTTTTTAAGGTCAGTATAAAGTCTTACTCTAGCAACCGCATTCTTACGTCTTCCAACTGCAAAAATATATCCTAATTTATTTTTTGTTACTTCTGCCATATTTACTCCTTGTTTTCAACTTTTGAACTTTTAAATTTATCTGCAAATGTATGCTCTGCTCCTGCAAAAACTCTAAGTCTTTTAAGCATTTTAGCTTTTAATTTGTTCTGTGGCAACATTCCTGCCACAGCATGCCTAATGATCTCTTCTGGTTTTTCGTTTCTGACATCTCCTAATACTTCTGATTTAAATCCACCTGGATATCCTGAATGTCTATAATATTTTTTACCGGTTTCTTTTTTTCCTGAAATTTTTACTTCTTTTGCGTTAATTATGACTACGTAATCTCCACAATCTAAATTTCTTACAAAATAAGGTTTAGATTTACCCATTAACGTATGAGCAATTTCAGTAGAAATCCTTCCTAATGTTTTGTCTTTAATGTCAACCAAATGCCACTCTCTTTTAATATCTGATAACTTTGTTGCCGTTGAGCTTTTCATTATTTTTTAACCTCTTTTTTTGACTTTGTTGTTTTTGCTTTAACTTCTTTCTTAACAACTGTCATATTCTGTTTAGTTTTTTTCTCTTCTTTTTTATCTTCTTTTAAGATCTTAGATTTTTCAACCCATTCCATCAAAACAACTGATGCATCATCGCCAAATCTCTTACCAAGCTTTACAATTCTTGTATATCCGCCGTTTCTTCCGTTAAATCTTGGCGCAATGTCTAAGATCATTTTTTTTACAGCCTTTGGGAATAAGCTTTGTTCTAAAAGTTTCTTTGCGAGCCTCTCTTCTTTTCTAGCCTTAGCAACCAACTTATCTACCTCGCTTTTTATTGCTTTAGCTTTTGGCTCGGTAGTTTTTATTGACTCATTCAAAACCAAAGACGACATTAAATTCTTGAATAATGCTTTTCTCTCGTTCTTGTCTCTGCTTAATTGTTTTCCAAAAACATTTTTTCTCATATATAGAAAAATCAGGGGATAAATGGCTAGCTGAAGACCTCTTGGGGCTGTCAGGCCTAATAACCCTGACTGACTGTTAAGTTAAACATTTAAACTGATTCCCTTTTCGTTTAACTTTTCTTCTATTACTGCAATTGATTTTCCGCCCATATTTCTCATAGAAATAAGTTCTTTTCTTGGGGCATCAAGTAGCTGGCCAACTGTTTCAATTCCACCATTTCTAAGACTATTATAAATTCTTGTAGGCAAATCTAATTCATCAATTGTCATTTTTAACAAGTTTTCTGCATATGGTGATGTCGAAGTTGAGACTACTTCAGGAGCAGTTGTTGCTTTTGGCTCGTATACATGGAAAAAGTAAGCTGCTAAAACTCTAGCTGCTTCATCCATGGCCTCTCTTGGTGCGATTACACCGTTTGTCCATATCTTAAGAATAAGTCTGTCTAAATTTGTCTGTCTTCCAACACGAGTTGCAGAGACTTCATAATTAACTCTAGTTACGGGTGTAAAGATGGCGTCTGTTGGTAAAACTCCAAGTGTGGAAATTTTTCTTTCTTCAGCTACTAAATATCCAAGACCTTTCTCGATTGTTAATTCCATTTCAAGTTTTCCTTTTTTGTCAGTAAGTGATCCAATGAAATGGTCTTTATTTACAATCTCAACATCTTCTGGTAATTCTAAGTCAGCTGCTGTAATTTCTTTTGGACCTTTAACAGAAAGTTTAACTGTGCTTGAAGTCTTGGAGTCAAGAAGTCTAAAATTAAGACCCTTAATGTTTAAAAGAAGATCAACAACATTTTCTTTAAGTCCTGGAACCGTAGAGAACTTATGTTTAACTCCAGTAATTTTTACCGAAGTAACTGCTGCTCCGGGAATAGACACTAGAAGAACTCTTCTAAGAGCATTTCCTAATGTATGACCGTATCCGGGTTCAAGCGGTTCAATAATGAATTCTCCGTATTCGGCTGTAACTTTTTCTTCTTTAATTTTAAACGTTGGACTAACCATAACAACAAAAATCTATTTTACCATTATCTGGAATAATATTCAATGATCAATTGCATATTAAAGGGAACTTCTAAATCATCCTTTTTTGGCATTCTAATAAGCTTTCCGGCAACTTTTTCTTTTTTTAAAAACGCTAAAACATTGCCTTCTTTTTCTTCTAAAGATTCTATAACTTTTAGATTCTTCATCATTTTCGGGGAAAGGGTTATGACATCATCAATTCTTACCTGATAAGATGGGATCGAAACTTTTTTTCCGTTTACCAAAACATGTCCGTGACCAACAATTTGTCTGGCCATATTTCTGCTCTTGGTAAAACCCAATCTGTACACAATATTATCAAGTCTTGTTTCTAGCATTGCTAAAATCATTTCTCCCGTCTCTCCTTTTTTAGTTTGAACTGTTTGAACCAGTCTTTTTAATTGTCTCTCTAAAAGACCATATACAATCTTTGCTTTTTGCTTTTCTCTCATTTGAAGTCCAAACTCTGAAAGCTTTTTCTTTCTTTTCTTGCCATGCACCCCTGGAGGAACAGCCAGTCTTCTTTGAAGACTTTGCGAAGTATTATCCAGAAGATTTACTCCGACTTGTCTTGCTAATCTATGTTTTGGTCCTGTGTATCTTGCCATATTTAATTAATTATCATTAAACTCTTCTCTTTTTCTTTGCTCTTGGTCCGTTATGCGGAATTGGCGTTATATCTGCAATTAAAGCAATTGACAATCCTGCTGCCTTTATTGCTCTAAGAGAAGCATCTCTTCCCGATCCCGGTCCTTTAATATAAACTTCTACTGATTTTAGTCCTTTATCTACTGCTTTTTTAGCTGCAGCCTCAACTGCAGTTGTAGCTGCAAAAGGAGTTGATCTTCTGGTTCCTTTAAATCCAGCTGCTCCTGAAGAACTCCAGGAAATTGCGTCTCCTTTATCGTTAGTTATCGTGACCAATGTGTTATTGAAAGTTGCCGATACAAAAACCTTTCCGTGTTCGGAAATTGCTAAGTTGGATTTTTTCTTTGCCGCTTTAGTTGTTTTCTTTATCTCTTTTTTTGCCATATTATTTTGTCTTTGCTTTTGCTGCTGTCTCTATCTTTGCCGCTAGTTCTTTCTTAATTGCTCCTATGGTAACTCTCTTGCCTCTCTTTGTTCTCGCGTTAGATCTTGTTCTCTGGCCTCTGGAAGGCAAGTTCTTACTGTGTCTTATTCCTCTGTATGCACCAAGCTCTTTAAGTCTTTTAATGTTCCCCAGGATCTCAACTCTTAAATCTCCTTCAATTTTTAATCCTTCCAAAGCTTTTTGAATTCTTTTCTGTTCATCTTCTGTTAATGTCTTCATTCTTTTTGAACCATCGATTTCTGCTTTTTTTAGAATTCCTACAACATTATTTCTGCCAATTCCATAAAGATAACTAAGACCTATGTCTATTCTTTTTTCGTCTGGTAAGTTAACTCCTGAGATTCTCATATTTTTCGTTTATCCTTGTCTTTGTTTGTGCCTTGGATTTTCGCACAAAATTCTAACAACGCCTTTGCGTTTAATTATCTTACATTTCATGCATCTTGGTTTAACACTTGCTTGTACTTTCATTTTATTCTGTAAACAATTCTTCCTTTTTCTTTATCGTATGGAGTCATTTCTATTCTTACCTTATCTCCTGGCAGAATCTTAATGAAATGCATCCTCATTTTGCCAGAAAGATGACAAAGGATAAGCTTACCATCCTCTAACTCTACTCTAAACAATGTGTTTGGCAGAGATTCTTTAACAACTCCTTCGATTTCGAATGACCCTTGATGAGCCATAAATGTTTAAATGACCAAAAAGAGATAATCGCTTTTTAGCGACTATCCTCTTGTTCTGGAAATTATTATATCAGAAGGCTAGGCAAACAGCAAGCTTAATTTGTCAAAATTACAGGACCTTTTTCAGTCACAACTATAGATCGTTCAAATAATCCGGAAAGAGAGCCATCCCTGGTTCTTATTGTCCATCCATCAGTGTCTGTCTTAACCTCTTTTTTGCCCTTATTGTAAATAACTTCAATCGCAAGAGTCATTCCTTCTTTAATCAATGGTGTTTTCTCGATTTTTTCATAAACAAAACCAGGAATTTCCGGCTCTTCATGAAGTTTTTTACCTACACCGTGTCCAACCAGATTTCTCACAATTGAATATCCATGACTTTCAATAATATCTTGGATGGTTTGAGAAATGTGCCCAATCCTATTGCCTGGTTTTGCCATTTTTATGGCTTCATTTAAAGCTTTCCTTCCTGTTTGCAAAAATTCATCAGTCTCTTTTTCTTCTCCTTGAACTTTTACTGTCTCCGCCATGTCTGTATGAAAACCCTCAAAATAGACTCCACAATCAATGCCAATAATATCTCCTTCTTTAAGGAGATTATTCTTGGGCAATCCATGAACAACGACATCATTTACTGCAAGACAAGTTGCATATTTATATCCTTGTACTTTTTTAAAACCAGGGAAAGCTCCTTTTTTTATTATTAAATCGTTTGCAAGTTTCTCAAGGCCCAATTCAGACACCCCTGGTCTTACGTGCTCCAAAACCTCACGCATTACCTGCGCCAGAATTGCACCGCCTTTTTTCATAATTTCAATTTCTTGTTTTGACTTAATTGTTATCATAAAAGCCTTTTTTTCCCATTTCGGCAACTATTGCTTCCAATGTAGCATCTTCAGATAAATCGGTATTATCGACAACAAAATACCCATGTTCTTGGGGATTAGAAATTAATGGACCCTCTTCTCTTTTTTTATCTTGCTCATCTCTTTTCTTAATGTCACTCAAGACTTGTTCGTATGAGATATCTTGTGAGCCTTGTTGTCTTATTTGAGCCAATCTTCTTGTGGCTCTTTTTTCAGGACTTGCAGTTAAAAAAACTTTTAAATCGGCATTTGGAAAAATTTTTGTTGCAACATCTCTTCCTTCTGCAACGATGAGTCTCATTTTTTCGCTCGGTTGAGAATGATTAATTATTTTTTCAGATGCCTCTCTTTGTCTAACGACCATTTCTTGACGAACACTGGTAATAGAGGCAACATAAGGAGTTGCTCTTGCAACATCTACATCTTTTATTCTTTGCGTAACGTCTTTATCGTTTAGAAAAACTTTAGTCTGCGTTAATTCTATTTTAACATTAGGCATCGATCTGATTACTGCTTCTTCATTTTTAATGTCAATTCCATTTTCCAAGCAATATAGAGCTAGACTTCTGTACATTCCGCCAGTATAAAGGTAAAAACCGTTTAATTTTTTTGCAAGAAGTGGCGCTATTGTCCCTTTTCCCGCTGCTACCGGTCCATCAATTGCTACGATAAATCCTTTCATGTTGGTGATATTAAAAACGGAGAATTATTTAAGTTTTGATAAAATTTCTTTATTAATTTCTTCGACAGACTCTTCTCCGTCAATTTCATGAAGCAAGTTGTGTTTTCTGTAAAAATCTATAACCGGTTCAGTAAGCTTGTGGAATAATTCAATTCTTTTCCTAACGGCTCCTAAGGTCTCATCTTCTCTTCCTGTATCATTTCTATAGGAAAGTCTCCATAATGCTTCCTTGTCAGAAACCTTCAAGTAAAATACTGCATCAATTTTTTCTTTGAAAGCTTCGGCCTGCTTGGTAGTTCTTGGAAAACCATCCATTATGTATCCGTCATTGTACTCAGGTCTTTTAAGATAATCGCTTACAATTTCTAAAGTTTTATTATCGGGAATGAGATAACCTGCATTCATAACTTCTTTTATATACCTTCCTACTGTTGTTTTTTCTTTAGCAAGATCCCTGAAAATATGACCTGTTGAAAGATATGGGATGTTCAATTTTTCAGACAAGAGATTTCCCTGTGTCGATTTTCCTGCTCCTTGAATTCCGATTAATATAATTTTCATTTTTTCAAAAATCCTTCGTAATTTCTCATTACGAGTTGTGACTCTATTGATTTTATCGTTTCTAGTACCACTGATACAACTATCAAAACACCCGTACCTCCAAGCACTAAATTATTAACATTTGTAAATGATTTTGCAACAGTTGGAAAAACAGCAATCAAACCCAAGAACAATGCACCGGCTAAGGTAATGCGGGTTAAAATATAATTTAAATAGCTTGCAGTTGGTTTTCCTGGTCTAATTCCCGGAATAAATCCGCCATATTTTTGAATTTCGTCTGCAATTTTTTTGGGATTAAAAACAACTGCAGTATAAAAATATGTAAATCCAACGACCAGTAGGAAATAGAAAACGTTATAAAACGCTCCTTCAGGATTAAACCAAATAGTTATGGTTTGAGCTGCGTTGTGCAAGATAGGATTTTTAGAAGCAACTAAATAGTTGGCGACCATAGAAGGCATTAAAACTAAAGACACTGCAAAAATAATTGGAATAACTCCTGCCTGATTAAGCCTAAGAGGTAAATGAGTTGATTGTCCGCCATATTGTTTATTCCCCCGCACTCTTTTTGCGTAATATACCGTAATTTGTCTTGTTGCCTCATTAATTACAACGATTGACGCAACTACAAAAAGCCCGATCGCCAAGAACATTCCTAAATTAAGAAAATTTTCGGCGTTTACAGTAGAGATTGTTTGACCGGCAACAACCGGCAGTCTTCCAACAATGCCGGCAAAAATTAAAAGAGAAATTCCATTTCCAACTCCTTTTTCTGTAATAAGCTCTCCTAACCAGACAAGCAACATTGTCCCAGCAGTCATAGTAACTAAAAAGGAGATTAACATAATAGGGTTTAAGGTAGCAATAATTCCTTGATTTTTTAAAAGAGCAAACATCCCAACAGCCTGCAGTACGGCTAGAGGAACCGTAAGTAGTCGCGTATACTGGTTTATTTTTTTTCTCCCTGCTTCTCCCTCTTTTTGCATCTCTTCAAGCTTTGGAAAGACCATGGTTAACAGCTGAAATATGATCGAGGCATTAATGTAAGGATTAAGACCGAGCGCCATTACGGAGAAATTTGCCAGAGTGCCGCCGGAAAATATATCTAGCAATCCTAAAAATTGGTTTTGAGAAAATAAAGCTTTAAGTTGGGCTACATTAACTCCTGCAACAGGAATATGAGCAAAAATTCTAAAAACTATGAGGATTCCAGCAGTAAATAAAAGTTTTTTTCTTATTTCGGGTGATTTAATACTATTTCTGAAAACAGCCCAAACTTGGTCCATTTTTATACGCCTGCCTCAACTTTTCCCCCTGCTTTAACTATTTTCTTCTGAGCCCCCTTGGTGGCAGGAAGTTTAACTGTCAGTGAAACTGATAGCTCACCGTCTCCTAAAATTTTAACTCCGTACATTTTTGCGTCTTCGGAGCTAACCATTTTATTATCAATTAAATATTTCAAATCCACAACTGAATCTTTTTTAACTAGGTTTAAGAATTTAATGTTTAAACCGATTGGTTTTTTCTTAAATACTTCGTTTCTCCCTTTTCCTCTTCGGAAAGGCAGTCTTTTAATAAGAGGTAATCCTCCACCTTCAAAGTAAATTGGAATTTTATTCCTGGATCTTTGACCCTTTGTTCCACGACCTGCTGTCTTACTTCGGCCGGATCCATGACCTTGACCCAATCTTCTTTTTGTTTTCTCTGTGATTTTTTTAAGGTTTTCTAGTTTCATTTTTTTGTTGTTGCTCTTATTGCTTTTTGTCTGTAATATCTTGTCGAGATCTGTTTTAACGCTTCTATTGTCGCATAAACATTGCTTGCTTGATTACCTGTTCCCAATACTTTTGAGGAGATATTTTCTACTCCCGCTAGGGATACTACGCTTCTAACAGCTCCTCCAGCAATAACTCCACTTCCAGGAGGTGCAGGTTTTAAAATAATTTTTGCCGCACCTAATTTAATATGGTACTCAAATGGAATGGTTCCGTTAATAATCGGTACTTCAATTGCATGTTTTTTTGCAATTGAGACTCCTTTTTTAATCGCCGAGGAAACGTCAGGAGCCTTTCCTAAACCTACTCCAACTTTACCATTTTTGTTTCCAACAACAGTCAAGACAGAAAAGCCGATTTTATTTCCACCTTTTGTTTTTTTAGAGACTCTGTTTACCTGAACAATTTCTTCTTCGAATCCGTCTCTTTGTTCTTCAAAGTTTGAATATCTATTGTCTGCCATTTTAGAAAATTAATCCTCCTTCCCTTGCACCATCTGCTAATGATTTTACCCGTCCATGATAAGAATAGCTTCCTTTGTCAAAGACTACATTCTTAATCTTTTTTTCTAGTGCCTTTTTTGCGAGAGCTAAACCGAGCTCTTTTGCTTTCTCAGTTTTATTGACTTTTTTTGCTTCTATTTCTTTTTCCGAAATTCCGACTAAAGTTACTCCCTTATCATCATTTATGATTTGTGCATAAATTGATATGTTAGATCTAAATACAGTCAATCTTGGTTTATCCTGAGTACCTTTGATTTTAGCTCTTGTTCTTCTCTGTCTTCTAATTTTTTTATTTGTTTTATTCATATTTTCCCCTTATTTTCCAACGGCTTTTGCAGCCTTACCCGCTTTTCTTCTTATTCTCTCTCCTTCATATTTTATTCCTTTTCCTTTGTATGGTTCAGGCGGTCTTACAGCTCTGATTTTCGCAGCCATATCTCCAACTAAAACCTTATCTATTCCGGAAACCGTAATTACATTATCCGCAACGGTAAAAGTTATTCCCTCTGGAGCCTTAAAAATTACCGGGTGAGAGAATCCAACAGATAGGGTTAAATTTCCTCCTGATGCCTGAGCCCTATATCCAACACCTGAAAGCTCTAATTTTTTCTCAAAACCTGTCGATACTCCTGTAATAATGTTTGCTATCATTGCTCTTGTTAACCCAAAAAGAGCTTTTGTTTCAGAATCGTTTTCCTTTTTCTGGGAAACATTCAGAACATTCTCTGCAATTTGCACATTGATTCCTCCGGGAATTCTAAACGTTAGAGTTCCTTTTGAACCAACCGCTTTAACTTCTCCACTTTCAATGGTTACTGTAACTCCCTCTTTAATTTGAACCGGTATTCTCCCAATTTTTGACATACTACCAAATAGCAAAGAGTATTTCTCCGCCTACTCCTTTCTTTTTTGCTTCTTTTGCTGTCATTACTCCTTGACTTGTCGAAACAATGACTGTTTTATTTCCTCTTTTTTCAATGTTGGTAACTTCGTTTACCGGACTATAAACTCTTAAAGATGGTTTGGAGACAATCTGAACGTCTGCTACGACAGGAAGTCTTTTATAGTATTTAACTATTGCAACTAAAGCTTTATTACCATCAACTTCACTATCTTTAATATTTTCCAGAAAACCATTTTTAACCAATACTTTTCCTATTTCCTTATTTAAATTTGAATAGGGAAGAACAACCTCTTTTCTTTTTGCTAAGGCTGCATTTTTAATTCTAATAATAAAATCTGAAACTTGATAATTCATATTAATTTACCAGCTAGTTTTAGTAACTCCAGGCAACTCTCCTTTAGATGCCAATTCTCTGAAGCATAATCTACAGATGCCGAATTTTCTCATATAAGCACGAGATCTACCACAGATATTGCATCTGTTTTTAGCTCTTACTTTGTATTTTTGTTCTTTTTGAAATTTTACAATATCTGATGTTTTTGCCATATTTTTTAATTAACTTTCTGGAAAGGCATTCCCAACGCTTCTAAAAGAGCCAAGCCTTGTTTATCGTCCTTCGCAGTTGTAACAATTACAATTTCTAATCCCTGTATTCTATCAACTTTTGACGGATCTATCTCAGGGAAAACAGAACTCTCTGGAAAACCCAGCGTATAATTTCCCCGACCGTCAAAGCTTGTTCTTCTCACTCCTCTAAAATCCCTTAGTCTAGGCAACACAATGTTTGTAATTTTTTCAAAAAACCCATACATTCTTTTGCCCCTTAATGTTGTTACCAATGCAATTTGGTCTCCTTGTCTTAATTTAAAAGTAGAAATTGATTTTTTTGCTTTCATGATCTTTGGCTTTTGACCGACAATCTGAGTAAGGATCACACCGGCTTTTTCAATGTTTTTCTTATCAGCAAGCGCATCTTTAACCCCCATATTAACCACAATTTTTAAAAGCTTTGGCAACGCCATTGGATTTTTGATATTTAAATCCGTCTTTATTTTTTTTGAAATTTCTTTATTAAATCTTTCTTCTAAATTCATAATTCTTCCCCGCACTTTCTGCAAAACCTAGCACCTTTTTCGTTAAACCCAATTCTTGTCTGTTTTTTACATTTAGGACATATAAAAGCAACATTTGCTAAAGGTAAAGGTTTTGAAATAGTAATTATTTCCGATTTTTGACCTTGAGCTTTTGCTTTCTGGTGTCTTTTATAAAGATTTACTCCTTCAACTAAAACTTTTGATTCTTTGGAAAAAACTTTTTCAATCTTTCCACTTTTACCTTTATCTTTTCCTGCAACAACTTTTACATTATCTCCTTTTTTAAATTTTTTAATTTTCAATGTTTTATTTTTCATTAAACTACCTCCGGTGCCATACTGGCTATTTTTGCATAACCTCTATCTTTAACCTCTCTTGCAATTGGCCCAAAAATTCTCGTACCTACAGGAAGCTTGTCTTTGAGATTATTAATTACTACTCCTGCGTTATCCGAAAATCTAATATAAGATCCATCAAACCTTTTAAATTCTTTTCTGCTTCTTACCAAAACAACTTTAACCATCTCGCTTGCTTTTACTGTTCCTGTAGGAGTAGCTTCTTTAACGACACAGTTTAAGACATCGCCAATCCTGCCGAATTTTCTTTTCGATCCACCATAAATGTGGATTACCATTAATTTTCTCGCTCCCGAATTATCGGCAGCCCTTAACATTGATCTTGGTTGTATCATTCTATTTTAAAACCTCCATAACCTTAAATTTCTTATCTTTGGAAATTGGTTTTGTTTCAACAATTCTAACCATATCTCCAATATTCAAGCTAATCCCTGCAGTATCTGCTTTAAATTTTCTGCTTCTTTTCAAAAGCTTCTTATAAACAGGATGGGGAGATTTTCTCACAATCTCGACCAGAGCCGTGTTTTGCATTTTTACCGAAACTATTTTACCTTCAAACGTTTTTTGCATTTTCCATCTCCTTTGCTCTTAAAGTTGTTGCAATCTGAGCAACATCTCTTTTTTTCAAAAAGATTGCTTTCATGTTTTTTAATTTCATTTGCATCTTTTCTAATTTTAAAGAAAACAATTGTTCTTTGGCTTCTCTCAAAGAAACCCTTAATTCTTTAATGTTTTTCTCTGATAATTGTTTTTTTTCTTTAATTTTCATGCTATGATTTTGCTTGTAATTCTTGTTTTAACTGGTAACTTATGGGAAGCAAGTCTCAATGCCTCAAAAGCAATTTCCTTAGTCACTCCGCTCATTTCAAAAAGCATTCTTCCCGGCTTAACAGGTGCTACCCATTCATTAATATCTCCTTTTCCTCCACCCATTCTTACTTCCGGTGGTTTTTTAGAAATTGGTTTATCTGGAAATATTCTAATCCAAAGTCTTCCGCCTCTTTTTGTATGATGAGTAATGGATCTTCTGGCTGCTTCAATTTGCCTTCCGCTAATCCAACCTGTTCCTTCCGAAATCAATCCATAATCTCCAAAAGAGATTTTTGTTCCACTATGGGCAATACCTTTCATGGATCCTCTTTGTTGTTTTCTATATTTTGTTCTTCTTGGTTGAGTTAACATATTATTTACTATCAGGTTCGTTTATCCAAACCTTCACTCCTATGTATCCTTTTTTTGTTAGAGCCGGCACGCTTGCAAAAGTAATTCTTTCCCTAATTGTCGAGAGCGGAACCTTTCCTTTTTGCAATTTTTCTTTTCTCCCAATTTCTGCTCCCCCGATTCTCCCTGCCAAAACTATTCTTATTCCTTTTGCTCCTGATCCCATAACTCTTTCCACTGCTTGAGCCATTATTCTTCTATGGGGAAGTCTTCTATTTAACTGATCGGAAATATTTTTAGCAACTAAATAAGCATCCAGATTTGGCTCTTTAATCGGTTCTACTCTAATATCAAGTTTTTTAACATTTTTACCGTCATTTTTTATACCCAACATGTCATTTAAAAATCTTTTAAGGTCTTCAAGACCCGATCCTGCTCTTCCTATAACTATTCCGGGTTTGGAAACATAAGCAATAATTCTAATGTTGTTAATTGATCTCTCTATCTCAATTGCTGAAACACCTGCCCTACTTAATCTTTGCATTAAAACTTTCCTTAGCTTGTAGTCTTCAAATAAGGTTTCTTTGTATTGCTTATCGTCAAACCACCTGCTACTCCAGTTATAGACAGGTCCTAACCTAAATAATGTTGGATTAACTTTTTGTCCCATTATTTAACTTCCTCCTTTTTCTCATTTTTTTTAGTTTTTACTTCTGCTTTCTTTTCTTCTTTTGAAATTAGTGCTTTAGACTCTGATTTTGCAGGCTTTTCAGCCAATACGATTCTTATATGGCTGCTTTTTTTCTTAAAAGGATGCACTCTTCCTCTTGTTGAAGCATGAAATCTTTTAAGAGAAGGCCCTTCTGTCACATCTATTGCTTTAATAAAAAGAGCATCTTCTGATAAGTTTTTATTGTTTAAGGCATTTGCAAGTGCGCTTCTTAAAGTTTTTTCTATTACCAATGACCCTCTTTTCTTAACAACCCCCAGGGCCTCCAATGCTTGCGCAACAGAAAGCTTCCTTACAGCATCTGTAATAAGTCTTACCTTTCTTGGACTAATTCTGACTGATTTTGTTTGTGCAATAATTTCCATATTTTTAAGTCTTTGATATTTCCCTGGCAACAACTCTTCCGTGTGTTCTAAATGTTCTGGTTGGAGCAAATTCTCCAAGCTTATGACCAACCATTCCTTCCATTATGAAAATGTTAATGAAATTTCTACCGTTATGAATAGAAAGAGTATGTCCTACGAAATCGGGTGTAATTACACATGCTCTTGCCCATGTTTTTATAGGAGACTTATCTCCTGTTTGTTTTTGTCTGGTTATTTTTTTAGCCAGTTTTTCGTCTATATATGGTCCTTTTTTTAATGATCTACTCATTTTTTCTTCTTTCTACTTTGCAAAATATATTTATCTGAATATTTTTTTGGTCTTCTTGTATTTCCCACTGCCGGTCTTCCCGCGTAGGTTTTTGGTGTTGACATACCGATTCCGGATCTTCCTTCTCCTCCTCCGTGAGGATGTGATCTTGGATTCTGGGCAACTCCTCTAACGGTTGGCCTTATTCCCATGTGTCTTTTTCGTCCTGCTTTGCCAAATACTTCGTTTTTCCACTCGACATTTCCCAGATTTCCAATTGTAGCATATCCATCAGCCCTAATCTTTCTTATTTCACCTGATGGGAGCTTCAAATGAACAAATCCGCTTTCTTTTGCTTGAACAATTGCTCCGGTACCTGCTCCTCTGGCAATTTGGCCACCTCTGCCCGGAGTAATTTCAATATTATGAACTACTGTTCCTATTGGAATGATGGATAAAGGCATTGCATTTCCTGTTCTTATATCCGCTTCAGGCCCTGCGACTACTTTTGCACTCAATCTTAATCCTTCAGGAGCTAGGATATATCTTTTGTCTCCATCTGTATATTGAATTAAAGCAATGTCAACAGTTCTGTTTGGATCGTATTCTATGGAAACAACTTTTCCACTAATTCCAATCTTATTTCTCTTAAAATCAATTACTCTCAAGAATCTTTTGTGTTGTCCGCCTTGATGCCTTACAACAACTTGACCGCTTGAATCTCTTCCTGAATTTTTCTTTTTAATAACTTTCAATTTCCTAGTCATATTATTTAACGTCTCCTCCTAACTCAAAAAGTCCAATTTTTTGTCCTGGTTTTAAGGTAACTACTGCTTTTTTGTAAGAAGAAGTTTGTGTTGGAACTCTTCTTGCACCAAATCTTTTTAATTTTCCTTTCATAACCATAGATGAAACTTTTACTACATCAACACTAAACTTTTTTTCTACAAATTTTTTAATACTTTCTTTATTTGCGCTATTAGAAACCTTAAATGTAAATCTGCTTTTTGCTGCATCTTTCATTGATTTTTCCGTAATAACTGGCGAAATTATAATATCCATTATTTATCCTTTTCTAAAAAAGTTTTTTCCATTGCTTCCAAAGAAGGTTTCATAAAAACTAAAGCCTTACTGTTTAAAACATCATAAGCATTTAGTAAAGTTGCGCTAACAACTGTTACTCCTTCAATATTTCTTCCTGCTTTAAAAACATTCTCAAAAGAAGCTTTAGAATCCGGTGTAATCAAAAGAACTTTTTTGTTTTTTCCATCTAAACTTAAATTCTTAATTACCTCTGCCATCTTCTTGGTTTTTGCTTCAATCTTTTCCAGTCCTGCTAAAATCTTTACTGCCCCATCTTCTCTTTTAACTGTTAATGAAGAGAACAAAGCTGCTCTTCTCATTTTGGTTGGAAGCTTTAGTGAATAATCTCTTGGTTTTGGTCCAAAAACAATTCCTCCTTTTACGAAAATTGGAGCTCTTTTTGAACCATGCCTTGCTCCTCCTGTGCCTTTTTGTCTATAAATCTTCTTAGAAGATCCTTGAACCTCTCCTCTGGTTTTTGTTGAATGAGTTCCTCTTCTTTTATTTGCAAGGTAAACTCTTACCGCTTGATGCAATAAATCTTTATTTACCTTAACTCCGAAAATCTCTCCGGATAATTCAATTGATTCAACTACTTTTCCTTTTAAATCTAAAACATCAGCCTTAACCTTAGTTGTTTTTTTAACAACTGGAGCGCTTTCGACTTTAGTTTTAACAACTTTTGCTGCAGTTGATTTAACAGGTTTAGCTGTTTTTTTGATTTTTAATTCTTCGCTTTTTGTCTTATTTACTGGCATTTTCTTCCTCCTCTACTCCTTTTTCTTCCTGTTGGCTTTCTTCAACTGTTGGAACTGATTCTTCTGAGACTGTTTCTTCAGCGGCTTCAACTTCAGGTTTTTTTTCTCCGATGGTTTCCGGTTCTGAATTCTCAACCTTAGAATCTAAACTTTCTCCTACTGGTTCTTCTGTGTTAGGAGCGGCTTCTTCAACAGGCAAATCTGCTGGCGCTGTTTCTTCCAAAGGCTCTTCAATCGGTTCCTTGTAAAGAGGCACAAACTTCTTGTTTTTTCCTGCTTTTTTAATAATTAGCAGATTATTTACCGGTCCCGGAACTAATCCTCTAATCAAAAGGGTGCCATCTTCCTTAACATCAACTATTTCAAGGTTCTTTACTGTTACTTGCTCATGACCCATTCTGCCTGCCATCCTTTTACCTTTGTAGACTCTTCCAGGAGTCGTTGTCTGACCAATTGATCCGGGCGCTCTCTCTCTGTCTGACTGTCCATGAGTTCTTGGTCCTCCTCTAAACCCATATCTTTTTACTCCTCCTGCAAATCCTTTTCCCTTGGAAACTCCAACAACATCAACTCGATCTCCCGGTTCAAAAACCTCAGCAACATTAATTTCTGTTCCAGCTTCTAAATCACTTTTCTCATTTATTCTAACTTCCCTAAAAAAACGGGGACTTGTTTTAAGTCCCGCTTTCTTACTTATACCTAATTCTGATTTTGTAGGCTTTTTCCATGCTCCAATTCCAAGCTGAACAGCATTATAGCCCTCTTTTTCATCGTTTTTTACTTGTGAAACAACATTACCTGAGGTAAGTACGGCAGTTAACGGAATTCTTTTTCCGTCTTCTCTAAAGCCTTGTGTTTGATAACCTTTAATTCCTAAAACTGTGTCTAAATTCATATGTCCAGGGATGGTCCAAACAACAAAAAAAGCGGCTACTTGGAGCCGCCTCCTTATCAAGAAGCCGTTCTGTCAAGTAGTCAATGTCATTTTTTGTGTTATGACCATGTAAAAACTTCTGTAATTATAATGTATTCTGAACCTATTTGCAATAGTATTAAAAAATATTTAGAAAGCCGAAACCAAATCTTTTGGCGGTTCAAAAACGCTAATATCTTTCCTAATACCTGAGAATGCTTGACTCCTCTTTACTTGACCCAATTCTTTTGTAGCTTCTGCAACAAGCCTATCTCCGTCTCTTATCCACAAAACTTCTGCCTCAAGAGCTACTGCAGTGGCGGCAAATATTACCGCAGATTTTCGTGAACCAATGCGTTCTGAAGCAATTGAGACCAAAACAGAAGTTGCAGCTCCTAAATGGCAAGCCAATTCTTTTTCGGGTCTATAGTGCCCGTTTTCTCTCAATGAAGAAGTTATTCGTTCAAATAAGGGAATCACTTACTCTAAGATTACATCCGTTTGAAATTAATTGTCAACTGAAGAGTGGAAGGAGGAGGCTTAAATCTTAATTTCTATATTTATTCCTGCAGGAAGCTCTAAGTGAGTTAAAGAATCAATAGTTTTTTCGGTTGGAGACATAATATCTATTAATCTTTTGTGAACTTTTACTTCAAAATGGTCTCTGGCGTTTTTATCTACGAATGGAGATTTGTTTACTGCGTATATTGATCTTTTACTTGGAAGGGGTATCGGACCCACTACTTTGGCTCCGGTCCTAATGGCCGTGTCTAATATTTGTTGACAGCAAGCGTCTATTACGCGAGCATCATAGCTTTTTAAACGTACTCTTATTCTTCCCTTTGGCATTGTGTTGTGGCTTTATTATTGCAGTTAAGCAATTATCTTGCTGATTACTCCTGCTCCAACAGTTTTTCCACCCTCTCGGATAGCAAATCGGAGACCTTCCTCTAGGGCGATTGGGGAGATGAGTTTAACTTTCATTTTTGTATTATCTCCAGGCATAACCATTTCTACTCCTTCCGGAAGCGTTACTTCTGCGGTTACATCGGTTGTTCTAATATAAAATTGTGGTCTGTAGCCATTAAAGAATGGTGTGTGTCGTCCGCCTTCTTCTTTTGCAAGAATATATGCTTCTGCTTCAAATTCTTTGTGTGGAGTAATGCTTCCAGGCTTAGAAACAACCTGTCCTCTTTCTACATCTTCTTTCTCGATTCCTCTAAGCAAGAGTCCTACATTGTCTCCAGCTTGTCCTTCATCTAGTTGTTTTCTGAACATTTCAACTCCTGTGACTACGGTTGGTTTTGTTGCTTTAATTCCGACTATTTCTACGTTTTCTCCAACTTTTACCTTGCCTCTCTCAACTCTTCCTGTTACAACTGTTCCTCTTCCTTTGATTGAGAAAACATCTTCAACTGGCATAAGGAATGGCTTATCGATATCTCTTTCTGGAGTGGGAATGTACTCGTCAACCTTAGCCATTAAGTCTTTAATAGCTTGTTCTGCTGTTGCATCTCCTTCGAGAGCTTTAAGAGCTGAGCCTCTAATAATTGGCACATCATTTCCTGGATATTTGTATTTTGTAAGAAGCTCTCTAACTTCCATTTCGACCAAGTCAAGAAGTTCTTCGTCCTGAACCATATCACATTTGTTAAGAAATACGACCATTGCAGGTACTCCAACTTGGTAGGCTAAAAGAATATGTTCTCTTGTTTGAGGCATAGGACCGTCTGGGGCGGAAACAACTAGAATTGCTCCATCCATTTGAGCTGCTCCGGTAATCATGTTTTTTATGTAATCGGCATGTCCTGGAGCGTCGATGTGAGCATAATGCCTTTTTTCGGTTTCGTATTCAATGTGGGTGATATTTATCGTTACGCCTCTTGCTTTTTCTTCTGGCGCATTGTCGATATCCTCATATTTCTTAGCTTCTGCTCCACCTGATTTAGACAGAACAGTGGCAATAGCCGCTGTTAAAGTGGTTTTACCATGGTCTACGTGACCGATGGTTCCGATATTTACATGTGGTTTTGTTCGTTGGTATGTTCCAGCCATAGTTTTGTCAAAAAAATAACCTCTTTAAACTTTTAAAGGTTACGTATAATATACAATACTTTTTTTTTATCGTCAAGAGTCAAAATAGCAACTTCTAGTTATATTTTTAGACTTAAACTCTTGCTATTTTGATGTAATCTTAAGAGATTTATTTAAAAAGTTGTTTGACAAAACTGTTTTAACTAAATCAGCAAAAATTAAGAAATAAAAGGGAGACAATTGAAGCAAAATCCTATCAATAGAAGAGGAAACGTAACTATTCGGAGGAACAGATGAAAACAAATAGAAGATGAAAAATAAAAGAGAATAGAGAATAAGTGAACGACCTATAATTTTATTCATAAAATTATTTTTGCTTCTGATAAACACAAGAAAAGTTAAAAACACTGGCCAAAATACGTACCAATTATTTATCTTAAGCATTTCTCTTAATGTGTAATAGAAAATATTAAAGGATCTGTTAAAAATTTCACTTACAGAAGGTACTAAAAAGTAAAAATCATTTGGAATTCCATAATTAAATACAATTAGTCTCCAGACAAGGAAAGGGATAAAAGAGATGGTTATCAGAAATAATTTTAGATTTCTTTTTATAGGCAGAAAAAAAAGTAATGTTGCAAGAAAAATCCCTTCTCCTTTGACCTGAGAGGCAATCATTATCAAAAACACTATTAACCCAAGGATTTTATTGCTTTTAGTTTTAATAAAATTTAAGGTTAATAAAATTGCTGTCCAGTTTAAAAAAACTATAAATATATCAACATCTCCTGAGTGTTTTCTTCCACCTTGAGCAAGTAGTGGAGAAAACATGGAGTAAATATATGTAAAAAGCAAAGATTGAATTTGATTAAAATTTAATTTCCTAAAAACCTTGTATGCAACTAACAAAACTAAAACATAAAATATCGGATTAATAAAAGCGATTATTTGCTCATTAATGCCACCGAATAAAAAGTAGAGAGAGAAGTATATGAATGGCACAAGAATCGGATACTGCGGATGAGAATTAAGATAAACGCTATCCTTAAGAATATCTAAAGGCAGATTTCCGTGCCAAAGATAAAAGGCTTTTGCCTTTAGAAGCCATATGCTTACGGCATCAATACTTGCCAGGGGATAAAAAAATGCTCCCATTGCGACAAATATACAATTGAAAAAAATTAACAATGTCAGAAAATATTTTATGGTTTTTTGCATTTTACTCCCATGCTTTCATATCTATACAAAGCATATAAAAAATCACCATCGTTAAGTTTTTTAAAATCATTTATTGTTTTGGATGGACAAACCTTAACGGTTTGTCTACTTGGAGGATTTTTAATTTCTGCAAAAACTTTAACCACATTTGCTAAGCTTTTTAGAAAAATTATTAGAATAAGTACTAAAAATAAAAAAAGGAGGATGTTAGGTTTTATTGAATCCATATCAAATAGCAAGTTTTTTTCCCGTTAAAAACAATAATAACAGAGCAATTGCAATTCCAAAACCCGCAATAGAAAAACCAATCGCCAGCCATTTAAAAAACTGTCCGTAATCAAATTTAGATTCTTTTGATAAATCTTCCATAAAAAAGTATTAAGAAGGCAAAAAGAGACATTGTGGCTCCGAAATAAAAAGTTGAGGAAGCACCGAACTTATCCCATAAATACCCTCCGGCAAAGGAAGCAAAAAATGTGGCAAAACCCAATGCTGTTTGGTAAATACCGAAATACGTTCCTGACTCCCTCTCCTCCATAAATTCAGAAATATATGCCTTGGAAATTCCATCTGTAAAAGCTATGTAAAGTCCGTAAATTGGGAACAAAATCCAGATCCAAAAAGAGCTACCAATTAATCCAAAGGCAAAATAAACAGCTGAAAAAATCAAAAGTCCTAGAGCAAAAACTTTTCTTTTTCCAACTCTATCAGCAAGAGATCCTGCTGGTGTTGCCACTAAGGCTTGAACAGTATTATAAAGAATATATGCAAGAGTTACCAAAAGCGTTGATAGACCAAGATCTTTTGCCCGTAAAATTAAAAATGCATCAGAACTGTTTCCAAGCGAGAAAATAATTAAAATTAAAAGAAAAAATTTAAAATTTGGATTTAACTCTTTCCATTTAAAATGAAATTGAAATTTTTTATCTTCTTTCGCAGTCTTTTTCTCCTTAACAAAAAGCAGGAGTAAAATCACTCCAATCATACCTGGAACAAAGGCAAGCAAAAAAACCAATCTTATATTGTCCTTAAGAAAATAAAGCAAGATCAAAGCCAAAAGTGGACCAATGATGGCACCAGCAGAATCCATCGCTCTATGAAATCCAAAAATCAATCCCTTGTTGTCTTTTGTCGTATTTTGAAGAAGGATTGAATCTCTGGCAGACGTCCTTATTCCTTTTCCAAGTCTATCTACGAATCTGGCAAAAAGTACAAACGGCCACGAATAAGCTAAACTGATAAGTAATTTGGAAGTTGCACCCAAGCTATATCCGGCTACAACAAATGGTTTTCTACTATGAAATTTGTCGGAAAAATAACCTGAAAAGAATTTAACAATATTAGATACTCCTTCTGCGATTCCTTCGATTAAACCTACCGTTGTTACAGGTGCATGAAGGACTGAAGTAAGAAATATCGGAACTAGAGGATATATCATTTCTGATGCAATGTCATTGAAAAAACTAACAAAACTCAAAATCCAGACATTAAAAGGAATTTTTCTAAACATAATTTAATTATAGATTTTTAATTGATTAAATCAATATTTTGCTTAAACTTTACAGATTATAAGATATTTGCTAAAATAGCTGGCTATGGAAAAACCTAAAGTAAAACCAGGTCCAGAGTGGCTAATCAGATCTCCTGAAGCTAGAGAAGAAAATTGCATTATGGAATCGGAGAGACTGATGTCAGTTTTACCCGTTGCTCAATCTCATAGAATTGAAGTAACTCTTCTGGCAAGCGCTGGCGAAACATACCCTGCACCAAATTACTGGCGTCCTACTACTGACTCTACCCCAGAAGGAGCTATTCACTCAGGGAAAGGACAAATCAATGACGGTATTGTTCCGGAAGATTCGGTTTATGTAAGGTTGAGCGGAGAAACATCCAAAGATCTTAAAGATTTTTGGGATGATGTCAGAACTAGAGAAGAAGAAGCTAAAAAAATCGGAACAAAAGCATAAAGAAATGAGACCGCGGAGCGGCCTCATTTAGTTTCCTTTGCATATCTTATCTTCCAAGACTTTACAGGCTACAGGTAAAAAATATATAAAAAATTTGTAAGAAGCAAGCAAGAAGTAACTAGGGGCTAAATTTTTTTACACATCGGTAACCAGTCTTCAAAAAAATTTTCTCTCATTATTCCTTCCAGAATTCTTCCTTACTGCTTAAACCCAATTTACTATACATGCCGTGCAACTTCCGTATTCTTAACTCTTTTTCTCCCAAAAATCGGAAATAATTATTCCAAACTTCTTAAGTTCTTCTGTAACCGCCAATATTGGAAGCCCTACAACATTAAAGAAATCATCTTCCACTCTTTCAAGGAAAATTCCTGCCTTTTCCTGAACCCCATAGGCTCCTGCCTTATCCATAGGCTCTCCTGTTTCAACATAAGCATCTATTTCTTCTTCTGATATTTCCCTGAAAAAGACTTTTGACTGAACAGATCTTGTTGTTAAAACTTTAGCTTTTGAATCCATTATGGTAAATCCCGTAATTACCACATGATCACGTCCGCTTAATTTTTGTAAGATTTCTTTCGCATGCTTCGGGGAGCGTGGTTTTTCAATAATGTCACCGTCAACAACTATTATTGTATCCGCTGCAATAACTATGGCATCCTCATATTGAGCAGCAACAGTCTTTGCTTTTTCTTTAGAAACCTTTTCAGCAAATTCCACAGGATTTTCTTGTGAGACTGAACTTTCGTTAAATTCACTTACCTTAATTTCAAATTTGAAACCAGCTCTTTCTAATATTTCTTTTCTTCTGGGAGATTTTGATGCTAAAACTATTTTTCTCATTGCCTTATTATAGTCAGGTTTAGGGTTTAATGGAAGTTGTTTTTTTAACTAACGACATGTACTCTCAACCACCTTGCAGCTTCTTTGTGGTCGTATTTATGATCTGGAGTCGGCTTAAAATCAAGCTTTGTCATTTCCTCTTGAATCTCAAGCATGGTTTTTATGGTAGTTTTCGGTAGCCCCATCGCTTTTTGCTTTTTCATAATTTCCTCTACTTCTTTTGCGCTAAAATCTTTTCTTGCAAGAAGAATTGTTAGTATTACAGGATTTTTTATAACTACAGACTTGCCAAATAGTTCAGCTACTCTTCTATCGGGGTGAATCCCATAAGCAACGATTTCATCAGGCGGAAATATTTTTGTCGGATCACTTTTTAGTCCATTTATCTCATCAATCGCAGAATAGAATGGTCTAAGTCTCCCTGCTATCGTTTTAGTATAAGCTTCAACTTCTTCGGCGCTAAACTTCGCGATTCTAGTTTGAGATGCAGACTCAAATAAATCATCCCACACAATTTTGACATCCTGAGGATTTCTAAAACGCTCGGCCAAATCCAAGATCTTAAAAGCTGTTTGTTGAATCACCTCAACCTCGACAGAAACAGCTCTCCTTTTGGGTGTACTTGTTATTTGAGCAGAAGTAGTAATTCCAGATTCTGGTTTCATATATTTATGCGCGGCTAGGGGTTTACTACTCTACGCGGCCTGTAAACGTAGACTTTGCCAGCATTTGCTGGACAATGTTATTGGGTACCTCTTCGTAGTGAGAAGGTTCCATGTAATAACTTGCTCTTCCTTGAGACATTGATCTTAGTGCAGTTGAATATCCAGAAAGCTCGGCAAGCGGAACCATAGCTAAAATGATTGTTGCTCTTCCTCTTTCTTCTGTTCCCATAATCTGAGCTCTTTTTGATGAAAGATCACCAATAACATCTCCCATAAACTCTCCCGGAGTTGTTACTTCAACTTTCATGATTGGTTCGAGCAGAGACATTTCTGCTTTTTTAGATGCAGCCTGTAATGCTTGAGATGCCGCAATTTTAAAAGCAACATCAGAAGAATCTACTTCATGATATGATCCGTCATAAACCGTAACTCTAAGATCTACAACTGGATATCCAAGTAAAATTCCGTTTTCCAAAGTTTCTTTAACTCCTTTTTGAATAGAAGTAACAAATTCAGCTGGAATTGCTCCTCCTTTAATTGCATCAACAAACTCGTACCCTTCTCCTCTTTCCTTGGGCTCAACTCTGAGCCAACAATGTCCGTACTGACCTCTACCTCCTGATTGCCTAATATATTTTCCTTCTCCTTCTGCTTGATTTTTGATTGTTTCTTTGTAAGCAACTTGAGGTGCTCCAATATTTGCTAAAACTCCAAATTCTCTCTTCATTCTGTCAACCATAATCTCAAGCTGCAATTCTCCCATTCCGGAAATAATAGTCTGGTTTGTTTCGTGGTTAGTCTTAATTCTAAAAGTTGGATCTTCTTCAGAGAGTCTTTTAAGAGCAAGTCCCAACTTTTCCTGGTCGATCTTGGTTTTTGGCTCAATTGCCATAGAAATAACTGGCTCAGGGAAGGTAATTTGCTCAAGAATAATTGGTTTTTTATCCTCAGTAAGAGTGTCTCCTGTACCGGTATCTTTAAGACCAACTAAAGCAACTATTTCTCCTGCGTATGCTTCTTTAATTTCCTCTCTGTGATTTGCATGCATCAAAAGAATTCTTCCGACTCTCTCTTGATTATTTTTGTTGGTATTGTAAATATATGATCCGGCAGCAATTTTTCCGGAATATACTCTAAAATAAGTGAGTTTTCCAACATGAGGATCGATTTGAATTTTAAAAGAAAGTCCGGCAAAAGGACCATTTATATCAGGTTCTCTTACCTCTTCTTCTCCTGTTTTTGGGTTAACCCCTTTAACAGCTCCAACATCCAAAGGAGAAGGAAGATAATCGATAACAGCATCTAAAAGTGGTTGAACTCCTTTATTTCGAAGAGATGATCCTGCATAGATTGGAACCAGTTTGTAAGCAATTACTGCACGTCTCAACCCTGCTTTAAGCTCATCTACGCTCATTTCTTCTCCGTTTAAAAACTTTTCCATTAAAACGTCATCGTTTTCGGCAATCTTTTCGATAAGTTTATGTCTATACTCTTCCACTTGTTCCTTCATGTCCTCAGGAATCTCATCGGAAACTTCATATTTTGCCCCTAATTGATCTGATCCCCAAATATATGCTTTTTTACTAAGAAGATCTACTGTTCCTTTAAAAGAAGATTCAAAACCAATTGGCAAAACCATAATGGCAGGATTTGCTCCAAGTCTTTCCTCAATGGATTTAACTGTTGCTAAGAAATCTGCTCCCAGCTTATCCATCTTGTTTACAAAACAAAGTCTCGGAACATTATATTTATCTGCTTGTCTCCAAACTGTTTCTGACTGAGATTGCACTCCCTCCTCAGCATCAAGAACAGTAATGCCTCCATCCAATACGCGAAGAGATCTTTCTACTTCAGCTGTAAAATCAACGTGTCCGGGAGTATCAATAATATTTATTCTGTAGCTATCATCTTTTCCGGAATCAACATTAGACGTATGAGTCCAAAAAGCGGTTGTAGCAGCGGAAACAATGGTAATACCTCTTTCTCTTTCCTGGTCCATCCAGTCCATTTGAGTATTTCCTTCATCAATGTCACCGATCTTATATGTTCTTCCTGTGTAGAATAAAATACGTTCGGTTGTCGTGGTTTTACCCGCATCAATATGCGCAATAATACCAATATTTCTAATTTTTTCTAATTCGTAATGTCTAGTTTCTGCCATATATTTTAAATTTATTTTTAATTCAAAAAAAGACTTCCCTTTCGCAAGGAAGCTACTTAGAGTATACCATAAATTAGCTGTTGATTTCCAGTATCGTTAGTCTATTTGGACAGCAAGGTCTTTCCGCAATAAATATTTACTAAGTAATCTATTAAATTTATTTTCCATCTTTTCTCCACGATTTTCTCTTGAAAAATCTTCTCCCGGATCAAGTTTAAAGGTAATTAGATCCGTCCTTAAGTCATATTCAACTACCAGTTTTGTAGATGGAGAAACTTCCGAACCGCTGATGTACTCGATTGATCTTCCCCACGAAACTGCAGTATTTATAGCATCAGGATGTAGCTTAAAGTCAACCCGAGGAGAAGCGGGACTTAATTTTTTTCTTTTTCTTATAATGTCTTTTCCTGAAACTTTTGAATAGATTCTCCTTACAACTCCCATGACTTCTCCTGTTAGATTTTCTTGCCTTATTCCAAAAACAGCAGGTTTTTGCTCTTTTTCACGAATAATAGGGAACACTGGTGTAGTTTCAAGGTTTCTCATGGAGATTGTAAGGGAGAAACCCTGTTTAGCGTCTAAAGTGAGCAAAAGCGCGGTTGGCTTCAGCCATTCTGTGAGCTGTGTCTCTTTTTTTGATTGCTGCGCCCTCGTTATTAAGAGCGGAGGTAATTTCGTGCGCTAATTTTTGTTCAAATGTATTGTATTCTTTATTTGATTTTGCTCTTGCTGCTTCAATTATCCAACGCATAGCAAGCGCAATTTTTCTGTCTCCTCTTACTTCCATAGGAACCTGATAATTTGCTCCTCCGACCCTTTTTGCCTTAACTTCTTGTCTTGGTCCAACATTTTGGAGAGCTTTTTCAAAAAGTTCAAGTGCATTCTGTCCATCTTTTGCCAAAATTTCAAATGTTTTGTAAATAATGTTTTGGGCAACGGTCTTCTTACCATCTTGCATAAGGTTGTTGGTAAATTTAGTTACCAAAACACTATTGTAAAGACTATCAGGTGCTACTTTTCTTTTTTCTACTTTCTTGTGTCTCATGTTATTATTGTCTCAGCTTAAGCAGCTGCAGGTTTTCCTCCTCTTTTTGTCCCATATTTACTTCTTGAAGTTTTCCTACCGTCTACTCCCTGTAAATCATACTTACCACGGACTATATGATATTTTACACCTGGTAAATCTTTTACTCTTCCTCCTCTAATTAAAACGATTCCGTGCTCTGAAAGTGAATGCCCAACGCCTTGAATGTAGGCTGTAACTTCCATTTTATTGGAAAGCTTAACTCTTGCGACTTTTCTAAGCGCTGAGTTTGGTTTTTTAGGAGTCATGGTTTTAACTAAAGTTACAACTCCTCTTTTTTGTGGAGAGGTAACGTTTGTGTACAATCTATCTTTAGCATTAAAAAGACGTCTCAAGGCTGTTGCCCTGGTTTTCTTAATCTTTTTTGATCTTCCTCTTTTTGATAATTGTGATAATGTTGGCATATCTAACTCCTTAGGTTTGGCTATTATACTGCACTTACGGGTACAGCTTCAACCTTTTCAGCAGGTTCCTCTTCTTCAACTTCTGCGGTTTTATCTTCAACTGGAATAAGACGTCCAATAATTACGTTTTCTTTAAGTCCTATTAATCTGTCTTCTGCGCCTTCAAGAGCTGCTTCTGTTAATACTTTTGTAGTTTCCTGGAATGAAGCTGCTGATAGCCATGAATCTGAGAACAGGGATGATTTTGTAATTCCAAGCATTGTTTGTCTGGCTGTGGCTGGTTCTCCTCCTTGAGAAAGTACTTCTCCGTTAATTTCCTCAAATCTGGTTCTGGTAATAAAGTCTCCAGGAACAAGAGCAGTATCTCCAACGGTCTCGATAATTACTTTATCTGACATTTTTCTAAGAATAACTTCAAAATGTTTATCGTTAATTACAATTCCCTGAGATTCATATACTTTTTGTGCCTCATTAATTACGTATTTCTGTGCCTCTCCCAAAGTTCCAATTTTAATTACTTCTTTTGGATCAAGATAACCTTGTGCTAATTGAGTTCCAACGCTGACCTCATCCCCATCTTTAACTGATAAAGTAGAAGATCCTGGGATAAAGTACTCTTTTTCTTCAACAGGTTTAACTCTAGAGTTTTTAATAGTTAATAGGTACCCATCGTCTGTGGATTCAACTTTTACTTTTCCGGAAAGCTCTGCGATCGGGGCCATATTCTTAGGTGTCCTCATTTCAAAGAGCTCTTCGACTCTTGGTAGACCCTGGGTTACGTCGCTCATAACAACTCCTCCGAAATGTCTAACACGCATAGTAAGCTGTGTTCCCGGCTCTCCGATGGATTGAGCTGCTATTACTCCAACCGGAACTCCGTTTTGGACTTTCTTCTTATTACTAAAGTCAATTCCATAACAAGCTGAACAAATTCCATGCTCCATAGAACAGGTAAGAGGAGATCTTACGAGAGCTTCTGTTACTTCTCCATCCACAATTGCTCTAACTTTCTCTTCTGTGATCAACTCGCCTTCTTTAACAATTTCTTTCTTTGTTTTCTTGGAAACAATTTTCAGGGCTGCAAATCTTCCGTAAAGTCTATCTCCAAAAGATGCTGTTCTTCCTTCTTCATCTTTAACAACTAATACTCCATCTTTTGTTCCGCAAGTATCTTCTTTAATAATTACATCGTGAGACACGTCAACTAAACGTCTTGTAAGGTATCCTGCGTTTGCAGTTTTTAGAGCAGAATCGGTTAATCCTTTTCTGGATCCACGAGCAGATGCTACGTATTCAAAAATTGAAAGACCTTCTCTAAAGTTAGATTTAATCGGAAGTTCAACGATTTTTCCGAGTGGATCTAAAATAAGACCTCTCATGGCGGAAAGCTGTTTTAATTGTTCTTTACCGGCTCTAGCACCTTCTGAATCAATAATTGTTTTAATTACGTTTTCGGATTTAAGATTATTCCAAGTTAAATCTGCAATTTCTTCTGTTGTTTTTAGCCAAACTTCATTACAAAGCCTTTTTCTTTCTTCAATTGTAATAAGTCCTGATTGATACTCCCCTTCAATAACCTTGACCTTTTTCTCAGCTTTGGCAATTAATTCATCTTTTTCTAAAACTTCAATATTATCAAATACGGATACTGAAATTCCCGACACGGTTGAACCGTAAAATCCAAGTGACTTAATGTCATCAATTAAAGCTGCAACTTCTTCATCAGGACAGTTAGCAATTGCCTTAGTAATAATTCTTTTAATACCAGATGCTTTAATGGGTTCATTTATGAAACCAAGCACATTTGGAATATGCTCGTTAAGCATTAGTCTTCCGATTGTTGTTTCAATGGTATGTCCTTTAACTCTTACGTTAATTGGCTCTTTAAGAGAAATTGTGTCCAATGAATGAGCGAGGAATGCCTCTTGTTCATCCTTGAAACTCTTTAGTTCTTTCTGTCTTAAAGTTTCATCTATTGTTGTTAGATAAAAAACTCCAACAGCCATTTCCTTGTTTGGAAGTGTAATCGGACTTCCGTCTGCAGGCTTAAGTAAGTTATGACTTGGCATCATAAGTCTAATTGCTTCTTCTTGTGCTTTTTCAGAAAGCGGAATATGGACTGCCATTTGATCTCCGTCGAAATCCGCATTGTAACCTGCGCAAACACAAGGATGAAGCGAAATCGCAGCACCTTCTGTTAACACTGGATAGAAAGCTTGAATTCCCAGCTTGTGAAGAGTTGGAGCACGATTTAAAAGCACTGGATGATTTTTGGTAATTTCTTCTAAAATATCAAATACCTCCGGTGGTCTTTTTTCGATAAATCTCTTAGCGGACTTAATGTTTGGAGCAAAACCTCTTACGATAACTTCCCTTAAAACAAAAGGCTTAAACATCTCAAGTGCCATTTCTTTTGGAAGACCGCACTGAGATAATTTAAGATTTGGTCCGACAACGATTACTGATCTTCCTGAATAATCTACTCTTTTTCCAAGAAGATTTTGTCTAAATCTTCCCTGCTTACCTCTTAACATGTCGGAAAGCGATCTTAAAGTAGAGGTAACCTGAGTGCTTCTCTGTGAGGCGTCTATAAGCGAATCTACAGCCTCCTGAAGCATTCTTTTTTCGTTTCTAAGGATGATCTCAGGTGCTCCCAGAGAAATTAAGTGTTTTAACCTATTATTTCTGTTAATTACTCTTCTATATAGGTCGTTAAGGTCTGATGTTGCAAATCTTCCACCCGATAACTGAACCATTGGTCTAAGATCCGGAGGTAAAACCGGTAAAGCTTGCATAATGATTGAAGTAGGAGTAACTCCTGCTTTTCTCATTACCTCAATTAGTCTTAATCTTTTGATCAGCTTAAGGTATTTTTGTCCTTTGGATTTATCTGCTTCTTTTCTTAAATCAATTATTAACTGGCTAAGATCAAGTTTGGTGATAAGTTCCAAAAGTCCATCTGTTCCTGTTTTAATAGTAAAGAAAGTTGGAATATCGTATTCAAGAATCTTAAAATACTCATCTTCGGATAAAACGCTTCCAATTTTAAGACTCTTTAAGAGTCTTCCGAGGGCATCTGCGATTTCATCCATTTTTTTGGATTCAGAAGCAAATCTATCGTTTAGTCTTGCAATTTTTTGTCTTTTTTGAAGTTCAAATTCCTCGGAAACCAAAGCTTTTTGTTCATCCTTGGCTTTAGTTTGTTTTAATTCTTTTTTCTTTTCTTCAATTTCTTCATCAAGCTTCTTCTCTTCGGCATCAATATCTGCTTTTAACTCTTCTTTTCTTTTTTCAATGTTTTCTGCCAAAACCGCAAAGCTTTCTTTTCTTTTTTCCTCATCAACATCGGTGATTAAATAAGATGCATAATAAATTACGGATTCCAGGCTTTTTTGAGGCATGTCCAAAATTAATGGCAAAGCAGAGGATAATCCTTTAAAGAACCATACATGGGCAACAGGAGCAGCAAGCATAATATGGCCCATTCTCTCTCTTCTTACCCTAGAAAGAGTAACTTCAACGCCGCATTTGTCGCAAATTATACCTCTATTTCTAATTCTTTTATATTTTCCACAATAACATTCCCAATCCTTGGTTGGACCAAAGATTCTTTCGTCAAAAAGACCTGCTTTCTCCGGTCTAAGAGTTCTATAGTTGATTGTTTCGGGTTTGGTAACCTCACCATAAGACCAATCCAAAATATCATCTTTATTTGCTAAAAGAATCTTTAAGGACTTAAAGTCTAAGATTGTAATATCTTTCATTTTTTTAAAGTTATCGTTATTCATTTTTTGGCTCCTCTTCTTTTTCCACGTTTTCCAATTCTACTTCTTCCTCTCCTGGTTGTGCAACGGTCATTCCTTCTCCCTCTTTAACTGTCTCATCATTTTCTGCACCCAATTCTTCTTGTAATTCTTTTGCTTCTTCTGAGACAGCTTCAACAGTTTCTTCTTTAACTTCAGGAAGAATAGTTGTTGTTGGAGGAACTATTTCTTCTACAACTGCATGTACTCCAACCGGAACAACATTGAGCCCTAACGCTTGAAGCTCTTTGATAAGAACTTTAAATGATTCAGGAACTTTTGGAGTTGGGATGTCTGTACCTTTTACGATTGCCTCAAAAGCTTTGGCACGTCCGACAACATCATCGGACTTAATGGTAAGCATTTCCTGTAATGTATATCTCGCTCTATGAGATTCAAGGGCCCAAACTTCCATCTCTCCAAGTCTCTGTCCTCCCATTTGAGCTTTTCCTCCAAGCGGTTGTTGAGTAACCAAAGAGTATGGTCCTGTTGATCTGGCATGAGTCTTGTCCTCAACCATGTGGATAAGTTTCATCATATATTCTATTCCTACAACTACTGGGTTATCGTATGGCTTACCTGTTCTACCGTCATATAGAATCGCTTTTCCATTAACAGGAAGTCCTGCTTCTTTAAGTGAATCCGTAATCATGCTTTCTTTTATTTCCTCGAAAACAGGTATTCCGATTTTTTTATTAAGTTTTAACCCTGCCCAACCCAAATGAGCTTCTAATAATTGTCCTAAATTCATACGAGCAAGTACGGAAACAGGAGAAATTATAATATCCACAGGTGTTCCGTCTGCTAAATGAGGCATATCTACTTCCGGAAGAATTTTACTGATAACACCTTTATTTCCATGTCTTCCTGCAAGCTTATCTCCAACAACAACGTGTCTAAGTTGAGCTACCTCGACAATGATTTTCCTGAGAGCTCCCGGCTCTAATTCATCTCCCTTTTTTCTGTCCAAAATTTGAACATTAATAACAGTACCTCTTTCTCCATGAGGAATTCTTAAAGATGTATCCCTTACTTCTCGAGCTTGTTCTCCAAAAATTGCCCTTAATAATCTTTCTTCTGCTGTTAGCTCGGTTTCGCCTTTTGGAGCAATTTTCCCAACTAGAATATCCCCTGAGGAAACTTCAGATCCGATTACAACAATTCCGTCTTCATCCAAGTTTGCCAAATCCTCTTCGGAAACATTAGGAATATCTCTTGTTGTTTCTTCAGGTCCCAATTTTGTCTCAACTACTACTGCTTCATGTTTTTCAATATGAATAGAAGATAAAACATCTTCTTTAACCAATCTTTCTGAAATAACAATAGCGTCCTCGTATCCAAGTCCATCGAAAGAACTGTAAGCAATTAAAAGATTTTGACCAAGAGCCAATTCTCCTAAATCTGATGCAGGACCATCGATTAACAAGTCACCTTTTTTAACTTTTTGTCCCGTTACAACCATGGTTTTTTGAGTATAAGCTGTTCCTTGAGAAGTTCTCTTGAATGAATCAATTCCGTAAGTTATTTCTTCTTTTTCTCCTTTACCTTTAAGGACTACTTTGTTTGCATCTGCATAGGTAACCTCTCCGTCAAATGGAGCTCTGGCAACTCTACTCATAACTGAGGATATTTCACCTTCAATACCGGTTCCAACAATTGGACTTTGCGGTTTTAAAAGAGGTACTGCCTGACATTGCATGTGGGTTCCCATAAGAGCTCTATTTGCTTCATCATGAGAGACAAATGGAATAAGGGAAGCAGCAGATCCGACAACTTGTCTTGGGACAATATCGATATATTCAATTTTTTCTCTGTCTACTTCGATAAATTCTCCTTTGTATCTTGCAGGTACTCTATCCACTGTTATTTTTCCGTCTTTGTCCATTACTCCGTTATGTGTAATGTAGTGATCTCTTTCATCATCAGTGTCTAGATAAATAATTTCGTTAGTAACTTTGGTTGTGAGGGTTTTACCCTTTTTTTCATGAACTATTTTTCGATACGGTGTTTCCAAAAATCCAAAATCATTAATTCTGGCATACAAAGCCATGTATGTAACAAGTCCAATGTTTGGACCCTCGGGGCTTCTGATTGGACAAATTCTACCGTATTGAGACGCATTAATATCTCTAATTGAAAAGGCTGCACGTTCTCTTGAAATACCACCCGTTCCCATAACCGTAAGCCTATTTAAATTATCAATTTCTGAAAGGGGATTGGTTTGGTCTAAGATTGTGGAAAGCTGGGAGGTCCTAAAGAATTCATTAATTGCAGCCATGATTGGTCTTGCATTAATTAAGCTGGAAATAGAGGCGGGTGTATCGAGCTGGATCAAGCTCATTCTTTCCTTAATACTTCTTTCCAGTCTTAACACTCCAATTCTAAATGCAGTATTTGCAACTAGTTCACCAACGCTTCTGACTCTTCTATTAGAAAGGCTATCAATATCATCAACTCCATCTTTTCCTCTGGCCAGTCCTATTAAGTAAGAAATTGCGCCGATAATATCTTCTACGGTTAAGATTTTTGTTTCACCATCAGCCGGAATAAATCCTGTTGTTCCTGTAAGTTTTTTATTAATCTTGTATCTTCCTACCCTACCTAGATCATAACGTCTGCTATTAAAAAACATTCCGTTAAAGTTTTCTCTAACTTTTTCCAAAACAATAGGTTCTCCTGGATGCATTTTTCTGAAAATCTCAACAACCGCATCGCTCTCATCTCCTGTTTCATCTTTTTGCAAAGTATTTTCAATGTATGATGTTTCTCCATCAGCTTCCAAGTCTGCAAATTTTGCTCTGATGTCTTCATTTGTAGAAATTCCAATTGCACGTAAAAAAGTTGTGGCCGGGAATTTTCTTCTTCTGTCAATTTTTACCATTATGGTTTCATGTCTGGTTGTTGTAAATTCAAGCCAAGATCCATGCACCGGTCTTATTTCTGCAGAATGAAGTGTTTTGCCTGTAACATTATCTTGAACTGCGGTAAAGAAAGCTCCCGGGGATCTAACCAGCTGATTTACAACTGCTCTTTCAATTCCATTAACTACAAATGTACCTCTTTCGGTCATCTGAGGAATATCTCCTAGAAATACTTCTTGGTTTATTGTGGCGTTTGTTCTTTTGTTTATTAAGGTGGCATTTACGTATAGAGGGGCGTCGTAGGTAAGTCCTTTAGTGAGACAAAGGGAGGGCTGGCTTACAGGCTTACCAAGTCTGTAATCTTTTAAAATCAACGTCCAGTTTTTTTCGGTAAAATCTTCAATTGGAGAAATCTCTTGCAAAACTTCACCAATTCCTGTTTCTAAAAACCATTGATATGATCTTTTTTGTGTGGCGAGTAGGTCTAACCTAGGCAGAAGGTCATATTCTTTTCCCCAATTCTCTCGTACGTTATTTTTCTTATTTTTGTCGGCCTTTGGCATCTGATGAGAACTTTTAAGCTGGATTATTGTAAGGTATTAGTTTTTTTACAAAAAAAATAACCGAGGATCTCTCCTCTTAATCCTTTATATAAAGTATCAGATTTATATCACACCTAATTGCAGGCTGTCAAGCAGTAAAAATATATGGGTCAAATATAAACAGATTAATTTTGCTATAATACTGCCCATGAATTTACTGGAAACAAAAACTCAATTCGCTGAGGACACAATTTATGTTCCTGACATTTCCTACTTAACAAACGCAGCCTTGCCTCCCATGGTAGACCTAAGAGATTTTCAAGGGACAATCTCCCTTCTGAAAACACTTTTATCTGAACAATCAGGTATAGAGCCTGGATATTTGGGAACTTTTTTATTTGGTTCAGTTGCCAGAGGAAAAGCAACTAACGGAAGCGACATTGATCTTCTTCATATTTACAATGGTTTTCAAAAAAAGTTTAAAGGAGTAGAAGGAAGACTCGAAGCAATTCTTGGTTTGTATGGAATTAAATCCACACAGCTTAGGGAAACCATCTTCTTAGAAGAGGGTAGGAAAAATTATGGCATTTATCTTCGAGGAGAATATCTTTTTGACAAATATTCAGTACCGTTATTATTGGATCCTGATATCGTTGAATTAATTCAAAAAACAACAGGATACCATACCCGAGACCCTTTCTCCGATCGACCGGAGAAAATTCCTGCAGTAGAAACAGGACCGCATCTGTTAAAAATTGACCAAGATATTGCTATTAGTCTTTGGGATAAGGACTGTTTGCTCAAATGGTGAAGCCTTTGGAGTATTTTTTCTCAAGCAAACTAAGATCGTATGTAGTAATTATGGAAAGCGGCAGTTTTCTTGCTTCATTGATTGTAAACCAACCAAAGTTAGCACACTTTTCCGGCTCGAGAATTTTCGGTTTACCTTTGGAAATCTTACAGATATAGGTAGGGGAAACCCAATGCTGATTTTCTTCATAAATAATATGATCACAAATTCCTAGAAGCTCAAGGATCTTAATTTCTATATCAAGCTCCTCTTTAATTTCTCGTCTTAACGCTTGCTCAAAAGTTTCTTTAATATTCACTCCTCCGCCTGGAAGCTCCCATTTTCCTTTTTCATTTCTAGCTTTTTGTCCACGTAAAGTTAAAAGTAATTTGCCCTCAGGGTTGAAAATAGCTGCTCCAACACCTACTCCAATATAGTCAACACCTTTTATCACTATTTAATTATATCAGGAGAAAAGTTATTCGGGTTTTGGAGTGGTTAAGCCTAGTGTAACAGCAACACCTTTAATTAGATCTGTACATCGGTTGCAACTATGTTTTCCGTCACAAATTTCTGAGTATGCTCCCACCACTTCTACAGGAGGGAGATCAAAGATATCACGAGCGACTAAACTACTTGTATCAATTTCCTCAATTTCACCATTCTGAGCACATATGCTTCCAACAATATCCCAAGTTGTTCTTTCTTCTATATATCCTTGGCATGGTCTTCCCTTGAGTTCACAATTTTCAGACATGAGAAATGTTTATATCAGATTAGACTCACTAAAAGCAATTTTGCTTGAGGATTAGGCAGATACTTAGAAGGGTTTTTCAAGAGCAAGTCTTTGAGCTATACCATTAAGGGTTCTTATTCTGGTTCCCTCTCCAAGAGTTATTATTTTGTCTTCAACTCTCACGCTGAAACATCTATTATTCTCTTGCCGAGTTTGGCTTGTTCCAACAACAACTGCTTTGAAGGGTTTTCCAGTTGATCGAAAACATCCTGTAACTATTGATCCCTTTTTTAACGCATCTCCTTTAAGCAAATCTCCCAATGTTGGATAAATTTTTGGATTTTCAACATATAGACCTACTTCTACTATTGCTTCTCAAACATTTAGGTATTGTTCTATGGCATTTATCTGTCAATCATTCAATTGACTTTCTCTTTCTGCGCTCATAGATCAGTATTATATTCCTAAATTTCGAAAAGTCAACGAAGTTTAATAGAAGAATATTTGAGGTTAACTATTTACTTTATTTTGCCAGAGACCAATCATGTTTCCTTCGCTATCCCTAAAGTATGCCGTCCATCCCATATCTCCAACTTCCATTTTCTTCATAACAACTTCTCCGCCTTTACTTGTGATTTTTTCTAAAGCCTCCTCAATATCATCCACATCAATGGTAATAACAGGATGTTGAAATTCATCCCGACGCTCCATTAGACCACCGTTTATAAAGCCTGATTCCTTAGGCATGTTTTGCTCATCCAAGGGACCTGTGTGGACAATTGTGTATTTCATTTTTGGCATTTCATTTATTTTCCAACCAAATACATCGTGATAAAAATTTTGGGCACGCTCTATATCGTCTGCCGGTATCTCAAAATGAACTACTTTACTCATAAGGACAGTATAAATTGGGATTGTTATTTCCTTGTAAGAAGGAGTTAATAAATTAAGAAGTTAAATTAAGATAATTTTTTTTGATATAAGCAGCCAACAAAGGAAGAAGAAAAGTTAAAAAGTAATATAGATAAACATCCAGCTTATAATAACCATCTGCAGGATTAAAAGTTTTTACGAGAAAGAAATAATCAAAAATAATTGCAATTAAAGTCCAAGCTACGGACAAGTATAAATAATATTTAAAATCTACTGCTTTTATTCTTTTAAATAAAACCCAAAAGGTAATTGCTGCACCAATTGGCATAATTATCCAACCAATCAAGGAAGTTGAAACAACTGAAAACAAAGCTATTCCCAGCAAGTAACCAATAAGCCAAAGAATAAATCCCCAACCCAGTAAATCTTTTAAAAACTTCCTATTCATAATCTATTTAAAAAAACTTCTTAATGCTCTCTGGAGCTTCTCGACAATTGCAATTTTTTTGATGATTCCTATGCCATTTAATCCTATCTTCCAGTTTGGGGTTTTTTGGCATTTTGTTTTCCCTATGCCACTGTGCATTAATCTTCATAGGTTCACCTTCCCAAGATTAAAATTTTAAAAGTTCTAGGAATTTGTAAACAAATAGTGCAGGCCAAACAATAGCTTTAAGGATTCCGATTACACCTGCTCCGAATGAATCCGCGTGTTGAAGAAAATAGACTGCAGCTCCGATGAGCCCTAATCCATAAACAACATTTCCACCCGTTCCACCGGTTCCCTTCTTGCAAATATGGGAAACTTTGTCTTTGGTTGATTTCTGATCTTCCTTTATCATAATCTGAGTCTAGCAAACCATCACATTTAATTGCAAGCATTTAATTGCATTCTTTAATATTTAAAAAACATGGGATTACCAGGCTCTTTTCTGATATAATTCAAGCATGACTGCAAGAGACATCGCAGATAAATATGTTAAGTTTTTTGAAGAAAGAGGCCATAAAGAAATTCTGAACTCCTCCTTGGTTCCGGAAAATGATTCAACTACCCTTTTTACCTCCTCAGGCATGCAGCCATTAGTACCATATTTACTTGGAGAACCTCATCCTCAAGGAACAAAGCTGGTTAATGTTCAAAATAGCTTTAGATCTCAGGACATTGAAGAGATAGGCGATAACCGCCATACTACTTTTTTTAGAATGATGGGAAACTGGTCTTTAGGCAGTTATTTTAAAAAAGAGCAACTCCCCTGGTTTTTTGAGTTTTTAACTACTGAGCTAGAAATTGATCCGAATAAGCTTTATGTTTCTTGCTTTGAGGGCTTTAATAATATTCCTAAAGATACTGAAAGTGAAGAAATCTGGAAAGAACTTTTTGAGAAAAAAGGAGTTGATTTAGAGGGCAGAATTTCTTTTTACGGTGTAAATAAAAACTGGTGGTCACGCTCAGGAGTTCCGGACAAGATGCCTATTGGCGAACCCGGAGGACCGGACAGCGAGGTTTTTTATGATTTCGGCGATCCGAAAATTCATGAACAAAGCCCTTTCAAAGACACTAAATGTCACATTAATTGTGACTGCGGAAGATATCTGGAAATCGGCAATTCTGTTTTTATGCAATATGTTAAAAAAGAGAATGGATTCGAAGAACTTCCACAAAAAAATGTTGACTTTGGAGGAGGACTGGAAAGATTATTGGCAGCGGCAACAAATGAACAGGATATTTTTAAAACAGAGCTTTATTTTCCTGTTATAAAAGTAATTGAAAAAGCAATCAACAAGCCTTACGAAGGAGAAGATAAAGCTCCCATGCGGGTAATTGCGGATCACCTTAAAGCTTCTGTTTTTATAATTCTTGCAGGCGTAAAACCTGCTAACAAAGAGCAAGGCTATGTCCTAAGAAGATTGCTAAGACGGTCTGTTGTGAAAATGTATCAACTGGCAAACGTCTTAGCACCTATTGATGCTTTCAATTTAATTGTTGAGGAAATATTGAAAATTGAAGAAAAAGTAGACACCAGGCTTGAAAAGGAAAGAGATTTTAAAATTATTCAACCTGTTATCCAAGAGGAAATACAAAGATTTGGCAGAAGTTTGGAAAAAGGATTGAAAATGATTGAAACAACTATGGATATTACAGGCAAAGAAGCTTTTGACTTATATCAAACTTTTGGTTTTCCTGTCGAAATTACTGTTGAACTAATGGCTCAAAAAGGTAAAAAGGTGAATTTAGAAGAATTTATGAGTGAGTTTGAAAAACACAAAGAGCTGTCAAGAACCGCATCAGCTGGAATGTTTAAAGGAGGACTGGCTGATTCCAGTGAAAAAACAGTTGCAGGGCATACCGTCACTCATCTTTTACATCAAGCTTTAAGAGACATGTTAGGAGAAACAGTTCATCAAATAGGATCCAATATAACGGATGAGCGGGTTAGGTTTGATTTCAGCTATGGAGAAAAATTAACCGAAGAAGAACTAAAACAAATTGAAAATACCGTCAATAGTAAAATCAAGGAAAATTTAAAGGTTGAGATGAAAATGATGTCCCTAGATGAAGCGCGCAGGCTAGGAGCAATCGGATTATTTGACGCGAAATACCAAGATAATGTAAAAGTATACTTAGTAGGTAATTATTCTAAAGAAATTTGCGGTGGCCCACATGTGGAAAACACGGGCATGCTTAAAAATTTTAAAATAATTAAACAGGAAAATATCGGACACGGGCAAAAAAGAATTTATGCCAAGGTCCAACAATAAATTATGAAATTACCTTCACTGCCATTCTTAGAGAAAAAAGAGAAACCACAATATTATTTATCTTTAATTCTTAGAGATGATAAGGTATCAGCTATTGTTTTTAAAGAACTCCTGGGAACATTAAAGTTAATAGGCCAAGGGGAAGAAAAATTTGAAAACTCAATAGAAGAAATTACAACAGAAGAGCTTTTGCAAGCTTGCGACAAGGTTATCTCAAAGGCTGAAGAATCGCTTCCCGAAAACGTTCAAACTCAAAAAACCATTTTTTCTCTTAAAGATTCCTGGGTAGAAGACAATAAAATTAAAAAAGAATACTTAGATAAGTTAAGAAAGGTTAGTGATGAATTGGGCCTTACACCAATCGGTTTTTTACAAACTTCTGAAGCAATTGTTAATTTATTACAAGAAGAGGAGGGCGCTCCGATTACGGCAATCTTTGCTCAAGTTGGGAAACACAACTTAACCGTTTCTCTGTTGAAAGCAAGCAGGATTACTGAAAGCAAAAGCTCAATAATTCATGAGTCCGCTCCTTTTACAGTTGACACTCTCTTAAAGCATTTTGAGATGCCGGAGATTCTTCCTAATAGAGTAATTATTTTCAGTTCCCAGGAAAAAGATTTATCTCAGGAATTTATTGCCCATCACTGGAGCAAAAGTCTGCCTTTCTTACATCTTCCACAAATTCAAGTAGTCCCTGACGATTTTGACATTCGCTCAGTTATGTTTGGAGCAGC
>JAMCTK010000004.1 GCA_023381035.1 Patescibacteria group bacterium
TAATTTCTTAAGCGAGAAGCTACTCGAAAAAAAAAAGATGATTGAAAACAATCATTTTTATTTATTTTGTCCAGACACCAGTCAATGGCCGGATGAAGTTTGGATAGCACCAAAAAAAAGAGGCAGGGAATTTGGTGATATTACGGACGTAGAGATTAAGGATTTTGCTCAAATTCTTCAACGTCTGATTCAAATTATGGATATCAGGCATGGAAAAGACATGTCGTTTAATTACTACATATATCCTGGAAAAGACTGGTATTTAAGGCTAATTCCTAGGCAGAAAACAATTGGCGGGTTTGAGCTTGTTACCGGTATTTTTGTAAACACACAGGATTCAAAGGAAACCTTAAATTTTCTTAAAGAACATTTTGAAAACCCAGATTTTGATAAAATTCTTAAACAACATCAGGCAGAGTACCGCAAGGGAGTGTAGGGTAATCGATCTTATTTTTTATACTTCTGATTAATATCTGAATAGATTTCTTTTGAGATGTCCCCGATAACTCCGGACATTTTTTCGTATTCTTGTCCTCTGGTCATAATGCAAAGAAGGTATGGATGATTAGGATAGTAAACAATTCCGCAATCATGGAGCTGTCTGGTTCCGTTACTTAAGTCTCTTTCTCCAAACTTGTGAGCAACTGCTATATTTTTAGGAAGTCCTTGAATAATTCCTTTATCAAATTTAACATTGCTTAGTATCTGCAAAGCCTTTTCCGATGATTCTCTGGTAAGATACGAGGCATTATATAGAACACGAAAGAGCGTGGCATAGGATTTAACAGACATAAAATCCTGAGGAGAGCTTTCTGTTACGTTTTCTATTCCCAAATCAGACATTACATTGTTTACAGCAGAAGTATCAATATTTTCTCCTAGAAGCGAAAGAGCATTATTATCAGAGTACTTTATCATGCTTTCTATTAGCTCTAAAAGCGTATAAGATGTTCCAGGTTTAAGGGTAACTTGAGGTTTAAAGTATTCCATTTCGGAAGCAGCGAAATCTTCATAAGTTACTTTTTTATCCAGGAACGAAGGATTAGATTCCAGTTTTTTAAAATAAGCCATCATTATCGGTAGTTTCAGCAGACTTGCCGGGCTAAAAGATGCTTTTTCATTAATTCCAAACCAAGGGCCATTGTTAAGATCACGGTAGTAGATAGCTACGTCGTTTATCTCTCCTAAAGCCTTTTTATTGTTGATTATTTCTTCAACTTTATTCTTAGAAGGTTTGTATTCTTTTTCTGAAGAGTTTTGAGTTGTTTCACATTCCAGCAGAGGATTTGTGTATTTATATCCATTGTTTAACCTGATTTCTTTTGATCCTGGGTACAAAGATTGAAGCTTGGGAATTGACTCGGTTGAGATAGAAAGGTACTGACCAAGAAAAAGTCCGGCAATCAGAAAGACAGCATAAAAGATAAAAATGAGCTTGTGAGGAATAAATAAATGAACGAAAAGATTAGATGGTTCAGTCTTATTTTTCATTAGCAAATCACAAGATGATTCTATCAAGTAAAACTCAAGAAGTGAATAGATCAATCATAGACAAAATTAGCTTGACAAGGTTTTCGAGCATAAAGTATGATTATACTTGAAAATCATGTTTACTAAGAATAAAAATATTATATTTCCCATAGTCTTTGTTGTTGTGGCTATTGCTCTTATTTCCTCTTTTTATTTTTATTCCAAGTATCAGCAGGCTCAAAAACTTCTTAACGACCCAAGTCAGGCCAGTAAAGCAGAGACCCAGGAGCTTTTAACCAAGGTTGGAAACTTGATTGTTCTTCCATCAGGAGAGACTCCAACAGTAGCAACAGTTTCAGACAAGAAAAAACTTGCCAATCAAGCCTTTTTTAAAAACGCCGAAAATGACGATAAGGTTTTAATTTACTCTCAGGCACAAAAAGCAATTTTGTATAGACCTTCTATAAATAAATTAATTGAAGTTGCATCTGTAAATTTGAATATGTTGAATAACCAGAAGTCTGCTAATAAATCCATATCTCCAACACCAACAGAAGCAAAAGCAGTAATTCTCAATGGAACAGCCCGTATTGGTTTAACTAATTTGGCGGAGACAAAATTAAAAGAAAAGATTTCAACTCTTCAGGTACTTGATAAAGATAATGCCAGTAAAAATACCTACCAAAAAACTTTAGTTAGTTATAGCTCTGATTCGCAAAAAGCTATGGCAGAACAAATTGCAAAAATATTAGGAGGGGAAGTAGGCCCAATTCCAACAGGAGAAAAGACAGTAGATTCTGCAATCCTTATCATATTAGGAAAGGACTTTATTCCTCCGGTAACTCCGACTCCTTCTTTGAAACCATAAAATTTGTAAATTTTCTTCTTTTTGCTATATTAAAGATATTAATATGTCCAAAAAACTCCAGATTTCATTTTTAATACTCCTATTACTGTTAAGCTTTATTGATCCTGAGAAACTTTTGGCAATCAGCAAGCTGACTAATCATTCTTTTCAAAGTGCTTTAGGCTCTGAATGGACAATTAATACAGGATCAAAAAGCTCTAAAACCACTCAGAATTCCTACACAAGAGTGTCAGATGCATCTTCTCAAGATGGAGATGGGTATGATTTTAAAGGTCAATGGACAGGAGGAGGAACTAATAATACTTGGACTAAGTGTATCTGGCAAACGTTTACACCAGGAGCAGATGTTAAAGCAAAATTAAGAGGATATTACAAAAGAATTAAAGTAAACGCCTTGGATAGCAATCAGGTTAAATTAGAAATTTTAACAGGAGTTTCAACTTGTGCAAACGGCTCTGTTATTGCGACTGCTTTTAATGGCAACACAGTGGCAAACGATACTACTTGGCAAGGAGGAACTTTTACTTCGGAATTCACTCTTACATCAGGAACTACTTATTATATTCGAGCATTCTGGACTGGAGTAGCGGACCTTAATGAGGTCGGGGGAGGAATCATAGACAATATTCAGCTGAATGTCGCTCCTGCTAACCCCTCTGATTCATCTATTGATGGTTCAACAAACGCTGCGTTAACCTGGACAGGGAGTTCGGGAACTCCTGCTCTTCATGGAACAACGCCATACAAGATTTATAGAAATACTTCGTCACCTGTTACTACTGGTAATTTTCTGGCAAATTCAGCGACCAACTCTTATACGGACTCTACAACCACAGGCAATACAGACTATTATTTTGCCATTTCCGATCTTGATACCGGTAGTTCAGAGTCTCCTCTTTCTGCAGAGCTGCATATCCTAACCAGACCAGCTGCTCCAACAGTTCTTAATTTTACCAGCGTTCAAAGTAACTCCCTTACTTTAAATTGGACAGCTCCTTCAGGAGGAGCAACGAGTTACAAAATCGAAAGATGTCAGGGGTCAGGATGTAGTAATTTTGCTGAAGTCGGAACAGGTGTAACTGCAACGAATTTTCCGGATTCGGGTTTAACTGGAAGCACTCTTTACAGGTATAGGGTGAGGGGAGTTAACTCGTCCGGATCGGGCGTTTATTCCGCGATAGCAGAGCAGACAACAGCCGCAGATATAAGTATTAGCATAACCACTGATGGAAGTGTTAATTTTAATACTTTGCCTTTGAATACAACTAAAGACACGACTGCTTCCGGAACAAATGATGTGCAAACCGTAAGAGTAGATTCAGGAACTGCTAATTTAAATGTTAAAAGCACTAATTTTACTCAAGGAGTCAATACCTGGTCGTTAAACTCAACCAACGGAGCAGGTCAAGTAAAATGGGAATATTCAAAAGATGGATCTAATTGGTCAACTTTTATTGCTGCAGATACTCTTTATGGGTTAGATACAAGTGTTGCATCACCAAATACACGTAATATTTACCTAAGACTAACAATGCCTACATCAACTAATTCCTACAATCAATTTAGCTCTAATGTGACAGTAGTAGCCTCAGCTCCTTAGATGCAAAACAAGGACTTGACAAGTTATTAGATTTTAATTAATAATTAAATTAATGAAAAGATTGATAAGTAACTCCTTTCTTTTAGTTTTAGCCTCATTACTTTTTGTTCCAAGTGTTTTTGCTGCAACAACCGGAGTTGTAGCAGCAACTGTTACAGCTCAGAGCGTGTCAATAAGCCTGGATGTAACTTCAGTTACCTATGGCACATTAGCAACTAGCGGAACTAAAGATACAACTGCTTCCGGAACAAATACGAGCATTACAGCAACAAACAGCGGAAACGTATCGGAAATCCTTACAATTAAAGGAGCAGATACAACAAATTGGACATTAGCAGGATCTGCAGGAACAAACAACTATGTTCATCAATTCTGCACTACCACCTGTGATACTACTCCTAGCTGGACAGCTTTAACAACAAGTGACCAGACTCTTGCTGCCTCAGTTGCTTCTTCGGGAACACAGGTTTTTGATTTAAAAATAACAGCTCCTTCTTCAACTACATTTTTTACACAGCAAACTGCAAACGTTACAGTTACAGCAGCTGCTAATTAGAGTATTGCAAAACTCTTCACTTTAACTGTACAATTCTGATAATGAAAAAGATTTATCTTCCTTTAGCACTGCTCATAATTTTTCTTTTTGTTGCTTCTTCTTCAGTTTTTGCCAGAATCGGAGTTGGAGTGGGGACAGGTAAAATAGTAATAAATCAAAAGTTAAAACCAGGAATGTCCTACAATCTTCCTCCTTTCACGGTTGTAAATACAGGTGATGAAGAAGCAAAATATTCTGTTACCATAAGTAGCTTTGAAAAACAAAAAGAACTAAAACCTGACAAAACCTGGTTCTCCTTTTCACCTTCTACCTTTTCACTGAAACCTGGAAAAGCAGAAATTGTTAAGGTAAGATTAAATCTGCCGGTAAGAATTGAACCAGGAACCTACTTTACCTTTGTAGAAGGGTTTCCAATCATAGATTCCAAAGGGGCAGGCGCTGCTATTGGTATTGCTGCTGCCTCTAAACTTTACTTTACAGTTATTCCCGGCAACATCTTCGAAGGAATTTATTATAAAGTTGTTGCTTTCTGGGTAAATAACTATCCTTGGACCAACATCATTGCAATTGGTTTGGCTCTAATCATAATAGTAAGAGTGCTAAAGAGATTTGTTAATGTACAAGTAAACATAGGAAAGAAGGACAATGGGCCTCGAAGAAGTAGACTTGAGAAAAAGCTTGATGAAACTGAGAATGAATGATACGCAAAGTAAAATTATCAAATCTTTTTTTAGCAATTCTTCTTATATTGCTTTCGTATGAAAAGGCAATTGCGCTGACTAATCAAGCGATTATTACTAGCGTAAGAATACCTGTCTGCGGAGACCTCGTTGCTGAAGACCCTGAACAATGTGATAATTCTGACCTCAAAGGTAAAAATTGTCAAAGCCTGGGCTTTGGTCCCGGAACTTTGACCTGCGACATAGCCTGCGATTTTAATACCAATGGATGTCCTACTCCAACTCCTACTCCAACGCCAACACCGTCTCCGGCTCCAACAGTCGTGCCCACCTCCGTTCCAACTGCAACTCCTGTGCCCACCAATACTCCTACGTCTGTTCCTTTGGTCACATCTGTGCCTGTTGCGGAAACAGTAGTGACTACGCCGGTTCCTCCGACTCCGACTTCCGCTCCCAATATTATTACCGATATTATAAGAAACATAATTTCGCAACCGCAAATTATTCCTGTTGCAGTTTTGAATCTTGATCCTAATAAAGACGGTTTAATCACAACTAACGAGATTTATTCTGCGGTTAAGGAATGGGTTGACGAGTGGAAGGCGTTTGTAAAATTAGCCACAGCAGAAAGTGCAAACAGACAAGATAATAAGCAAATATCAAAATTAGAATTACCTCAGGAGATTGAGAAGTGTGATATAAATAAGGATGAAAAGTGTGACGTTTTTGATTTTTCTGTCCTTCTTTACTATATTAATAGAAGATGAAGACTTGGATTAAAGTATTTTTATTAATTATTCCAATTGCCATCGGCGCTTGGTTTTTGGTTCATATAATGGCTATTTTTGGCCTCTTCCTAGCGGTTGCGCTTCCAATTTGGTGGTTTATTCTTCCCAGACAGACTTTTTGCTTTTTTTGTCGTCTCAAAAAGGATGGAGAAATATGCCCTTCATGCAAGGTTCCAGTTTCCAAAGCAGAGGGAATTTATATTAAAACAATTCACTCGGCGTTTTACAATGCCGGATTAGTTATTTGTTTTTTTGTGTTATCGGCTGGACTCGTGTTTTTAGAAAGCAAAATCTTGGTTTTAGCCGGGTTTCCAGCAGCGGAAAAATCAGTATCTTTCATTATTCCTCCAAGAAAAGAATATAAAATGGGGGAGATATTTCCAATGGACGTTAAGCTCGTTGGAATCAAAAGACCTATTAATGCAGTAAGAATAGACATTGCTTTTGATCCTAGAAGAGTAGAAGTTTCAAGTATATCAACCGATAACTCTTTTGCAAATATCTTTATCCAAAAAGAAATAGACAATAAAACCGGATATGCAAGACTAACAGGAGGATTGCCTAATCCTGGATTTTTAGGAACAGAAGGGAATTTTGTTACGTTCTATCTAAAAGGAAAAATGGCTGGTATGGCCACTGTTAATTTTCTGCCGACCTCGATGGTTCTTGCCAATGATGGTAATGGAACAAACGTCATTAAAGACCTTGGAGAAGCAAGTTTTTTGATTTCCCCCCAGAAGATATCCCAAAGAGATGATAAATTCGTATCAATAAAAACAGATGTTTTATCCGCAAGTACTCCTGAGTCAAAGCTTATTTTCTATGATGATGAAAAACGGGAGGTTTTAGGAGTAGAAACTCAGAGTAAGCCGGAGAATTTTGAGCTGTTTGGTTGGGCAAAAGCTGTGTTCCAAGTCGTTGTTGATATAGATCATCTGATATTAGGTTTTTGGGAATCGCTTGTTCGCTTCCTGACTTTTAGGGGATAAAAGAAGACTTATTCGGACTTTTGTTGAATTCCAAGCAGCCATAGGACTGCTTCTTTTTTGTAGCGTCTGTTGCCACGTGAATTAATTCTAATTGCTGGTAACTTT
>JAMCTK010000005.1 GCA_023381035.1 Patescibacteria group bacterium
GCCCTATTTTAGCATGGTTACATATTGTAACGAAATTTATCGCGTTTCGTTATACATTTTATATGAAGAAATTTATCGCAGTCCTAGCAGTTACACTTATCCTTTTAATTCTGGTCCTTGCTCAAGCAAGAGCAGAAACAGAAAGTAAAAACAACAAAAATCTATTTCCCAAAGAAACACAAAGTGTTTCGGTAACTTCCACTCCTGAAACTGAAACAGTAGAAACAAGGAATATCGGTAAAGAAATTCAGCAAATCATTGTAAGAGGAGTAAACAAAGATCACCCCAAGTGGAAAGGATTTGAAATGAAAGGAAATATTAGCAACGTTTCAGCTGCATCTTTTGACTTAAACGGAAAAACTATAAAATTGGATGCAACAGCAACGGGAAAACTGCAGATAAAAGGAACTCTTGTAAAAGATGCTTTTGTAAAGGTAGAGGGTAAACTTATTGACGGAATATATTACGCAAAAGATATTAAAGTACAACAAAGCAAAGGAGGTGAAGAAAATGAAAATGAAAGTGAGATTGACGATGAAAACGATTCTCCAACCGTTACACCTACTGCTTCACTTACTCCGACTCCCAGCGTAGCTCCAACAGGAACTCTTGAGAAACATGGTAATCAAATAAAAGTTACTGTCAGCGGAACACTTGAAGAAATAATAAAAGCGTTAGAAGATCTACTCGCCCAACTAAAATTCAACCTTTAATTCCTTCTGATCCTACCCAATAATGTTCCTTCTCCGTTCACTCTTTTTGTCGGATCGATTTGTGCTATCGTTCTCATTAAATATAGTATTTGCTCATCTGTGGTCCGCTCTGGAATCGAATGCATTGCAAGAAGAGCTTTGCGATCTTCTTCAAGGACTTCCTTTTCCCAGTGACAAATTACAGTCGGCAAATCCTTGTCATCATAAGCAGAAAAAGTCTCATATTTAAAGCCACCGGAAAAAGGGGTTTTAATTGTAAAAAGATACCAATGTCGTCCGGTTAAAAAATCTTTTATTTTTTCCCGAGATTTTTTACCTTCTCTCCCATCGACAAATTGAACAATCCGGCCATCTTCTAAAATAAAACTTGGGGAAGCAATATGTTGGCCTACGGCTTTTTTCGCTGTCTTCATAAAACCATCTACAATCCATGGTTCTTTATATAATGCCCCCTCTTGGGCTCCAAATGTCCTCTCTGCCGAATCCATCTCTGTCATATCAGAATGCAATTTACCATAAATTCAATTAGAGTGCAAGTAGCCACCAGAATAGTTGGAACTTGATATTATGAGATTTCAAACACCTTGCTTCTTGATCTTTCACCTCTTATAAGAATTATTCTTGAGGGAGAAATCCCCAAATGCTTTACTAATGCTTTTAAAACAGCGTCGTTTGCTTTACCTTTTTCCGGAGATTGAGTTACATGCACGGCAAAATGTTTAGCATCAAGCACTTCTACTAGTTCTTTCTTTGCGTTTGCTTTAACACTTACTTTTATTTTCACTTAATTTTTAATACTTCAACATCAAAAATGAGTGTCGCATTTGGAGGAATTGCCCCGTTACCAGCTCCGGCTGCTCCATATCCCAACTCCGGAGGAATGATAAGTCTTCTTTTTCCACCTTCTTTTATTCCAACAACTCCCAAATCCCAACCCTTAATAACCTTCCCAGTTCCTATTTGAAATTCTAATGGTTGCCCACGATCATATGAACTGTCGAATTTTGCTCCATTTTCTAAAGCACCACTATAATTTACTATGATTGTATCCCCTGCTTTTACCTGTTTCCCTGTTCCAACCCTTATGTCTCCTATCATTAGACCTTCCTCCAATGTTTCCATTGCAGATGGAGATGCTGACATTGGGATAGTCGGTATGGCGGTTGGAGGCGGAGCTTGTGTAACATATTGGGCCCCTACTCCTATTGCAGGCGTTGGAGTTGTTGTAAGTTTATCTAAGATCGAGGGTTCTTTTTTCTTCAGATCATTTGCAGCAAGAAGAATTGCTAAAATTACTGCTACAACGCCCATTACATAGAGAAATCTTTTATCCATGTCAGCTATTATAGCAATATTTCTTATTTTTTGTTAGGCATTTATAGTACTATTTCTTCCCTGAGCAAAGTTTACAATAACCTGAATGTGTTAAGGCAATATAGACTGCTGAAGCACCAACTAAAATGTAAACAACTTTCTCAACAGGCGGAACTGCTCCAACCAATGCTGCAACTAGATTAAAATTAAATAATCCAATAAGTCCCCAATTAAGGCCTCCAATTACCAATAGTAAGAATGCGACACCGTGAACTAATTTCATTTTTCACCTCCTTCCACCATAGATTAATTGTTGCCTTATTTGAGGATATTTGTCAATAAAGAATTATTTATTTAAAAAGATCTGAGGATATTTTTGCTTTTGCTTTGAGGGATTGAATCAACTCATTCACGGCCGTATTAAATTTCTCCTGTTCTAATTGACTCTTAACACTGTCTTTCAATTGATTGGCATCTATTTTTGGTAAACTTTCTTTGTTTTTTTCCAAATAATCATTAATTTCCTTATTACTCACTACTAATTGCTTTGCCAAGAGCTTTTTTAGAGTTAGCTGTATTTTAATTTGCTCTTTTAAACCTTCAAGGGTCATCCCCTGGGCTGTCAAAGCAGTGTTAAGGTCTTGCCCCTGTTTTTTTAAGTTTTCAGATATTTTTTTAATTTCATTATTTACTTCCTCATCGCTAACTTTTTCGTTCTTTTTTTCTGCTTCCTGAAATATCAAGGTTGTAGTAATCATCGTGTCAAGAACTTTCTTTCCTTGCTGCTTTTCAAGCTCTTGAAGTAATGAGACTCTGGATATCGGTTGTCCATTTACAGTTGCAACAATAATTTGATTTCTTAAAAGATATGCTCCAATTAAAATTAGTGCAACGATTAACGCTATTACCAAAGTTTTGTTGGAGACTGGAATTTTAGGTTTGGATATCGTTTGTGGGCCTGTTTCTACAACGCTCGTCTTTGATGGATTGGATTTATTTGCTGCTGCTTTTTTAACCGCCATTTGACCATTCTAACAAAATTTACAAATCAATGTAAAGAGGTAAAATCTGATATAAATATGGTACAATTTTCATAGTGACTACAGAATTTTCTGAGGAAAAATTGAAAAGCTTGCAAGGTAAAGCTAAGGAGATTAGAAAGCTAATTATTAAAATGCTGGCAGAAGCCGGGTCAGGACATACTGCTGGTTCTCTAGGTATGGCGGATATTTTTACCGCCATGTATTTTTATGTTCTTAATCATAATCCAAAAGATCCAAACTGGAAAGATCGAGACAGGTTAATTCTTTCTAATGGACACATTTGCCCTGTTCAATATGCTTCTATGGCGCTTGCCGGATACTTTCCCGTTGATGAGTTAATGACTCTACGAAAACTTGGATCTCGATTACAAGGTCACCCTCATAAACAGGATCTCCCAGGACTTGAAACCACCTCAGGACCTTTAGGAGAAGGTCTTTCCCAAGCAATCGGTCATGCAATTGCAGCCAGAATGGATGGCAAAAAACACCATATCTATTGCTTTACCTCTGACGGTGAGCATCAAGAAGGAAATATCTGGGAAGCAGCAATGTTCGCAGGTGCAAAACGATTAAGCAACATTACGCAAGTAATTGACAGAAATAATATTCAAATTACAAATTTCACAGAAGAAGTAATGCCACTTGAACCTCTAAAAGAAAAATATGAGGCTTTTAACTGGAATGCTTTAGAAATAGATGGTAACAATATTAAAGCCTTTATTGATGCTGTTGAAATTGCCAAAGAAAATAAGGAAAAACCAACTGTTATTATTGCCCATACCATTCCCGGATTTGGAGTTTCTTTTCTTGAAAACGACTATCATTGGCACGGCAAAGCTCCAAGCAAAGAAGAAGCAGAAAAAGCAATTAAAGAACTAGATAAAATTTAAAAATATGTTAAATTTTGATTTAAAACTTAACGAAAAATATCTGAAACAAGATGTAGAGAAAAAAGCAACCAGAGATGGATTTGGGAATGGCATAATGGAGCTTGGGGAAACTAATTCCGATGTTGTAGTTTTAAATGCTGACCTGGGAGAATCCTGTAAGGTAGATAAATTTGTTGAAAAATATCCTCAACGATCTGTTGAATGCGGAGTTGCGGAACAAAATATGGCGGCAATTGCAGCAGGCCTTGCGGAAGCAGGAAAAATTCCCTACATCAATTCTTTCGCGGTCTTCTCCCCTGCAAAAAATTACGAAACTTTAAGAACAACGGCAGTGTACAACAAGGCAAATGTAAAGATCGCGGGGCATCATGCGGGAATAGTAACGGGTTCTGACGGAGCAACACATCAGGCAACTGAGGACATTGCAATTACCAGAGTTTGGCCCGGAATTAATATTTTTGTTCCATGTGACGCAGTCGAAGCAAAAAAAGCCACCATAGAATCTGCCCAAATTGAAGGACCTGTTTATTTAAGATTTAGCAGGGAAAAAACACCCTTAATAACAACCGAAGAAACTCCTTTTGAAAAAGAAAAAATACAGACCTACTGGATAACTAAGAACCCTAAAACAGTCATTTTTGCAACAGGACATATGGTCTTCCAAGCTCTTCTTGCTGCGAAAAGACTGGAGGAAGAAGGAATAAATGTTTTAGTCGCAAACATTGCGACCGTCAAACCTCTTGATGAAAAAACAGTAATTGAGCTTGCCAAACAAACCGGCAGAGTTGTAACCTGCGAAGACCACCAGGTACAAGGTGGCATGGGATCAGCAATTGCAGAAGTGTTAAGTAAAAACCATCCTACTAAAATGGAGTTTATCGGACTTCAGGACACTTTTGCAGAATCAGGTGACGCTAAAGAGCTTTTGGAAAAATATAAGATGGATAGCGAAGCAATAATAGAAGCTGTTAAGAAAGTCCTCAAAAAATAAATTAAATCGGAGCAACAAGAGCCTTATTGTAATCTTTCCAAACCTTAACTACATAATAATCCTTGGAAAACGGAAGATAACTCGTATTTAAAAGAATGAGTGGCCTTTTATCTTTGACAAAAACATAAAAATCTTTTTCGTATGGGTAGACTCCAGAAGTATACCCGCTATAGTTAGCATAAAAAGAATCAATGTTTTCTTGATTGACAGCAAAAACAGAATATAAAGCGTCAAAGTCAAAGACAACGAGTTTTTTTTCTGGGTTTTTTGCTAAATATTTATTGATGTTTTGAGAAACATCTGAATAAAAATAAGCATCTTTTTGATTAATTCTCATTCCTTGCAATATGTCAGGTTTAACAACCT
>JAMCTK010000006.1 GCA_023381035.1 Patescibacteria group bacterium
TACGGCAAGCGGTATACTTGCCGTAAATTCTTTTCTCTGATATCTAGCAGATAATAATTTACCTACCCCTGCGACTGAAAATCCTAGAGCGGGAATAGTCCAATCTAGTCCTCCAGTTATTAATGGGGAAAGTACAGTGGAAATACCAGCTGATCCCAACATAAATTCAATAATTGATTTATCAATTTTTGCCCATTCCTCTTTAGTTTTCCCATACTGTTCGTGAAGTTCATCACTAAACTCTCTTGCTGCACTATTTGCCTGAGAGGGGGTATTGTTTTCTCCAATCTTATTCCAAACTTTACGCAGATAATTTCTAAATCCACCTAATCTACCCTCCTCTTTGAGCTTGTAAGCAAATCCAGCATCAACATTGTTAAGAAAAGTAAAATCCAATGATTGAAATGCCTGCGTCAAAGGACTCCAGATCTCTGAGTCATCTGTAGTTTGTTGCTGAGCTGACATTATTTCTTTCCACTGAAAAGCTCTGTTTGTATATAGGTAAGACCCCGTTGCTTGACCTAAATATAGTCCTAATTCAAGATTCGCTCCCATTCTTTTTATTTTCATTTCAGCTGCAGATGACATTTCTTCATCCAACAACAAAGGATCGTCTTTACGTTGCTTTAAAAAATATTCAACATGTTTATCTATTTCTGTCTGGGAAAGATTAGGTTTGAATTCTTTGAGCCTTCTTCTTAATGAATCTACAGGCATTCTCATCATCATTCGTTTGTATTCCTGTTTGCCTTCATCATCTGCTATTGACTTGATTTCTTTGTCAAATTCCTCTTTGTTTGCTTCATATCGTGCTGTTGCCATGCTATATATTTCTTTTCTAAGGTGGAAGTCAAAATCCATTGGGTTTGGTATCATGTTCACAATTCCAGCTTCAATCCACGGGGCAATCGAAAGGGCAAAATATATTAGCTCCAATGTGTCTTGCCTATATTGTCTTGGGTTGTATAAAGGGCTAAATTCTTCTCTCATTGTTAGTGGGGCTAAAAATGGAGAGACAACAAGTATTTCCTCTGTGTAGAGACTATACCTAACAATGTTCTGTAGAATATCCTGTGGTCTTTCGTCTCCGGTATACAAACCTCTTAAGACTTTGCTAGGTTGAGGAAGAAGAGAAGTAATATCTGTTTGGGGTGGCCACAGCCAAGTAATAATTTTGTATAATTCACGTACTTTGTCTTCTGTGAGCGAGCTCCGCATCTCATCCCAACCCTCACCTTTTCCGAAGAAAATATCAGTTATTGCATTTAGTAGAATGATATTTCTTTCTCTAATTGAACGGTCTTTGAAAGGTTCAGGATAGATTTTCAAAGGCTTGTCGAGATGACACTTCTTATATTTCAAACCACTACCGCATGGGCATCTATCATTCCTACCTATTTTCATAAAGGAGTTCTAAAATTTATTGGTCAGATTAAGACAAATTCAGCTCCGTATTCCTAGTTTTTATCGTAATGTGATTTAACTGTTTTCATTATTTTTGAATGTTTATTTAAGATTTCTTTAATATTGTTCTCATCAATTTTCCCATTTGTTATTTCCTCAAAAAGATATTTAATAGAAATAATGAAAGACTCAAGCGGATACACTTCTGAGGGTGAATTACTGTTTCTAGCGGCAATTAATGCTTCTTGCCAATAAATTTTTCCCAACTCATATATCAATTTTTGATTTTCTCTTTTACTCTGATAGTGTTCTTTTATCCACGATATAAGGATTGGTCCAGTAGCACCAATTATTGCTCCTAATAATAAATCTGAGATTACCATAAATTATCAGCCTTTTTGGTGAGATTAATAACAATTCAGCTCCCGACTTCAGCAACTGTTCCTGATATTCTACTAAATAAGGAGGTAATGGCTCAAGTGAAGAATCAAATGGACATGATAAAAGATGTGGAAGAAAACAAGGTTGTTAGTGCCGATGCTGATATGGAAGTTGTTAGCTATGAGAAAAGAAGAGCCAGAAAAAAGTCAAGAAAAGTTTTAAAACATAACTCTAAAAGTTAGACCTTACATGGTTTTTGCCGCCTAAGACTTGCTCGTCTACCAAAACCTCCATCCTTTTAAAGCTCTTTCATAAACTCGGTAGGGCTTTGGTCCCACAAATATCTGGTCATTAATCAAGATTGTTGGAGTACCGTAAACACCAGTATGGTTGATGGAATTTATTTGTTGGTCAACTAATTGTTGGGTGTTACTATTTGAAGTACAGGCTAATATTTTTGGTAAATCATAACCACTGCTTTTTATAGCTTCTTGTATCTTTTCATCGCTTTCAATGTTTACCATATCAGGTGAAAACAATCTATCGTTCAACGTCCAAAATTTATCACCATCTTCTTTGTTGGCACAGTATACATACTTGGAGATAAAATTGGTTTTTTCTTTGGCAGGAACATGAATGAAAATTAATTGACTATTCGTTTGGTCAGATAATTTTTTAATCAAAGGGTATGTTTTTCGAGTGTAATCACAAGCATAGCAACCCATAAATACAATTTGTTTGTCTGCTTCTTTTCTGAGTTGAGGGAAATCACTAAGATTTAAACTCTTGAGAGATACATTCTTTTCAGACGATGTATTTTGAGAACAAGACGTGTTTACAGCAGTAATCTGATTGTTGGCTCCGGCTGGGTCAAAGACACAAAAACCGCTCTTATTTAGTCCGTTACAACTGCCGTAGAGATAGAAATTGTACACACCCTTAACTGCAAAAAAGGTGCTTCCGACAGTTAAAATTACAAATACCCAAGAAATAAGCTCAAAATGTTTATTGAGAACACGAGCAACCGTAACAGAACGACTCAACAGCTTCCCTACAATCTTTCCCTTTATTTTTTCGTTAAAACCTGTTGTGCATGGTCTAAAAGTTACCCGTCTTAATACACAATCAAACGCTTCTTTTGCTAAAGTTCGATGGGTGGCACTGAAGATGCCTAAAATTGAAAAGACAATGAGGGCAATAATACAAATCATAATTTATTATAAAACCTGCAAAACTTTCTTTAAACTCTTAATGAATATTTCCGCTTCCTCTATGGTGTTATAAAAATATAAAGACGCACGAACAGAACCATTTATTTTTCTAGAGGCAAACCAAGAGTGAACACAATGCTGTCCAGAACGAACCATAATGTTGGCACTTTGGTCTAGCATAAGGGCTACTTGGTGAGAGTCAACACCATCCACATAAAAGGAGATGATGCCAGCCCGAAGTTTTGGGTTTGATGTCCCGATTATCTTTAATTTGGGAATATCGGAAATTCCGTCAGTGATGAATTTATTTAGCTGATACTCTTGTTTTTCTATCTCTTTAAAACCAATTCTTTCTAGGTATTTAACCGCTTCCCCCAAACCAATTATCCCTGCATAATCCTGCAAGCCCGCTTCAAACTTCTCAGGAGGCGGTAAAAACTGGCAAGCATCGTAAGTTGACGAGGAAACAGTATCACCACCCACCATAAATGGTTCAAGTTTATCTAGTAGGCGGTATTTCCCATATAAAACTCCTGTTCCTGATGGAGCAAGCATTTTATGCCCTGAAAAGGCTAGGAAATCTACATCTAAGGCTTGTACATCAATTTTATGATGTGGGGCAGATTGAGCAGCATCTAAGAGCACTAGCGCACCTGCTTTATGGGCGATTTTTATTATTTCAGAAGCGGGAATGGTTATTCCATCTAAGTTTGAAGTGAGACCTAAGGTTACTAGTTTAACCTGTCCATCCATCAGGCTCTTAAATACTTCAATGTTAAAAGTGTTATCTCCCCTTGTGGGTATAATCCTATATTTAATACCGATTTTCTTTTTCAACACCTGCCAAGGAATGAGGTTAGAGTTATGCTCTTTATCCGAGAATATAACTATGTCACCTTTTTTTAATCCAAGTGAATTAGCAACTAAATTGATTCCTTCCGTAGTATTTCGGGTAAAGACTATTTCTTCTTTACGTTTAGCATTAATAAAACTTGCGACTGCTTCTCTTGCTTCATCACACTTTTGAGTCACTTTTTCCGCTAAACGGTGCATGCTCCGTCCACCGCAGGCTGGGTATTCTTGATAGTACTCGGTAATGGCATTGACTACCGATTGGGGACGAAGGCTTTGACAGGCATTATCAAAATAGACCCATTTATTGCTATCCAAGATTGAAAAATCTTTCCGTAATTGGTCTATTTTCATAGTCTATTTCGATGTTGGATAACATATTACTTCAATGCTGCATCAGCTACTGACTTCATATCAGACCAACTGTAAGCTCCGGCAAAGTTGGTTGTGTTTAAATAAAATCCAGGCGTTCCATTTACGCCTATAGAAGAAGCTAAAGCTGAATCCTCGCTAAGTCGAGAATCATATTTTCCACTATCAAGACAGCTCTTTAATTCATTCTTATTGACAGCAGATGCTAAGAAATCGGCTACTTGTTGCGATTTGGATGTATCATTTTTAACTTCGTCGTTGATTAAGGTATACCCCTTTGCGGACATTAACAAATCATGTGCCTGCCAGAACTTTCCTTGGTCAAAGGCACAATAAATAGCTTTTGTTACCAATTCACCATTTCCATGACCATTAGTATAAAGCCATACAAAATCCGCCTTTCCTTGCTCTACTAATTTCTTCATTTCTGGTACTGGGGGAATATACGTGCCGCCCTCGGAAACTAATTTAAATTGCGGCCCTATCTTTGAACCTATCTCAGTATTAGCCCCTGCTGCTACATGACAATAAGGGCAACTTGGGTCTGACACTTCGACCATTAATAGTTTTTTATCACCTTTTCCAAACTTCACCACATTTTTGGTAAATAATCCTTTGATTGTATCGAGAGATATTTGCGGTTGGGCTGGTTGTTTTACTTGTTGAGCTGTATCAGTATTTGCTTGATTTGACACACCTGCCACACTTTTTTCAAGTGATTGGACCCTAGTAAATAAATAACCAGAAAAAATAAATCCGAGAACGACTAAAAATACTAAAATCTTATTTGTATTTTTCATAATATTCATAATAATTTATAACTAATATCTTCTACACATTGTAGAAGATTTATTAACTAAAAGTCAATGGGTTTTTTAGGGTAATTACTGGCAGCTATTTTGGCAGATGCCTTTATCCAGACAAAGCATTGCGGAACTATTTAACTGGGGATGAATTTCGATACGACTCAGAGTAATGTTTGCTAAAAACAACATGACGCATAGGCTAATAACCACACTGCTGAATTTTAGCGGGAACCATTGATTTTTTTTGCCAACCAAAGAGCGGATTCTTGGCTCAATACTAAAACTCTCCGAAAAAGCGTTTGCGTACACATAGCTCGGTTTCGATTCAATAATCTTTCGTAAGGCCGAGATAATATTTGTCTTTTCCCCTGTTTCTTTAGCTACAATTTGGTCAGCAGAAATTTCTTTTTGAATTTCTACGTTGTTTGCAAAATCAGAAACAACGGGAAGAAAGAAAAGAGCAGTTTTTAAAAGGCTCAATAGAAGCAATAAAAGATTATCCTTGCCGACTATATGCTGTTTTTCATGAAGAACGATTGCCTCCATTTCGGAACGGGTCATGTCTTTAACAAGCTGGGTAGATAAATAAATTTTTGGGTTAAAAACCCCTAAACTGAAAGCCATGAGTTTTACTTCGTTAAAAACGACGATTTTATTATGTAATAGATACTTTTTTTCCAGAGATTTAATATGATTGGATTGATGGTTAATCGGGAACAGGCTGTTTTTAAAACGAACAGTCCTAAAATAGCTTATTAATAAGTTACCAAGAGCAAAAGCTACTAGAAGGGTAAGTATTTTTTGTATAAAAGGAAAAATGGAGCTTAAACAGTTATCACAAACAATGAAGTTGTTATTAACAATGAAGGGATAAACAGTTCTTATCAGATAGAGAAAATATAATAATAAAATACTTAAGATAATCCCGTAAATAATATTTATTTTATTTTTCTTCATACTCTTTTAGCAACTTAGTTAATTCTTCTTTTTTTTCTTTGGGAAGACGGTCAACTCCTTTGGCAAAAAAGGTAACAGCAAGGTCGCCGAAAGAATTTACCATCTTTCCCATAAATTGTTTTACCAGTTTTTGACTATACGCTTCCTGAGATATTCTAGAAACATACCGAACCCTGCCACCAACTTTGTTCTTTTTAAGCAATCCTTTTGTATAAAGCCTCTCAAGAATCGTTGACACGGTGGTTAGGGCTAATCTATTGTCTAAAACTTCAAGCACTTCTTTAGGGGAACATTCTTTCCGCTCCCAAAGGATTTTCATTACTTCTGTTTCCAGTTTTCCTTGTACTATGGTCGTCATATTCGTTTTTGAAATTGAAATAATCGTAAGCCGTTTAATACAACAAGAATGGTTACGCCAACATCGGCGAAAATTGCTAATGCTAAACTACTTTTCCCTGCTAAGGCCAATGTAAGAAAAAGTAGTTTAACACCAACTGCTGCAGAGGTATTAGTGCGGATGGTTTGAACAGATTTTTTCCCTAACTCGATAAGGAAAGGAACGAGCATCATGTTGTTATTCATAAGAGCTACATCCGCATTTTCAATCGCTACATCAGAACCAATTGCTCCCATGGCAATCCCAACAGGAGCAGTTACCAACGAAGGAGCATCGTTAACACCATCTCCGACCATGCCCACATGTTTATACTGACTAATGAGTTTTGATAATTCCATTACCTTCTGGTCAGGAAGCAATCCTGCTTTAACCTGTTTTACCCCTATTTGTCCGGCAACAAAGGATGCTGAAGTTTCATTGTCGCCAGTTAAAATAAATGGTTTGATTTTCATTTGAAGTAATGCATCAATCATGGCTTTGCTCTCTCCCCTGATTTCGTCTGTAATACCAATAACCCCAGTTACTTTTTTGTTATCACTCATAATGATTGTTGTCTTTCCTTGCTTTTCGAAAGTTTCAACCTGCTGAATCACCTCATCTTCTACCGCATGTTCCTGGGAAATAAATTTGAGATTGCCCACGCAATGATGTTTATCTGTGCAAACCAGACAATCACCCTTCAAACCTTTTCCTGAAATCGCTTTAAAGTTCATAAACTCGTGAGGACTTAGTTTATACTTTTTAGCTTCTTCTATAATGCTCTGAGCTAAAGGATGTTCAGAAAACGACTCTATGCCTGATACACAAGCCAGAACATCTTGCTGGGAAAAACCGTTAAAAGGAACAATATCAGAAACCACAGGCTCACCCTTGGTAAGTGTTCTTGTTTTATCAAAAGCTATTGCTTGTATTTTCCCCAATTCCTCAACGAACCTTCCGCCCTTGATAACAACGCCCCGTTTAGTGGCATTACCGATGGCAGAAAAAATAGTAATCGGTGTTGAGATAACCAAAGCACACGGGCAGGCAATAATCAGAAGAGTCAGCGCTTGAGTGAACCAAGGAGTAAACGGTTGCTTTAATAAAGCTACTGGAATAAAAACCAACAAAAAAGAGGCAATCACAACGGAAGGGGTGTAGAACTGAGCAAATTTTTCAATAAACTTTTGGGAGTGTGATTTTTTCTCCGCAGATTTATAGGTTAAGTCTATAATCTTGGAAAGAGTACTGTCTTCTGCCAATTTTGTTACTTTTATTTCTAAATACCCATTACTGTTAATTGTTCCCGCATAAACCAAGTCGCCTTCGTGTTTATTCTTAGGTAATGGTTCACCAGTTATGGTTGCCTCATCAACTAAAGACAGCCCCTTAATAACTTTGCCGTCAAGGGGAATTTGGTCACCTGGTTTCACTATAATCACATCGTTTATTTCGATTTCTTTAACAGGTGTTCTTCCTACCTTGCCTTTTATTTGAGCAGTTTTAGGCGTGTTATCAACCAATGCTTTCAGAGCAGATTGGCTACGCTCTATCCCAAAATCCTCAAGGGCATTTCCCAAAGCGAAAAGGATAACAATAATGACTGCCTCTTCCCATTCCTGAAGATATACTGCTCCGACGATGGCGATAGTCATTAATAGATTGATGTCTGAAAATCGCAGATGTAACAAGCTGCGTATACCACTAATAAATACATTTCTCCCAAAAACAATAATAAGTACGAGAAAAATAGGAAGCTCTATTAATTTCGGTAAATGGATAGAAAAAAAAGATAAAATCTCAAAAGGAAGTACGACTAAAAAAGCCAACAGGAGAGACTTTAATTTCTTGTTTTGTAATAATTCTCGGTATTTTGCAATTTTCTCCATGTTTATAATATACATCTAAATAGATAACGTTTCTACGCTTTGTAAAAAACATTTCTTTAATCATAATTCATTTTCAAATGGTGCTATTTACTCTTTTTCCCAGATTCGACAGCAAATAAAGCAATTCATACTTCATTAATCTATCCACAACATCCACCTCCACCACAACAGCCCCCACCACCTTTATTCTTCAAGTTATTAACATAACTATCAAAATCAACAGTCTTTTTTGATGAAGAGCTTTTTTGGGTATATTCATCGCATTCAGCGTTACAGGCAGGACAATTTGCTATTCGTTTCCAACAATGACCATACATCGGGTCTAGATACTCTAATTTTTTCCCTTCCGTCTCAAAAATAGATTTACAGTTTTGACAATAAAATTTATTTTTCATAGATTTAACCACAACAACCTCCACCACCCGCAAACGGTATACCTGTAGCTTGGGTTAATTGGTTACAAACTTTTCGAGCTATCTGGATAGCAGTATTCTGTGCTTTAACTAGCCGCATACATATTGGATTCGCACGCATCTTGGCAAAAGCATCTTGCAGTTCTTGTTGCTGCTTATCAGAAACAGGCAAACCCGATTGTTGAAGGGTAAATACTGTTTGTTTTCTCTCTTGCAGGTCTTGAATGGCCGCTATCGCATCTTTGTTGTTATTTAACTGTTTGGTTGCCTCTTGGAGCTCCACAAACTCTGGAGTTTGGAGAATGTTGTCAGCAAAATCGTTAATAGTTTTATTTAGATTGTTCATAACTTATTTTCCATAAAGCATAAAACCTGCTTCTTTTAGTTTTTCTTTACCTATTAAATCATCCGCAAATAGAGGCAGTTTAATAATTGGAGCAGTAAACCGTTTGTCCATTTCTGCAAGATACTTCTCTTGCATCGTCTTACGCTTTTTCCAAAAATCATTTGTGATAATTGAGTCAGGCAAAATCAAATTTGCCACTACTAAACTCGTCGGAACGCCAATGGTTAAAAGCTCTTTCATGGCCCTTGAAGCCTCTTCAATGGGAGTTGATTCAGGATACATGACAAAGCTAAAGGTGGTTTGGTCAATGTCCTGCATCATATCAATCACTTCTTTGAAACGGGATTTAGTTATTTTATCCACTTCTGTCTCTCCAGTTGAGGTAAAAGTCTTGATTTCCAGCTGTTTACTCCAATCAACAGGTAATTCCAATAATCGTAAGGTGTGACCAGTTGGAGCAGTGTCAAAAACAATCACTTCAAAATCTTTTAACGTAGCAAATTCGATAAACTTTTCAAAAGTTGCCATCTCCTCCGTGCAAGGAGAGTTTAGCTCTTCCTCAATAGCCAGAAGTCTTTCTTTATCGTATTTTTGACCAGCTTCTGTAAGGATTTTCTTCTTATATTCGGCAGTTGCCTTAACAGCATCAATTTGAGCAATTGAGAGGTTGTTTTCAGTTTTAAGCGGGGTAGGTTTATCACTTATTTCTGTTTCAAAAATCTGCCCTAGATGGGAAGCTGGGTCGGTGGTCAAAAGTAGGGTTTTGTATCCAGAATTCGCTGTCCACAAGGCTGTAGAGGCAGCAACTGAGGTTTTCCCTACACCACCTTTGCCAGCGAAAAAGATTGTCCTTCTGTGGCCATTTTTAGGAGTAAGTAGTTGTTTAATCTTGGGGTCTATTTTAGGAAATCCATTACTAACAATACCATCTTCAATTTTCAATTTTTCTGGCTCATATTCAGAAAGTCTAAGAGGGGTTTTATATAGTTTCGCTCCCATTTCTAATAATTGTTTTTCTCCCTTTACTTCTTTATCTTCTAGCTCAACCAAGGTAATAGGTACTGAAAATGCCTGTTTTATATCACTTAAAAACTGTTGTTGCTTGGCAAAGCGTCTTAACATAAAAGGGTTATCGCAAACACTTTTGGGATAAATACCGTTAACAATAAGTTCTTGCGAAGTTATTTTTAGCTTCAATAGTTCAGCGATAGAACGTTTTGCCTCATAAATTGGAGTTACTTCAGGTCGCAAAACAAAAATAAAGGTGGTTTGATTTGAATCCCGCATTGCTTTAATTGCTCTATCAAATTTAGATTTTGATTCTGCCAAAGCTGCTGCGGGCCCAATGCAAGTTTGTCCGCCACCTTCCTCTTTAGCTGCTTTTTCAATAACACCACTCCATTCAACTGGTAGTTCCAATAATCGCAGCGTGTGTCCTGTTGGGGCGGTATCAAAGATAATAATTTCAAAATCTGAATCCTGAAGGAAGTCGGTGAAACGGTCAAAAGCGGCCATCTCTGCGGTACAAGGAGAACTTAATTGTTCCTCAAGAACCTTAAAACTTTCGTTGGATATAAGGCCTCTAAGGGGAGAGAGTGTTCTCTCTTTATATTCGGTAGTTGCAATATCAGGGTCTAGTTCCATCGCAAACAAATTTTTCACTCCATTGATAGGGGTAACTTTATGACCAATTGATTGTTCAAACACATCGGCTAGGTTTGAGGCAGGGTCAGTAGTAATAATGAGGGTTTTCTTTCCAAGATTGGCAAAGTACACTGCACTTGAAGCAGCCATTGTTGTTTTACCAACACCACCTTTACCTGAATAAAAATAGAATTTTGTTTGCATCTTATTTTTCATTACTAAACTTTTTGAATTCGTCTAAGGTTGGGTAACTACCACTTTTTACAATATCTCCATTGAGAGTAGTGATAGGGAGAGCCTTGATTTGCTGTTCTTGAATAAGTTTGATAACTTTTGGGTTTTGTTTAAACATTTCTGGAGACTGGGTAATGATATAGCGTTCTACTTTAATATCTATTTTTTTAAGCTCTTCTAAAGTATTTTGAAAATCCATCAAACTTTGGTCAGGATTTGGGCCGCAAACACCAGATGAGCAACACATTGGCGGGTCATAAATAATAAAGGTTTTATTCATATTATTTTTTTTAGTTAACTTCTAATTGACATCGACATTCTTCATGGAGAGAGCACATCTTATTGGAAAGGTTCTCTTGCCCAAAATGTTCAAGAAATAAGGTCTCCAGTGCCTTAAAAGCCTCTCTGTCCAGTGAGCAATGAACCCAAGCACCGATTTTGCGGTCATGGACTAAGCCAGCCTCTCGCAAATCGTTTACATGATGAGAAACAAGGGACTGCTCCATGTTTAGCTCTTTTGCTATCATGCAGACACATTCCTCTCCTTTTGCTAAGTGCATGATGATTTTGAATTTACTCTCGTGGCTAAGTATTTTTAATAACTTTTGTAATTTATCAGTTTGATTTTTAACCATAGTCAGAATATGAATGTATTTTCATATTCTATGGAATACAAGAAGTAAAGTCAAGAGGTATTAAAAACAACTCGGGTATAGTTCAGATATAATATAGGTGAAGGAATAAATACCTATGACAATGGTTTTGGCATACAAATTCAGGGAAGGAACAGTGATGATTTCTGACAGTAGAGCTACTTGGGTTAATAAAAGAGTCAACATCAATATTCCTGAAGATACACTTCAAAAAATTCTGCCATTGGGGAACAAAATGGCAATAGGATATGCTGGCGATGTAAAAACGGCAGCATTAGTAATAAATAACTTGCGGGGAGCGTTAAGAAAAAAACCTCGGTTAAGTATTCCCAATGTAATGGTAGTAGAGTTGGTAAGAACGGTAAAATATCACTTTCGAAAAATCAAAGAGCCAGTAGCCTTCATCCTTGGAACAATTGATAACTCTGGCACAATCAAGACTTGGTCTTTTGAATCTCCTTCTTTTGCTCCCCAAGAAATTTGTAAGGGTTTTGCTGTTATTGGTTCGGGAAGCGTTGTGGCTGATTATCTTCGAAAAAACGCCAAGACTTTTGAAAGTCCCAAACAAGACCTTAAGAAGAAAGCAGACCTGCTTTTTATGAATTTGGGCAGCGAACTTGGGAGACATGGAATAGATACTGTAGGTGGAATGTTGCAGACAATTCTAGTTGAACCAAAAGGTATTCAACCTTTAAGATATGGTTTTGTTGACATAGACCCCGATAAAGAACCAAATGCTAAAAGTATTGAGATGGATAAAGGTGTATGGACGCAACACGACTTGACTAAAAAAATAACTACTCAACTGGTTGAACCGATAAAACTAATAAATGAACCAGCAAAAAGACTACAGTTTCATGACTTTGAACTACCACCTGGAGAGTCCACTGCTAAATGGCATCTTACTTATTTTTTGACTTGTACCGCTGTTAAGATATTGCCTGGAACGATTGAGTTTTTTAACCCTATGACTAATCTTGCTTCCCACAACCTTCCTTTCTCTTTTGAGTTATTAGTTGCAGTTGGTCTTTGGGGTTCTCCAGGAGACCACAAGCTAAGGTTTGTTCTTAGCCAGAACAAAAGAGAGGAAGTATACAGCCAAGACATTCATATCGAATACCTTCCAGAAGAAATAGATACTGTTTCTAAAATCCACATGACCATAGAAAAATCTGGCCAAGCAATATTGGAATGTTACATTGACAATAATCTAATCGGAAGGCGTGCAATGTACTTTGGTCATGTTAAGGAAAGTGTTCCGTCGCCTGATAAAGCTGATGAGTTTGCACAAAGACAAAGGAAAATAATGATGGATGACTTAAGAAAATGTTCCGACGATGTAATCGAAAAATCAGGTAAAGCCGAACTTGTTTATTTTACTATCTGTGAAAATGCAATACATCAAGAGTCTTATCTTAAATTTGAAAATCAGTTTATGGTTACCTACTGGAAAAACTACCCTCTTCCTCTAAGGGCACACATCGCTAGTGCTTTTAGATTCCCCAAGGGAACACATCGTGTTGAAGTTAGGTTAGTTAATGCTTCAACAAGAGAATCTTCTGTTGTTGATACTGCTACTATTACTTCTTCTTCCAGTTTTGTGATTAGTCCTATTCATGGTGATATGATAATCAAAATTCCCGAACCTGGAATATATTTTGTCAGTGTTTATGTTGATGATAAAAGAGTTGGTACTGTTGTCTTGGCTGCTGAAACAGATAATCCTAAATTTTCCTTTACTCTTATGCCTGAACAGGTGGCTCAAATTCAAAAGGGAGAGCTGTTGAATCTGCTAAAAAGAACACCACAAAATCCTGATAACTAATATAAGCCACTCTTTGAGAGTTATTTATTAGTGAAAAAAGAAATAAAGAGTTGCTAGGTTTATGGTGGTTTCTGTAACCACCTAGACAGTCACATGATAAGAGTTTTAGCTTGGTGTTTTGTACTAATTTAAGAGTTATGGTTTTCTTAGAGCTTTAGAACCCGATTCAGGCTCATCCTCTTTATGAAAATGATAAAATAAGACTATAGTTCTGCCTTTTTGAAGTGAAATAAAAATGGAAATAACACTTGAGAGCGATGTCCAGCGTCTATTATTTTCGCTATTTAATAAAAACAAGCATAAAACAGGGCTTGTTTCTACTATCGTTTACAACGCCTCCGATAATTTAAAAGGTTCACAGTCATATTACGAGCACGAAGACACAATTCCCTTTCTTACTAAGAACGGTCTCTTGAAACTTGCTGGCAAACCAGAAAAACACTCCGAAGCAATTCGAGACGCTTATATAGTCGACTACTTTTTTTATGAGGTTTCATTCTCCCCTCAAGAGCTTCAACAGTATTATTTGGAACAACTTAATGGACAGGTAAAAGAACCGTTGGGAGAAAGTGAACAACTAAGAAAAATCATAACGATAATCTTTGATAAACAACTCGAATTTCGTAACAAACAAATAATGATTTCCTGGTCTTTTATAGACCAAGAATCTTTTAAAAATATTCAGTTTGATAAAATGCTCCAGAAACTAGAAAAAATGGGTTTGGTTAAAATATCGAAAACAGACGTCAATGAGGATTCAGTGGATTTTACTATTGAAACACTTAGCAAGTTAGATGACGTATACAAGGAGAAAGGCAGATATATTGATAAACCATATATTGGCAATCCGTCATTCCATGTTGACCCGCTTACTGGTGAGTTTCGCTGGGGTGATGTCAAGGGAAAATTTGATAGTCTACATTCATACCAGCTTGGGATTCTCCTAGAACTGTTAGCCAAGCCTAACGAACAAATAAAGATTGAAGATTTATATACCATGGTTTGGAAAACTAAATTTCAAGAACATGACAGAAATACAGTCAAGGATACAGTAAAGCATTTACGAGAAAGACTTGGATTGGTGGGTAAAAAAGAAAACAAGCCTGGATACATTAATTGTAAATATTGGCGTTACTCTCTCTATCTTTGAGGCTAATCTACTTAAGATTGCCCCTTTTCGCCCTAACTTAGAGCTTTAGACTAAAAATACCTTCGCTTGCATGCCCTTATTGCCCCTTTAGACTTAGGGTCATGAAACAAGTTGGATATAGAGCAAGTCATCGAAACCGCTGGTCTTTAATCTCAAACGGGATTCTTTCCTTGCAGGAATTTCTGTTGTTTGAATACTACCTTGATTCAATGGACTTTGACCAGAAACATGAACGGTTTGGAACCTTTGAAGTTTACTTTGAGGATATAACAAACGACTTTGGTAAAAAGAGCAACACTATTAAAGAATGGCATGATGGACTAGTAAGTAAAGGCTTTATAGGGCTTGTGGACAAGAGGAAAAGATTGTTCGAAATAAAGTCACCCCTTCGTTATCTCACTGGCCAAACCTGGGGTGGCAAATCAATCCAATTCGCAATGGAGGAAAAAAGTAATCCGACTTTGGAATTTCTCCTTCAAAATATTTGTTTTAATCCCAATAAAATACAAATAAAGTCGAATATTTATACAGATTTCAAGGCTGAAAGCCCTACTAAAGCTATAAGTTCCTCTAAGGATGAGTGTAAGGTTAATCCTCTCCCTAATTCTTTAAGTAGTAATAAGAAGATAGTAGTTATTTACCAAACACCCAGGACAGATGAGGAATACAAAAAGATTCAGGAGGAAGGAAGTGAGATGACAATTGATGACATGCGGTGGATTGATAAAAACGTAAAAGAAAAAATTGAAATTCGGGACGACGAACATGAGAAGGAAGTCGTCAGAATATACTTTGACGGAAATTGGAGTGAATATCGAAAACATTTAATTAATAGTTAAAAAGAAAGGAGGTGAAAAATAGTGGAAATCCAAAATAAACTAGGAAAAGCAGTTGTATATGCTAGGGTGAGTTCTGACGGTTCACAAGATAGCAATATTTCTATCGAATTTCAAATTGAAACAGCATGTCAATATTGTCTGAGCAATAAAATAAATATTTTGGGAATATATATTGACCGTAACATATCAGGCGTAGAAGAAAACAGGTCACAATTCTTAAAAATGGTTCAGAGAATAAAAGATGAACCGCTAGATTACGTGATTGTCAGTGGGGCCGATAGAATAACTCGTAGCATGACGACTTTTTACTTGTTCAACCAAGTTTTAAAGGCTAAAAAAATAAAATTAATATCTACAAGAACTTTTTTCTCTTCTCAGCCAGAATTGTCCGAGAATGTAATGCTCGCTAACTGTTTGAAAACAGTAAAGGCTTTTGATTCTCGTGTGAACAAGAAGAAACATGATTAGTTATGAATATGATGAGTTCTAGAAATCATAACTAGCACATGGGTAGTTAACAGCATATTTCTCTTTTGGCAATTTGAAACATAGGCGGGGGGCATATTGAGACAAGAAAATATCTTGTTCAAATATGTCTTAACAGGCTGTAATAAAGGCATAATCTTGATATGCCCCTCTCTAATAGAAATGATGAGAAAATGAAAATTTATTACAAAAATAATTTTATGAAAATGTTAAATCGTAGTGAAATTGGGAGGTTAATTTATAGTACGACATCTTGTAAAAAAGCTGTAATTTTAGACAATTTAAGTATAGAAGAATAACGGTCAAAAAAGGTTAAGAACTGACCCTTATATTTAACAAATTTTTAGTAACTATGACAGACATTACAAACCAACTAGAAGAAAAACTTGATTTATTTGCTACCCACTTAGCTGAGCTGATGCTTTCTCAACTTGGTTATAGATTTATCCCAAACGTCTTCATCTACCCCTATCGACTTTTCAGAGTGATAGTTGGTTTTGAAATCGAGTCAACAGACTATTCACCTTATTATAAGTTTGAGTCACTTAGTTTAGAGACAAGTGACGAATATTATCACTATGAACGATTCTGTATCAACGCCTACTAATGGTTTGAAAAAAGCGGTTATCTACACAAGAGTTAGTGACCCTGGTCAAGTTAATGGTCTTTCTCTTGATGTTCAAAAAGAGCGGTGTGAGAAATGGGCAATCGATAATGGTTATACCGTCGTTGGTGTTTATACTGATGGAGGGAAAACAGGAACTAAAACTGTAGGACGACAAGCCTTAGAGGAATTGCTTAATAAATGTGCTGATGAGCGAATTGATGTTGTTTTAGTAATTGATACTGACCGACTTGCTCGTAATGAAAAAGACCATTACATGCTTCGAGATATTCTTCGAAAGGCGGGAAGTCGTTTGGTTGCTATTAATCAACTTTCCATTGATGATTCACCCGAAGGAATGCTTCTTGAGGGTTCTCTGGTCAATCTAAATGCTTTCTACAGTCGAATAATCGGTAGGAAGGTTAAGACAAGCCTTGAAAAAAAGTTTTGGGATGGTCATTGGCCTGGTTGGGCTCCTCTGGGCTACATGAACGTCAATATCGGTACAGAAGACAAGCCCGAAAGAGTTGTAAAAGTTGACCCCGACAGAGGCTGCTTGATAACTTTGATGTTCAATCTTTTCTCAACTGGCAACTATACTGGCAAACGACTTGAGGACGAGATGTTTGAAAAGGGACTCCGAACAAAAACAGGAAAGCGAGTTTATCACAGTGCTATTTATGCCATTTTAAACAAACATTTTTATTATGGAGAAATGCATTTTAAGGGCATGGTCAATCCTCATGGAATGCATGAACCATTGACCACTAGAGCCATTTTTAACGCCTGTCAGAGGGTTCTTGATATTCATAACCAGCATGCTTGCCGTCGAAGAAGATACCGCTGGCTTTATAACGGTCTCCTCTTTTGTGAAACTTGTGGCTCAAGAATGTACGCTGAGTTTCAGCACAAGAAACGCCATGCTTATTATCATTGCAACACCAGAAACCATTGCGTAGAGCCTTTTGTGGAACTGTATGACCTGAAAAAGAAAGTAGAAGAAGAATTTAGGAAAATTCAGCTTCCTAAATCCTTTGTTAATCGAGTGGTTAAGAAAGCCAACGAACTAGTAAATCAAACTAGCGGGAGTGTGGAAGAAGAAAAGAAAGGCATTGAAAATGCCATTATGCAACTGAAATCAAGAAAAAGTAAGTTACTCGAAGCCATGCTTGATGACACCATCGACAAAGATATTTATAAACGAAAAGATATTGACCTTGATATTCAAATACGGGCTTTAGAGGAAAAAATTCACGATATTGAGACCAATGCCAAGATTGATATTGATGCAGTCTCTAGAGTTATGGAAATGGCATCAAATATTTATCAGACCTACAAACAGTCAAACTTCGACGCCAAGAGACTTTATCTAAAATTGTTCTTTGAGAAATTCACCATGAAAGAAAGAAACATTGTTTATGTCGAACCGACGCCACTTTTTGCCTCATTACAAGAGGAAAGTGGTCGAGTATCGACGAACTGGCTCCGCGACTAGGATTCGAACCTAGAACCTTGAAGTTAACAGCTTCCTGCTCTACCGTTGAGCTATCGCGGAATGTATGTGAATTTTATCATGCTGAATTAATAAATTCCAGCCTTATAAAGCAATTTGCTTTTGTTTATTAAAATGTTTAATCTTAAATAAGAACCTTTTGTCAGCGGAAGGAGGTGATTGAGATGTTTGATAAAAATAAAACAGGTATTGCCTTTGGAGCCTTCGCAGCGCTTTGGCATTTACTTTGGTCTGTTTTAGTTGTCGCCGGAGTAGCACAATCCTGGACTGATTTTGTGTTTTCAATCCATTTTCTTAACAACCCATTCGTAGTCAGTGCTTTTAATGTCACCACAGCATTAATTTTAATAGTTATCACAGCAGTCTTGGGGTACATTTTTGGCTGGGTATTTGCATATATCTGGAATTGGTCACATAAAAAATAAGTTTAAAAATTTATAATTTATAGTTGCCTACTTGTGTCCTTTTAATGGAAAAAGCAATTGCTCCAACTTTCAAATCTTTACCGATTGAATTTGCGATCGAGCGAATATAGGTGCCGGACGAACACTCTATTCTAAATTTTAGAATTGGAAATTCCAACTTCTCCTCTTTTAGTTTTTTATCCCACAGCTCTAGGATTTCTTTTTGCCTGAATTCTCCTTTAGCTTTTTCTATTTTTTCATGAAAGACCTTTAAAATTTCTTTTGAGTTTATTTTTGATAAATTAATAAATTCTAAGTATTTAATAAAGATTCTCTTGCTCGGTATTTTTATTTCATTCAACTTATTTTCTCGAGCCCACCAAAACAGAGGTTTTCCATTAACTCGGGGTGAAGAATAAGGAGGATATTCTTGTAAGATTTTTCCTTTATATTTTTCTAAAATACTTTCAATTTCAAATTTTCTCAACTGCGGAATTTTAGAAAGATTTAATTTAGTAATTTTCCCCATAATGTCGAAAGTGTCTGTGGAAATTCCAAGCAATATTTCGAATTCATAAATCTTGGAAAGTTTTTCATACTCTTTTCTTTTCTTACATTCTTCCCCAACCAATACTAGAAGTAATCCTTCTGCCATTGGATCAAGTCTTCCGGCATATCCCAACTTCTGATCTTGATACTCTGGGTTCTCTTTTTGGAATTGTTGAATTGTTTCAAGAGGGGTTTTGCTTATTGGTTTATAAAGTTCTAAAACTTTTTTCATTAACCAAGATAGTCTTTGAGTTTGTTTCCGCGGGAGGGATGACGAAGTTTTCGAAGAGCTTTTGCTTCAATTTGTCTAATTCTTTCTCTTGTTACCGCAAACATTTTTCCAACCTCTTCCAATGTTTTTGGTCTACCATCCTTAAGACCGAATCTCTCTTCCAATACTCTTTTTTCTCTATCAGAAAGTGTTGATAATACTTGCTCTACTTGTTCCTTTAATAACTCTCTAGACGCCGTATCAAAAAGGGTTGGTGCAGTTGAATCATGAATAAAGTCTCCCAATCTTGAGTCTTCTTCATCTCCAACTGGAGATTCTAGACTAGCTGGTTCTTGAGAGATTTTAATAATTTCAAGGGCTTTTTCAGGATCAATTCCCAAAGTTTTTGCAACTTCTTCAGGAGTTGGTTCTCTTCCTAATTCCTGCATTAATTTTCGGGAAGACCTTAAAAACCTGTTAATGTTTTCGACCATATGAACAGGAATTCTGATTGTTCTTGCCTGATCGGCAATTGCACGAGTAATTGATTGCCTTATCCACCAAGTAGCATAAGTTGAAAACTTATAGCCTCTTCTCCAGTCATATTTTTCTACAGCTCTAATTAATCCCTGATTTCCTTCTTGAATTAAATCCAAAAGAGTTAATCCTCTTCCAACATATTTCTTTGCAATTGAAACAACTAAACGTAGATTTGAATTAACTAAAATTCTTTTTGCTTCCTCATCGTTTTTCTCAACTCTTTTTGCAAGAGCAATTTCCTGATCAAAAGTTAAAAGGGGAATTCTTCCAATCTCTTTAAGATACATTCTTACAGGGTCGGAGACTGTTCCTTCTGTTAGAACAGTAAGTGCTTCCAGTTCTTTCTCTAAATCTTCAATTGGTTTTTCGTTATCTTGATCTGCTGCAACCGATTCAAAAACATCGATTTCGCTAGTTAGTAACTTATCATAAAGTAGATCTAGATCCTCAATGTGTTCTTCCGGCTTTGGGAACAACGATAAAATTTCTTCTTGTGTTATGTATCCTCTTTTTTTTGCAGAATGAACAATGTCTAGAATCAAATTGGGTTTCTTGCTTGCCATAGAAAAAATACCTGCCACCTTCTATTTTAACATAGAAGAGCAATTTAGCCTAGAGTTGGAATGTTTTTAACAAAGATGTTAATCTTGTAAACTCTGTTCTAAGTTTTTCCGTTTCTTTTTCGTTTTCTTCTTTTTCTTTTTCTCTAATTTTCTGGGTAATATTTTTTATCTCATCCCTTATGTAAATATTTAGTAGCTCCATAGAAACTTTTTTTATCTCATCTGTGTATTTATTCTTGTTGCTGAACTTAGGTAGGGGTAATAAGTAACATGTGTCAAAAGCAGAAGTTAATTCTTTTGGCAAGTTTTTAGCAAAAAGTTTTACGTCAATTGAGCTATTTTTTTGTAAGTATTCTTTAATGTAAGACAATATTTTTTCGTATGCTGAAAATTCAAATCTATATTCTCCAAGATCATCCAAATAAGTTTTGAAATTATTTTTTAAATAATCGTCCTGCAAAATTAATGAAATTAAATACTCTTCCATTGCTTGTCTTCTGGATCTCTTGTCTTTTTTCTGAAAAACCACACTATCTGTTTCCCTACCTGTTTTAATTTTCTCTATTTCTTTTTCCAAGCTTTCGTAAGAAATATCAATCTTGCCACTCAGTAATTTTAAATAATGCTCTTTTACAACTTCGTTGTCGATTTGAGCAAAAAACGGTAATAGATCTTCAGAAATTTTTCTTTTAGAAAGAGCATCTTTGCCAGTATTGTTTTCCAGCGCCCTATCAACTAAAAAATCATAAACTCCGATATTGTTTTTAATTGCTTTTTTGAATTCTCCCGCATCATTTTTTATTGCCTCATCAGGATCTTTGCCGTTTGGGATAACAACGGTAGTAACCATATTTCTTTTTTCTAAAATAGCAAGACTTCTTTTAATTGCCTCAAAGCCGGCGTTATCTTTATCCAAACAAAGAGTAACTTTTGGGGTAAAACGAGATAAAAGCGCAACTTGACTATCAGTTAAAGCAGTCCCTTTTACGGCAACTACGTTTTTTATACCTTCTTTAAAAAGAGATATGGCGTCAAATTCTCCTTCTACTAAAATTGCCTGTTCTTGTTTTTTAATCTCGTCCTTTGCGCTGTCCAAACCAAAAAACAAACTTCCCTTATGGTAAACCGTAGTATCTTTTGTATTAATGTATTTTGGTCCGTCACTAGTCTCTTCTAAAACTCTTCCGGAAAACCCAACAATATTTCCTCTATGATCTGTTAAAGGAAAAATTATTCTTCCTCTAAAGAAATCAAAAACTCTTCCGCTTCGCTCAAAAGAAAGCCCCGCTTCGTAAAGATCGTTCTTTTGATAATTTTTTTTGGTCATAAGATAATTAACAAGGGCATTGCCCGAATTTGGAGAAAAACCAATCTGATAAGTTTTAATAAGCGTTGGGGTTATCTCTCTTTTTTTAGTTAAATATTCAAGTGCTCTTTTTCCAGCAGGATGGGAAGTTAAAACGTAGTTATAAAATCTTGCTGCCAATTTATTTAGCGTATAAATTTTTTCTTTTTCTGAATGACCGGTTTGAGTAAAAGTACTTTTTAATTCGATTCCTGCTCTTTGAGCTAAAGTTCTTAAAGCTTCCGGAAATTCCATGTGCTCATACTCCATTAAGAAAGAAAAGCAATCTCCTCCTTTTTGACAACCAAAACAATGCCATATTTGTCTTTCGGGAGAAACAATAAAAGAAGCACTTTTCTCGTTATGGAAAGGACAGTTTGCCTTAAAATTACGACCTGCTTTTTTTAGAGAAATAAATTCCGAGACAAAGGAAACAATATCAATCTTTTCTCGAACCTGACTAACCTCGTCCATGTGCGCATATTGTACCACTTATTTCTTACCCGACAAACACATATTGCTTTTTAATCCTCTCTTCAAGTAAAATACCAAAGGCATGGTGACCTTAGTCCTCGGTTCGCAATGGGGAGATGAGGGAAAGGGTAAAATAATAGACTACCTTTCCCAAAAATCTGACTTTGTAATCCGCTACCACGGCGGAAATAACGCCGGACATACGATCATAAATAGTTACGGTAAATTTGCCATGCATCTTATTCCCTCAGGAATCTTCTGTGACAAATCAAAAGCAATTATCGCTAATGGTGTCATTTTGGATTTGGATGTTTTAGTAGCCGAAATAGAAATGCTACAAAAAGCAGGGATTAAACTAAAAAACAGACTATTTATTTCCCCTCGCTGTCATTTGATAATGCCCTATCACAAATTACTGGATAAACTAATAGAAGAAGCTAAAGGAAAAGCAAAAACCGGAACAACCGGAAGAGGAATCGGTCCAACCTATTCGGACAAGGTGAGCTACAACGGCATAAGAATAATTGATCTTATGCAAAAAGACGTATTTAAAGAAAAATTAGAAATTCAGCTAAGAGTCAAAAATAAAATTTTAGTTGCTCTTGGAGAAAAACCTTTAAAACAAAAAGAAGTTGAAGATAAATTTTTCAAGCTTTTAGAAAAAATTAAACCATATGTAGTAGAAACATATCCCATAATTGCAAAAGCAATTAAAGAAAATAAAATTCTACTTGAAGGTGCTCAGGGAATATTTTTAGATAACGACTGGGGAACATATCCTTTTGTCACAGCATCAACTACTCTCTCAGGAGGAGTTACCTCAGGTGCCGGAATACCTCCGAGAAAAATTGATAAAATTATCGGAATTTCCAAAGCCTATACTACCCGGGTTGGGGAAGGACCTTTCCCAACTGAATTATTTGACAAAGATGGAGAAAAACTTACCGAAATCGGCGGAGAATATGGAGCAACAACAGGCAGAAAAAGAAGATGTGGTTGGTTTGATGCAGAGCTCGTTAGATTTGCTGCGGAAATTAATGGTTTTACGGAAATTGCCTTAACAAAACTGGATATCTTGGATCATTTCAAAGAAATAAAGATTTGCACTCATTATTCTCTTGATGGAAAAAAGTGTCATTACACAGATGGTGATGCAAACTATTTAAAAAAAGTTAAGCCGGTATATAAGATTATGAAAGGTTGGAGCAAGCCAACGGCCGGAATTAAGAAATTTGAAAATCTTCCACCAGAAGCAAAAACATACATTAAAGAAATTGAAAAATTGGTTGGTGTAAAAATTACATATATCTCTAATGGTCAGAAAAGGAATGAAATTGTCAAAGTTTAAGAAAAAATATAAGGTTCTTCTTATAGACGTTGACGGTACCCTTATAAAAAACACAGGAAACTCTCTTCCCTCTTTAAAGGTTATAGAAGCAATTGAAAAAGGATCTTCAAAAATAAAGATTGGTGTTGCTTCTAGCCGCCCATATTTTATGCTTAAACATATCTTGGATATGATAAAAATTTCCGGATTTTTTATAACATTAGGAGGCGCTCAAATTTTTAATGAAAAACATAAGCTTGTTTGGGAAACACCCTTTAACAGAAACGACGTTAAAGTTTTAGCTTCTATCGGCAAAAGGCTTAATGCACATATGCAATTTCAAAACGAAACCATCGGGATCGAAAATTATGACTTAAAAGGAATTGATAAGATCTGCGGTATTTGGATGCATGGTCTTTCTTTTGATATTGCTGAGCAGTTTTTAAAAAAAGCTCAGACTTTAAAAGATGTTTCAATTTTTAGAGTGGTCTCCTGGAAAGATAAATCAATTGATTTGAGTATTTGCCCATCACAAGCAACCAAACAACATGCGGTTTATGAATTGGCAAGGCTTTCTAAAATAGATCGCTCAGAAATAATAGTTGTCGGTGATAGCTATAATGACTTCCCTCTTTTAATGGGTGGCGGTTTTAGAGTCGCAATGAAAAACGGAGTGGACGAAATAAAAGCAATTGCTGATTATGTTGCTCCAAGCGTTGATGATGACGGAGTGGCTCACGTAATTGAAAAATTTGTTTTATAATAAGCACTATGACAAAACTAAATTTTGATACTTACCTTTCCCCTTTTTCCTGGCGTTATGGAACAGATGAGATGCGTCAGATATGGTCGGAAGTAAACAGGAGAAAAACTTGGCGTAAAGTTTGGGTCGAACTTGCCAAAGCACAAAACAAAGCAGGACTAGTTTCCAAAGAAGAGCTTAAAGATATTATTTCCCATCAAAACAATATCGACATTGAAAGAGCCCATGAAATAGAAAAAGAAATTTATCACGATGTCATGGCAGAAATAAAAACATATTCCGAACAATGCAAAATTGGTGGCGGAAAAATACATCTTGGAGCAACTTCCACCGACATCATTGATAACGCGGAGATTTTTCAAATTAAACAAGCAATTAACTTAACTAAAAAAAATCTTAAAGAACTATTGAAAAACTTTTCGGTACAAATTAAAAAATATCAAAATACTGTTTGTATGGGGTACACCCATCTTCAACCGGCAGAACCAACTACAATTGGTTATCGTTTAGCTTTATACGCTCAAGATCTTTTATGGGATTTGGAGTTTTTGGAAAAAATTGAACCTTTCATAAAAGGCAAAGGAATTAAGGGAGCAGTCGGCACTGCTGCCAGCTATGAAAACTTATTAGGAGACAAAAAGATTGATGCATTTTTTCTCGAAAACGAAATTATGAAAGGCTTAGACTTAGATCCGGTTGACGTATCAGGACAAACATATCCGAGAAAAATTGATTTAATTGTAATGGAAGCTCTGGCTAATATCGCTGCCTCTCTTCATAAATTTAATTTTGATTTAAGAATTATGCAGTCGCCAAATTTTGGCGAATGGTCTGAGCCAAGAAGCGCAAAAAGAGTCGGCTCTTCTGCAATGCCTTTTAAGAAAAATCCCGATAAAGCAGAAAAGGTTTGTTCAATATGTCGACTTGTTGAATCATATTTAAATACTGCATGGTCTAATCCGGCAATGAGTCTCTTAGAGAGAACTCTTGATGACTCGGCAAATAGAAGAACTTTTTTACCTGAAGGTTTTCTTGCAATCGACGAATGTATTAAAACAACCAATGCAATAATTAAAGACTTTGTGGTTTTTGAAAAAGTAGTTGCTGTAAACTTACAAAAATACGGAATTTTTTCCTGCACGGAAAGTCTGATGATGGACCTAGTTAAAAAAGGAGCAAATCGTCAGGAAATGCACGAAGTAATTAGAGAAAATTCAATGACTGCTTGGGAAAATGTTTCCCAAGGAAAAGAAAACAATCTAATAGAATTATTAGGAAAAGATAAAAGGATCATTAAATTTATTTCTGCTGAAAAAGTAAAAAACTATTTTGATCCAAGTAAACATATCGGCAATGCTAAAGAAAGAACAAAAAGGTTTCTGGAAAAACTAAGCAAAGCTGCCTCTTAATTTACGTCTTGCATTAAAATAAAAAAAGTTGTAAAAAAGCTTAATGAGTAAACCTATTATTGCAATTATTTTAGGTTCCGATTCTGATCTGCCCGTAGTTTCTGAATCTCTTAAAATACTTGAGGAGTTTAATGTTTCTTACGAAATAATTATCTCTTCTGCTCACCGCTCTCCAGAATTTACTGTCAAAAATGTTGAAAAATATCACAAGACAGGAGTTAAAGTCATTATTGCCGCAGCAGGACTTGCCGCACATTTGGCAGGAGTTATCGCCGCACACTTCCCGCTTCCCGTAATAGGAATTCCTCTAAAAGGAGGAGCTTTGGCAGGAGTTGATTCTCTTTATTCCACCGTGCAAATGCCACCGGGAATTCCCGTTGCTACGGTTGGAATCGACGCCGCAAAAAACGCAGCTCTTTTGGCAATTCAAATATTAGCAGTCAGTGATAAAAAATTGGAAAAGAAAATGATTGAATATAAAAAAGGCTTAAGCGACGGTGTGGAAAAAAAGACAACTAAAATTAAAAAAATAGGCTGGAAAAAATATTTAGAGTCTAAATAAAAATATGGTAAGCAAACAAAAAGTTATTGAAGGAATTACTAACTCTTTAAAAACAGTTAATCTTCCCGTAAAATTTGGAAAAAAACATCAAGGAAAAGTCAGAGATGTTTACATCTTAAATGACCAAAGAATAATTATCACAACTGACAGACAATCTGCTTTTGACAGAATTCTTGGTCACGTTCCTTTTAAAGGACAGGTCTTAACGCAATTAAGTGAGTTCTGGTTTGATAAAACAAAAAAGATCGTCGACAATCATCTAATCGCCACTCCTGATCCGAACACGATGGTTGTTAAGGAATGTGAGTTAATCCCGGTTGAAATGGTTGTAAGAGGATATTTAACAGGAGTTACCTCAACATCTACTTGGACTGCATATGAAAAAGGAGAAAGAATTATTTATGGTATTAAATTTCCTGAAGGAATGAAAAAAAATCAAAAAATGCAAAAGCCAATTATTACTCCAACCACCAAAGCAGATCTTGGTAAACATGATGAAAAACTAACTAGAAAAGATATTATTAATAGCAAAATTGTTCCGGAAAAACTTTACAAACAAATGGAAAAAGCGGCACTCTCACTTTTTGACAAGGGTACAAAAATTTGTGCCAGAGCAGGAATTATTTTGGTCGATACAAAATATGAATTCGGTCTTTATAAAAATAAATTGGTTTTGATTGATGAAATTCATACCCCTGATTCTTCAAGATTCTGGGTCAAAAAAACATATAAAGAGAGACTTAAAAAAGGCCAGGAACCGGAAAACTTTGATAAAGAATTTATCAGACTCTGGTTTAAGGAAAGAGGATATACAGGAGACGGAAAAGCTCCAAAAATGCCTGATGATTTTGTAGTCAAAGTGAGTGAGAGATATCAAAAGATTTATGAAATGATTACCGGTAAAAAATTTAAGGGTGATGTTTCCGGGGATGTTAGTAAAAGAATTGTTAAAAACTTAAAGAATTATTTTAACTTCAATTGACCTACTTTGATCTATTGACCGCTTGATGCCTTTAGATTTAAAATGGCTTATCTCCACTACACATAGTGTCTTGGATTTTTATTCTAATCCTTAAGCAGGTAAAGGATAGCTGATGGATACACTCAAGGAAAAATGCGGAGTTTTTGGAATATACGGCAAAGGACTGGAAGCTGCAAGATTAACGTATTTCGGACTATTTGCTCTTCAACACCGCGGACAAGAAAGCTCAGGTATTGCATCTTCTAATGGAAAATTTATCAGATCTCATAAAGGAAACGGTCTGGTTCCCCAGGTTTACACAGAAGAAAATCTTCAACAATTAAAAGGCTTTATTGCGATTGGTCATAATCGTTATTCCACATCAGGAGGAACATCTTCCGAACACAGTCAACCTGTTTCCTTTAAAAATGACATAATTGCACTTTCTCATAATGGAAATTTGCCAAATACTACCTCGTTAAGAAAATTTCTTTCTGCATTAGGCATCTACACTAATGGCCACAATGACTCGGAATTAATGT
>JAMCTK010000007.1 GCA_023381035.1 Patescibacteria group bacterium
TTAAAAAGAAGCCCGCGCCTATCTTTCCTTAGAATCAATTGGTTTTTTTATATTAATCTTATTACTAATGATTCCGATCGGAGGTTTTTCTTTGGGAGAGTTTATATTCAACCTACTTACTGTTTCGATGAGGCTCCTTGGACTTTAGGCTTTCCTTCAATAGAAGCTGATAAACCAATAAAAACCTGAGCCTGATTATTAGACACTCTTAAAACTGCTCCTTCAAGCTTCATCTCTTCCTTACTACCATTTGTTTTATGAATAATTAGATAATCCTTAATTAAAGATATAAAATTAGCGTGCTCGGCGAGAACATCAAATGTTCCGCTAGAGTTTAAAGAAGTTATAGCTCTAACATCTTCTTCTAAAATAACTTTTTCTCTGTTTAGAATTTTCAACCTAATTGTTTGATTAGCCATTCTTAATGTTTTTAGCAGTACCGATAAACATAAATTTTTCTTCTGGGACTCCGTCAAATTTCCCGTCAATCAAATCCTTCACATCTTTAACCGTGTCTTTAACTGCAACATACGTTCCTTTTCGACCTGTTTGATTTTCAGCAACAAAAAAACTTTGTGTCATAAAATTTTTAAGTATCTTAGCCCTTCTGTAAACTTGTTGATCTCCGGCAGAAAGCTCTGACTCTCCAACTAATGAAGCAATTCTATCAAGAGCAGCTGCTCTTTTAAGTAAACCTTGAGCTGCTAATGCGGTTGTGTAATGATCTTCTCCTACAGTTGCCTCATTAAGAGCAGACGAAGTTGAAGCAGGAATATCAACTGCAGGAAGTCTGCCTTCCTGATAAACGCTTCTGGACAAAATAACTGTGGAGTCAAGATATGGAAAGATTGCCTGAACTCCTTGATCTAAGATGTCATCATTTGGAATATAAATTGCTTCAACAGTGCTTATCGCGTTATCTTTGGTAGAAACAAGTCTTTCGTGAATTTCTGCCATTTCCGAATTTAAGGTTGACTGGTATCCGTCTTCAGATGGAATCGAATTCATAAGCATTGACAGTTCATTTCCTGCTTGGGCATAGCGAAATACATTATCCATGAAAAACAGAACATCTTTTTTTTCTTCATCTCTAAAGTGCTCTGCAATTGTAACTGCCGAAAAAGCGGTAATAAATCTTATGGCAGGATTATCGCTCATTGTTCCAAACACCAAGGAAACAGAGGGCAATACTCCGCTTTCCTTTAAAGCAACATGCAGTTCGTGTCCTTCTCTGATCCTCTCTCCAACCCCTGCAAAGACAGAAAGACTCTTGTTCTTATGAAGAGCAACGACATTGTGGATGATTTCTGTCAACAATAATGTTTTTCCAACTCCAGCTCCTCCGAAAAGCCCAATCTTTCCTCCTTTAATGATTGGAGAGAATAAATCAATGACTTTTATACCGGTTTCCAAAACCTCCTGATGAGCAGAAATCTTATGGTAAGGCATGCTTTTTTTGTAAATAGACCTCAATTGCTTCTTATCAACATGCCCACCTCCATCTTTTGGTTCTCCAAAAATATTCAAAACTCTTCCTAATACAGACTTCCCAACAGGAATTGTGATTGATTTTTTAGTATTGACAACTTTTGCACCTCGTGAAATTTTCTCAAGTCCTGTAAGAACGAGGCAGAAGTATCTATTAACACCGGAAGAGGCATAAACCTCCATTTTAACGCTTTCGTCTGAGCTCAATAAAACAATGTCCCTAACAGAAGGATTTGAATTATTAAATTCTACCTCGGCTACTTGCCCCTGTACTCCTATAACCTTACCGACATCTTCATTCATATAAAAAATTAACTATTCCATAAAGTCAAACCGGAAAGCTGTTCTAATTGCTTTTGATTCATGCTTCTATGATTGATAATTCTTCTTTCGAATTCAACCTTTCGCAACTCTTCCTTAATGTTTTCAATAGATTTATCCAAAGTAATCATTCGGGAAGCAAATTTAGCAAGTTGGGATTCATGCATGGTCTGTTCAAAAATTGAGGTAAATATTTCTGTTTCAAAAAAAGTCATAATATCTTCAAGTGAAGGTTCAAAAAATGATTTAAACTTTATTTCTTGTTCTTGAGCCGACACATCAGCATCAGAGATTACCGATGCAGAAGGAATTTGGTTTACAACGTTTTGGAATTGCCCAAAATAAACAGTAACCTTTTCATATTGAACCAAAAGACTTGAAATTCGCTTTAATAGCTCCTCGTCAACATGACTATCCGGAAATTCATAATAAGTAAATTTTGTGCTCGGACTTGACTCTTCCATTAATGTTTTTGCTAATCTTCCGATTACAGCAACATCTCCTCTTTCATTTTTAATTCCTTCCAAAAATAAATTGAGAGTTCTTTTTATAATGTCTCCATAAAGTCCAGTATTTGCGCCAACAAAGACTGAGATGCTTTTACCATTTTTCTTAATGACTGAAAGTTTTGATCTATCCTGAATTCTTTTCTTCTTCATAATTCTAACAAGTTGGTCTTCATAGGAAGATTGAACCTCTTTATAAACCTGTGTAATTCCCGTTAAGAAATCACGTGAATGAAGTACGGAATCCCTGATTTTTCTCATTCTGGTTGCTGCGATTTCTTCATAAACCTCAACTAGCTCTTTAATACTTCCAAGCTTTTGGATATCTTTGACAATTGTTTGTTTGCTTATCATCCCAGCTTTTCCTTTCTAAGACTGTTTAAGAAATCATTAAAAGTACTGTGTTTGCTAACCAGCTCATCGATCTTTTGTTTAAAACCAGAGCTCTTTTCATATTGATCAATTAATTTTTTCATTTCTTTCTCAACGTCTTCTAAAGATTTATCTTCCCAACTCCCCAACCATAAAAGACCAAACAGGTAAGATTGCATACTGGGTGGAATAATGTCATTGGCTGCCTGATTAAAGAAGAAAAGAACCTTATCCCCGGTTGCAAGAATCTTTTTAATATTATCATTTAATTCTGCTCCAAAATGAATAAATGTCTGCATCTTTTCATATAAGGTCAAAAAACTGGTAAGTTCTCTGTTGATGTCTCTTGCCAGGGATGAGTGAGTTTGATGACCAACCCTTGTAACTGAAAGAAAGGGATTAATTGCAGGTCTTCTGCCTTTAGCAAATAAATCGCTGTCAAAATATATATGACCATCGGTCATAGACATAATGTTAGTTTGAATGTAGCCGGAAAGATCACCTTGAGTTGTTTCAACAACAGGAAGACATGTTATGGTAGCTGTCTTACCATCAGGCAGAGCAAAACAACCAGCTCTTTCCAAAAGCCTTGCATGAGTAAAAAACATATCTCCCGGATAAGAGTTTCTGCCCGGAAATCTTTTCCCTAAAAGGGCAATTTCCCGATAAAATTTAGCGTGCGTAGAGAGATCATCCAGTATGACAAGGCTGTCTCTGCCTTTATCCCTAAAGTATTCTGCAATCGTCATGGCAGAATAAGGAGTAAGATGAATCACTCCAGTTGGATCTTGCGGACTTGATCCGACAATTATAACGTTTTGCATAACATTATTTTTACGGAAAAACTCCTCAACCTTACGGATATCTTGTCTCTTCTTGCCTATAGCGGCGTAAACACATACTGTTCCGCTTTTGGCCTGAGTTAATACTGTTCTTAGCAAAAAGTCTGTTTTACCGGTTTTTCTGTCTCCGATAACCAATTCTCTTTGTCCTTTTCCGACAGGAAGCATCATGTCGATTATGACAACTCCTGTATTTAAAGTCTCTCTGATTCTATGTCGGGATGAAATATCTAAAGGAGCAAACTCTATTGGTCTCTTTTCCAACTTTTTACCCTTAAAATCAGAGTCATCAAGCGGAATTCCAAGAGGAGAGAGAGTATGTCCTAAAAGCGCTTCACCCACAGATATCTCTAGTGTTTTGTTTGTACGAGTAGCCCTAACTCCTGAATTAAGTTCATTTTCAGTAAAAATAGTTGCCTCAACTTCATCACTTCCTAAATTTGAGATTTGGCCAAATCCACCGTCTTCAAAAATTATCAATTCTTGCGGTTTTGCCCCAGGAAGTCCGTTTATGTGAGCTATCGAATGAACAACCTCAGAAACAAAGCCAATCTCTCCTGTCTTTTCTAAATTTTTTTTAAAATCCGCTTTTGTGAACATTTAAATTGAATCTAATTATTGGTCACTAACTTTGACATAATCACTTCCCTGTCGCTAACCAATTTGTCTTTTAAGATTTGTGTAAGTGCATAATCCTTGTAAATTCCTCCGAAAACAACTTCGGCTCCAGCAACAATTTCCGCATTCTTCTTAAAATCAACCACAATTTTTTCTCCTAGATTTTCTTTTACCCACCTGTTTACCTTCGTAATTAAGCTTTCCGTCGGCTCAAAAGCAATTGTTAAGGTTAAAACTTTAAAATCTGAAATCTCTTTTTCAAACTGTTCAACAATAGCCTTAACCTTAGACTTATCAAATTTTACTTTTCCCAAAAGAGCATAAGTCGATGCCCGAATTAGTTTTTTTAAAGATTCCTTACAATCTTTTTTGTATATCTCCTGTTTAATAACCTCGATTTCTTCCTTTGCAAGGCTTAAATCTGCTTTTGTTCTGACATTAGAAAAAAAAACGAAACTTTGCATCAAACTTCCTTTAAAAGACCTTGTTTTGCTTTATCTAAGGCTTCTAAAACCAACTCTTCGTGCTTTTTAGGCTCAATTGTCTGTCCGATTACAGACTCTGCAACATAACCGAGCACTGAATAAATTGAATCATCAACTTTTTTCAGCTGAGTCTTCTTGTATTCCTCTATCTCTTTTCTTGCTTGTTCATAATCAGCTGTAATCCTTTCATGAACCTTTTTTTGCGAATTAAATGTTTCTTCTTTTATGGTTTCATGAAAACCTTCTACCTCTTTAAGAGTATCTTTTTCAATATCTTTTGACTTGCGTTGTAAAAGGTTGAGGTTTCTGTTTTTAAGCTCCTCCAATCCCTCTTTGTATTTTTCAATTATTTTTTCTGATAGTGATTCAAATTTTGCAAGTTGTTTTTTGGAAGCAGTATCTATTTCGGTTTTTAACAACTCTTGTTCTTTTCCATAGTCTTCTCTTTCCAATCTTGAACTTAGCAGCTCTTTTTCCCTTTCAAGTTTTTTGATTTTCCAAGCTGTTCTTTCATGAGCAATGGCAATTACGACAACAATTAAGGCTAGAAAAACTATCACTGTTACAAATCCATAATAAAAAGCAAGATCAAGATACATATATTTAAAGTATTAAGATTAAGTATGCAATAATTAAACCTACCCCTACAATGACCATTGTTAATATTAAATTCAAAACAACACTAAATTGAATTAGCTTACCAGCTAAAGGATTCCTTCCCAGTGCTTCCACCCCATTCATGGCTACCTTACCAAAATATACAAATCCCAAAACAAAAGACAAAATAGCAATTATGGCTGCCAAAACATAACGCAAGGAAACAAGCGGAGAAAGTGTCATTGCTTGAGGAGCATTTCTGAGAGTATCTATTAAGTTTGTTTTTACTGATCCTCCAAGATTATCGGTATTGTATCTTGGAGATAACGAAACCAGGATTCTACCTATTTTTTTAGTGTCTTTTTCACTATAGTCATCAAGAGCTGTTCCTATGATAAACCCTGTCTTATCTGCTTTTTGCGCAACTCCCGGAATTGTAGATGTAGTAAGTCCATCTCCTTGCTTAATACCCCCATTCGCTGTAGAAACCCGTATAAAAACATCTCCTGCTGTTATTACCGGCTTTGTTTTGGATCCAGATGAAAGTGTAAAAGCAATAGCGGGATTAAGAGCAACCACCCCATAGACGTTACTATCATAAGGCTCGTTGCTTAAAACATACTTACCGTCCTTGCTGGAAATTATATCTCCATCCTGAATGTTTTCACCCTGAATTGGAATGGAAATGGCAATTCCGGATGAACTGTCTTTTGCAATCGCAGGCTTTAATTGACAAAAGACCGAAAAAAGAATTAAAAATGCGAAAACGGGCAGAACTTTTTTCATTAGACAGTATCTATCAGCGTATTATAAATACCTTAGCAATGTCAAGAAAAAAATGAAGCTAAAGTTAAACATGATAATCAAACATGAAATAAATCCTATAATAATCAAAAATTATTTACATTATTTGCAAAATATAACTTCTTGACAAGACCCATAAGTAGAAATATCATTTAACTATGAAGCGACTTTCTATCGGAGAAGCAGCTAGGACTCTAAATGTTTCACCTCTAACCCTTAGGCGATGGGACAAAGCCGGTAAGCTTGTGCCTTCAAGAACAAAAGGAAATCAGAGAAGATATTGCCTGAATTGCCTAAGAAAAGCATTTTTGATAAAAAAAGGGAAAGCTGTTGATTCTTAATTTAAAAAGCTTAATTTTAAAAATTTTGCTTCGAAACCTTATCACTTCCCTCTTGACAACCATATCAAAATCTGTCGTAATTAAAAGTGAATCAAAAATTTGGACATTTTAACTAATTTGTCCAAATTTTACACTGCCCTAATGAAGAATTTATTAACAGTCAGAGAAGCGGCTAAATTTCTGGGAATAGCTTCGAAAACACTGAGAAGATGGGAGAAGGCAGGCAGACTGGTTCCTCAACGAACTTTTGGCAACCACAGAAGATACAAACTTGAACAACTTGAAGATTTCTCCAGAAAGGGAAAAAGAATTTTACCTAAAATTGAGCCTGAAAATTCTTCTAATCCTATCCCGGACATGATTCCGGACCTGTCCTCTCCTCTTCTTAAAATTGATAAAACCAAGAAAGCGGTAATCGCAGGCAACCTAGCTGTGATGCTTTTGGTTTCATCCCTAGTGGTCTTAACCAAAACCGGAGTAATTAAGCCTCTTTTTAAAGATGCTGAAGTAACAAGAATGGCGTCCGTTAGAGGATTAACCTATGAAAACAAGGCAGTTCTAGGAGAATCAACAAGCTCCCCCGCTTATGTTTTTAACGTTAATGTAGTATCTGAATTTAATGAAGATGCAAATTTTAAAAAAGGTTTAAAAGTTAATGGCAAAACTGTCCTTGGAGATACAGTTATTGGAGGCACCATTACTACCGAAAACAAAGATTTGAATTTAGGAACTGGTAAGATAACAGCTTCAAATGTGCTTTACTCTATTAAAGCAGGTAGTGGATTAAGTGTTGAAACTGGACAAAATCCAACCATAGCAAATACCGGGGTTCTATCTGTGGGAGGCAAAACAGGAGCAGTTGCTCTGACTAACGGAACAGGTATTACTATAGATGGTCTAACTATTACTAATTCTGATACCGGATCATCACAAAAAATATTTAAAACTATTAAAATAGGCAGCGACTCAATAGCAGCAGGAAGCAACACAGACACGTTGGAATTAATAGCAGGTAGTGGTATCACACTAGCTAGTAATGTATCAGACAAGGAGATTACCATATCATCTGCTTCGACTGTTTACACAGGAGGAACTGATATTTCCATCTCTGGGTTAACTATTAGTAACAGCTCTACTTTAGAAAGTGTTACCGACAGAGGAGCAACAACATCTAATCTGTTAACTTTAAACGGAGGGATAACCATTGGAAACTTAAGTGGAATACTCAAAGCATCTTCAGGGCTGGTATCAGGTGCCGCAACTACATCAGATCTAACCGAAGGAACAAACCTCTATTTTACAGATGCCAGAGCTAGAAGCGCTTTTTCTGCAACAGGTCCATTAGTCTACAACAGTTCTACTGGCGGCCTAACTCTTAACTACGGGGGCAACCTTACTCTGAATGGATCCAATTTAGATGTTGTAAATAACCCAACTTTTTCTGATTTAGTTTCCTTAAACGGAGGAGCAACCATTCCAGCTAACCAAAGCTTAACCGTTTCCGGAAATATTGCATCAAATCTGCTTCCTTCTGCTACAGATACCTATAACCTAGGAAGTTCATCCTATCAATTTAATAATATCTACGGAAAAAACCTTACTCTGGCTGGAAATTTAATAACCTCAGGGGCAATTTCAGGTCATTGGCAAAGAGTTGATGGATTAATCTCTCCTGTTAACATAAGCGATGATTTTGCGATCGGTGGAGCTTCAACCTCATCTGCCAAGATATATTTCTCGGGAACAAATGACTATGCAACAATTGGAGCAAAACTTGTTATTGCTCCACTTTCTGACGAAGACCCTTCTTTGCAGATAAGAGGTGCCCCTTCTCCTACCGCAAATATCTTTGAAGTTACTAATAATGCTGGAACTTCCACTTTTATGGCAATCGATAAGAATGGAGTGCTAACAGTAGGAGGATCAAGAATGACAAATACCGGAATTCTTGAAGCAGGAGACGCAATTAACCTTACAGGCTTATCAAGTACTGTGGTCGGAACCGCTGTAGAAGGCGGATGGACTCTAAATGGAAATGGATTTACATATCGAAGAGCAATTACCGTACAGAACACATCAGGATCAACAATTCCTGTCAACCATGAAATAACTGCAAGCTTAACCGGGAGTGACGCAAGTCAAGTTTATGCTCAAACCAACACTCAAACAGCTCCATATTATGATTTTAGGCTTTCCTACGGATTATCAACTGAAATTGCCAGAAACGTAACTGCATTTGCAAGCGATGGTGTAACATTTAAGTTCCAGATTCAAAGCGCAATAACTGCCGGAAACTCAGACACCTACTATATTTATTACAGAAATACTTCTTTATCCTCCATTCCAGCCCAGTACTCCAGCTATGAATCATCTGTTGATATTGACATGGCTGAAACAACAACAGGATGGTCATCAGCCCATTCTGATTTTGCCTTATCCCAAGAACTAGTTGTTGCAAATCAAGGACTTGCTTCAATAAAAGCAGCTGGAGGGGTTGGAAGCGTTAACACCTTTGCAACAACTAGTCAGGGACAATTCTCAACTGGCTTAAGAAACGCAGCAATTGCTAACCTGGATATCTCAGGAACTAGATACATATATGTGCTGGGGGGAAGCGATGGAACAACTGCTCAGTCAGCAATTCTTAAAACTACCATCTCTTCAAACAACTCAGGAGCTCTTTCAACAATGTCTACAACTCTTCCTGCAGGATCAGGAGCAACAGATGGTGTATCTATTGCCTATGCCGGAACAGTCGCAGTTGACGATGGAGACGAGACAGATGGAACACTGGATCTAACTAATGGAGCAACAGATTGCGCAGGCTTAGGAATGTCCTGGAATGCAGGAGCGTCAACTTGCACATTGCAAACCGCATCATCTAATGGCGCCGGACCGAGCGTAGGAGCAAACACGCAATATGGAGGTCATTCCTTCACCATCCCTTCAGGGGCAAACGCCGGGAAGATATTGACTGTCATGGGAAACACTATTCAAACCACTAGAATTTATGATCCTGCAACTAATACTTTCGGGGCAGGACCTAACACTGGAGCAAGTGCAGGCCGCGGTGCGCACTCCTTCACCATCCCTTCAGGAGCAAACGCCGGGAAGATATTGACTGTTTTAGGAAATAATGGCGTAACTACAAAAATCTACGATCCTGCAACTAATACTTTCGGAACAGGACCAAGTTTAGGCTATAATGCAAAAGATGGTGCGCACTCCTTCACCATCCCTTCAGGAGCAAACGCCGGGAAGATACTGACTATCACGGGAGGCAATACCACGGTCACCAGAATCTACGATCCTGCAACTAATACATATGACACAGGACCGGATTTAGGGACAGCAGCAAATCATGGATCTCACTCCTTCACCATCCCTTCAGGAGCAAACGCCGGGAAGATATTGACTGTTTTAGGAAATGGTAGCGTAACTACAAAAATCTATGATCCTGCAACCAATACTTACGGGGCAGGACCTAATGTATTCAGAGCTACAAATCTTGGATCTCACTCCTTCACCATCCCTTCAGGAGCAAACGCCGGGAAGATAATAACTATTGCAGGAGGAACCATATCCAGTAGTAATATCTACGACCCTGCAACTAATACTTTTGCGGATGGTCCTCTCTTAGGAAGAGGCGCAGGAGGTGGCTCAAATTCTTTTAGTATTTCTTCCGGCTACTATTCAGGGAAGATATTGACTGTCATGGGAAACTCTTCTATATACACAAAAATCTATGATCCTGCAACTAATACCTACTCTGATGGACCAAATCTAGTAGGAGGCGCTGCTGGAGATGGCTCTAATTCTTTCACTATTCCTTCTGGTGCAAATGCTGGGAAAATATTAATTGTCTTAGGAGGGGGGGGTCAAATCTCTACAATTTTTGACCCAGGAAAGACCACTTTTAATTTCACGACCGTTAATGTTGCCAATGGTACAATTCTCACCCATTCAGGAAATAATGCTCCCACAATTAAAGCAACCGGGAATGTCACAATCGCTGGAGCAATTAATTTAAATGGGCTAAGCACATCAGGATCAGGAAACGGTGGAACAGGGCAAGCAGGCTGCAATGCTGGTTATGATTTTGGAGGAGGCGGAGGAGGAGGTTACGGAGGAGCCGGTGGAAACGGAAACAAAACTGGAAGTGAATGTGCAGCAAATGGTGGATCCAGTTACTCTGGATTTGCAGTTGGAAGCATTGGCGGAACAGGAGCTGCCACGGACGCTGGGGGAAACGGAGGAGGAGCAGTTAAAATCATAAGCAGTGGGACAATCAATATCTCCGGCTCTATAACTGCCAATGGGGCAAATGGAAGTTCAGGTTGGGGAACAGGAGGAGGCGGAGGATCTGGAGGAGGAATTTGGCTTGAAGCCAATGTGATTACAAATACCGGAAGCATAACTGTAAACGGAGGAAGTGGAGGAACAGGGATCGGTCTTAGCGGATATGATGAATGGTATGGAGGGGGCGGAGGAGGCGGAGGAAGAATATTCTTAAGATACATTTCCTCAATAACACAAGGAACAACCACAGCTACTCAAGGAACCGGCGGAACTCCTTATGGAGCCGATGGAGGAGCAGGAGTAGTGGGACCATCTGTGTCTCTTGCCCCTGATAATCAAATCTACTTAATAGGAGGAAAAAATACATCAGGGAATCCGGTTTTGACTGTATATAAGTCGGTTCTTGACGGATCAAATGATCCAGGCACTCTTGCTACCACATCTCAAGCTCAACTAGTAGAAGCAAGATACGGACACTCTGCCACTCTGGTAACTGAAGGATCCACTAATTATATCTATGTCGTAGGTGGTCATAATGGAACAGCTGGAGTCTCAACTGTATACAGAGGAACTATTGATGCTTCAAACAATATTGCTACCTCCCCAGGATGGGAAAGTCAGACTTCCCTATCTTCTGCCCTATACAATCATTCTGCAACAAATGCTTCAATCGGAGGAACAAACTATATATATATTCTTGGTGGCCTAAACTCTTCAGACACTGCCCAAACCAATGTATACAAGATTACCCTAAACGGATCAGGAGGAATAACTAGTATTGCAGACACAAACATTGATCTTCCTTCGGCAAGATCAGAAGGATCTGCTTTTGTTACAACGATTGGAACAACTAGTTATCTCTTCTATGTTGGAGGAAAGGACGAGAACGGAAACCCAACCACAACGGTGTATAGGGCTCTTCTTGATGGTTCAGGAAACCCCGGAGTTTTTTCAACTACCGGTCAATCTCAACTTAATACAGCAATTTATGGTCATGGAATTGTACACGCAACAGGAGCTTCAAATAAAAATTATCTTTATGTATATGGAGGAGCCACAAATGCAGCTGGAACAACAGTTACGACCGAAGTAAATAAATCCACTATTAACGACATGACAAACTATGTTGCCACAAAAACCCTTGCATCTCCCGTTAACATGACAAGCAAAAACGACATTACTATGGATGTGAGGTCGGATTTAACAGGAGCGTATACAAAGTTTGAATTCTATGACTCAACAGGAGGCTGGCAGACGTGCATTGACAGTTCTGATTTTTCAAGTGGAGTTTTGACTTTTGCTGCTGCACACACTTTTTACACCAAAGTTTGTGATGTATCGGCTGTATCATCTGCTAACAAGGATGCCATATCTTCGGTTAGATACTCTATTACATCTTCGCAATCTCAAGCGTTTAATGTATACATAGACAATATTAAAGCTCAAGCCAGTGCAACAGTTAAATCTAACACTGTTACTGCGGCATCAGGACTGCTGGGAGCAGCAGACCTTACCCTAAAAGCCCAGGGAACAGGAGCTGTGCTTGTTAATTACTCCAGTGCTGGCGCTGCAGGAACAGGAGGAATAAAGGTTTACGATGGCGCTGCAGGTCAAATTTTTGCCGTAACCTCAAGCGGAACCGCCTCTTCTGCTGCCCAATTAACTCTGACCGGTGCATCTGCTTCTGCGGCACTCAATATTTTAAATGGACAAGATTTAGCAATAAAATCGTCTGTTGGCGGAGACACAGGACTATCAACAGTTATGACAATTAAAAATGGCGGAAATGTTGGAGTAGGCACCTCCACTCCATCTGCAAAATTCCAAGTCGGAAACCAAGGAGATGGCACTGTCGCAGTTGCTAACTCTTGGAATGCCTTCTCAGATAGCAGATTCAAGACTAATGTTAATCCCCTGCTTAGTTCCTTAGACAAAGTAATGAAACTTAACGGGGTATCTTTTGATTGGATTTCAAGCGGTATCCCCTCTGTAGGATTCATTGCTCAGGATGTAGAAAAGATAATACCGGAAATTGTTCGTACCGACGGCAATGGATTTAAGTCAATGGACTATTCAAAACTTACTCCTTTCCTGGTTAATGCTATTCACGAGCAACAAGAACAAATTGCTTCCTTAAGTGCTTTGATTTCAGGAGCAAATATTCAAGCTCCCGTAGCTAGCTCCTTCTCTGCACAATTCCTAGATGAAATCTCAACTACAAAACTATCCATTGATGGGAATACCACTCTTTTTGGAAATCTAACTGTTGGCGGGCGAACAGTGCTGGGAGATACGGGAATCACCGGAAACTTAAATATTGGCACTGTTACCATAAAGACAACAGGAGAGATTAACAACTTAGGAGGAGATCTCAAACTTCAATCTGACTTAACAGGAGGTATTGACATTCTTGCAGGCAAGATAAAAATCGCTAAGGATGGTTCTTCTGTTTTTGCCGAAAACGTAACTTTTGAAAAAAATGTGGAAGTGAGAGGAGTGTTAGGAGCAAAAGCAGTAAGATCAGATGAATTAAGACTAGGAAAATCAACTATAAATGAAATATCCTCTACTGAAATATCCACTAATAAAGCTGCCGGAACAACATCAATAGCTGCCGGGGAAACTCATAGATTGATTAAAGCAGATCTAATTAAAATAGATTCTTTGATATATATCACGCCACTTTCCAATACAAATAATGAGGTACTTTTTGTATCAAAACAAGTGGATGGGGCTATTACCATATCTGTTAAAAATACTCAGTCATCTCCAATTAAGTTTAACTTCTTAATAATCAATCAAGAGTAGTCAAATTATTAAGTTTTGCATTATACAACCGGTTGTCAAGTTGACAAGATTTTTTTCAAAACATATACTCTAATTGTTCTTTGATATTAGAGGGAGTTGGAGCATTTTCCTCCACAAATTCAACGGATTTAAGGTATTCATCGCAAGATGGAGATGGGGCGAATTACGACTAGCCGAGGCGAAGCGTTTAGCCTTCCTAAT
>JAMCTK010000008.1 GCA_023381035.1 Patescibacteria group bacterium
ATAACAACAGTTGTGGCTTGGTTCAGTTAGGCCATAACTACGACCTCACAGTGTTATATGGAGACAACTATGGTTATAGATCAGGGCTAAATAAATCAATGGTAAGACATTTAGCATCGTTGGCAGAGAAAATAAAGGAAAAGGTAGAAATTAAAAAAGGGGATATTGTTGTTGATATTGCAAGCAACGATGGAACTCTCTTGCAAAGCTACCAATTAAAGGGAGTGACTTTGGTTGGAATAGATCCAACGATTAAAAAATTTAAATCATTCTACACTCCTGATATTCAAACTATTCCTGATTTTTTTTCTGCCAAAGCATATAAGAAAAAGCTTTCCAAAAAAGCAAAAGTAGTTACTTCTATTGCAATGTTTTACGACTTGGAAAATCCCATTAGCTTTATGGAAGAAATAAAAGAAATACTTGCGGATGATGGCGTTTGGGTATTTGAACAAAGCTATATGCCTGATATGCTTAAAAACGTTTCTTACGATACTATTTGTCATGAACATCTGGAGTACTACGCACTCTCACAAATTAAATGGATGACAGATAGGGTAGGTTTGAAAATAATTGACGTTGAGTTAAATGATAGCAACGGAGCGAGTTTTTGTGTAACAGTTGCTAAGCAAAACTCTTCTTTTAGGGCAAAAACTGAAGTAATCGAAAAAATTCTACAGCAAGAAGAGAAGGCAGGGATCAATCAAGGTAAAACATATAAGTTATTTGAAAAAAATGTAAAGAAACATAAAAAAGATTTAGCTAAATTTATAGTTAACATTAAGAAAAAGAATCTCAAGATTTTGGGATACGGAGCTTCTACAAAAGGTAATGTGATTTTGCAGTACTGTAATATAACTAGCGATGATATCCCTTTTATCGCTGATGTTAACGAATACAAACATGGTAGATTTACTCCTGGAACTAAGATACCGATAATTTCAGAGCAAGACGCAAAAGCAATGAATCCTGATTATTTCTTGGTTCTTCCTTGGCATTTTAAGAAGAATTTTCTCGAAAGAGAAAAAGAATATTTAAAAAGAGGAGGCCATTTATTTTTTCCACTTCCGAAACTTGATGTTGTCTAGTTCATAATTTTCCTAATATTTTCATTAAATATAAAATAATGGTAAAATACGTACGTGTTAAGTATCGTTGTTCCAGCTTTTAATGAAGAAGAGAGCTTGCAGGCTTTTTACAAAGAGCTTGTTAAATCTGTTTTAAAACTAACTTCAGATTTTGAAGTTATTTTTGTTGATGATGGTTCCAGTGACAATTCTTTAAAAATCTTAAGGGAATTAGAAAAAAAGGATAAAAGGGTTAAAATTTATTCTTTTCAAAAAAACCAGGGAAAAGCAGAGGCTTTAACTCTGGGTTTTCAGAAAGCAAAAGGAGAATATATAGTCACTCTGGATGCTGATTTGCAAGACAGGCCGGAAGAGATAGGAAAGCTTTTAGATAAAGCAAAAGAAGGGTATGATTTAGTTTCGGGATGGAGGGAAAAAAGAAAAGATTCCAAACTCTTCATAAATCTCCCATCAAAACTTTTTAACTACTTGTCCGGTTTGTTTTGGGGACTTAAGCTGCATGATTATAACTGCGGATTAAAAGTATATAAAGCGCAAGCTGCAAAATCTTTAAATTTATATGGCGGCATGCAAAGATTTATTCCCCTTCTTCTTCATCAGAACGGATTTAAGGTTACTGAAATTCCAGTTATTCATGAAAAAAGAAAATTTGGAAAATCAAAATATGGATTTTCCAAAAGCTTCAAGGAGTTTCCGGATATGTTTACCATGCTATTCCTCTCTAGATACAAATCAAGACCAATGCATTTTTTTGGGTTAATAGGGATTACTCTTTCTTTAATAGGAGCAGCAATCTTGCTTTATTTATCTGTGATTCATTTTTTTGGAGAAAGAATTGGAGATAGGCCGCTTTTGGTGTTTGGAGTTTTGTTTGTGATTAGCGGATTTCAAGTTTTGTTTACAGGATTCTTGGCAGATTTGATTTTACATTTTTCAAAGCAAGACTCATATAATCCTCCACTACTTAAGTTTGAAACGAAATAACGAAATTAAACAGTGGCTGACTGTTGATTGTTAATTGATAATTGGCCATAATTAACTTATGAAGATTGGAATCGATATCTCCCAAACGTTGTACGAAAATACGGGAGTAGGAAATTATTTAACTAGCTTAGTTCAGAATCTTTTAGATCAGGACAAAGAGAATGAGTACATACTTTTCTTTTCTTCGTTAAGAAGAGGAGTTAAGAATTCAAAGTTCAGCTTGCATCCGAAAGTTAAAATTAGAACTTTTAAGTTCCCTCCGTTAATGTTTGATTTGCTTTGGAACAAGTTGCACATAGCACCAATTGAGTGGTTCATAGGAGATATTGATGTTTTTATCACATCAGATTGGACAGAGCCTCCTACTAAAAAAGCCAAGAAAGCGACAATTATTTACGACCTTATTATTTACAAACATCCTGAAGAAACGGATTCTACAATAGTTAAAACACAGAAGAAAAAGCTTAAATGGGTTAAGAAGGAGTCTGATTTAATATTAACTATTTCAGAGTCTTCTAAGAAAGATATTCATGAAATCTTAAATATTCCGCTTGAGAAAATAAAAGTGGTTTATCCGGGGGTGTAATTATGCTTATTGGAATAGACGGTAATGAAGCAAATGTCGAAAAAGGAGTGGGAATTGGAGAATATAGCTTCGAACTTCTGAAAAAGTTTGAAAAATTCAGAGATCAAAATTTAAAGTTTGTGATTTATCTTAAGACAAAACCTCTGGGGCATATGCCTAAAGAAAGAGATGGATGGCGGTATAAGATTTTCGGACCTAAAAAAATGTGGACTCAATTTGCCTTACCTTTAAAGTTATTTTCATCAAAAAACAGACCGAATGTATTTTTTAGTCCCTCGCATTACGGTCCAAGATTTTCTCCAATACCAACCGCAATTTCGATAATGGATTTATCTTATGTATATTTTCCGCAGCTTTTTAACAAAGACGATTTGTATCAGTTAAATAACTGGACTAGATATTCTGCAAGAAGATCTGCGAAAGTCTTTACCATTAGCAATTCTTCAAGGAATGATATAATTAAAGAGTATAAAATCGAGCCCGAGAAAGTTATTGTTACACATTTAGGGATAAAGGAAAATCAAGATTCAAAAACCAAGAGCTTAAATATGCAAGATTTAAATAAAAAGTTCGGTATTAAGGGTAAATATATTCTCTTTGTCGGTACATTGCAGCCTAGAAAAAACATTTCAAAATTAATTGAAGCCTTTTCAATGATTAAAGACAGAAAAGATCTAAGTTTAGTAGTTGTGGGGAAAAAGGGTTGGATGTACGAAGAAATCCTAGCAGCGCCTGATAAATTTGGAGTAAAAGAAAATGTTCTTTTTCTGGATTACGTGGATGATAGCGATCTTCCTTCTTTGTATAAAAACGCAGAGTGTTTTGTTCTCCCGAGTCTTTACGAAGGTTTTGGACTTCCGATATTAGAGGCAATGAAGTTTGGTTGCCCTGTTCTTGCTAGCAATGTATCAAGCTTGCCTGAGGCAGGAGGGGACGCAGCTATATATTTTGATCCAAATAGCGCACAAGATATTGCCAAAAATTTGGAATCAATCACGCAAAACCCAAAGCTTAGAGAAGAAATGGTAAAAAAAGGATACGAACAAATTAAGAAGTTCTCATGGGAAAAGACAGCCAAGCAAACATTGCAGGCACTTGAAGAACTTGCGGTAAAAGAATAAAGTAAGAAGTATGACAGGAAAAATTACTAGACGAATAAAAACAGTGTTTTGGGAAATATTAAATTTTAAATTAACAATAGTTGGATTTATTCCTTCTCATATCCTTAGAAAGTTTTTTTATAGGATTTGTGGGATAAGGATAGGAAAAGGTTCAGCCATTCATATGGGAGCACGATTTTATTATCCTCCGAACATTAAGATCGGGAAAGATTCAGTGATCGGAGAGAACGTAATTCTGGATGGTAGGGACAAGTTAACAATCGGAGACCACGTAGATTTTGCAACAGGGGTAATGGTTTACAACGCCCAACATGATATAGATCATCCTGATTTCAAAGCAATCACAAAGCCTGTTGTGATTAATGATTATGTTTTTGTTGGTCCAAGGGCAACGATACTACCAGGAGTTACTGTCGGAAAAGGAGCAATTATCGCAGCAGGTGCTGTCGTCACAAAAGATGTAGATGAGTTTACCGTGGTTGGAGGAGTGCCTGCTAAGCTTTTAAGAGAAAGAAAGCTAAAAGATCCCAATTATAAACTGGGTAGAGCAGCTCTATTCCGCTGAAATTTGAACTAACAATGAGTCAAATTAATAATCATCAATAAAATAATCCCATGCTTCTTTCTATTATTATCCTAAACTATAAAACTAAGGAATTAACATTAACCTGCATAGAGTCTATTGTTAAAAATTATAAAAAAGAACTGGATGAAGGTGAATTTGAAATCATTCTGATTGATAATGCTTCAAGTGATGATTCAATAAAAGCGTTTAAGAAGTCAGGCTATGCAAATTATTTCAAGCTTATCGAAGGTAAGGAAAACTTAGGATTTGGAAATGGTAATAATTTAGGTGCGGAAAAAGCAAGCGGACAATATCTTCTTTTTCTAAATTCAGATACGGAGGTTAAAGACGATGGTTTTGTAAAAATGGTTAATTTCCTGTCTAAAAATAAAACCGCTGGAATTTTGGGCGGAAAATTATTTTTTCCAGATGGAAGAATTCAAGATTCAGTTGGAAAATTTTATACTCTTTTTAATCTTTTTTTAATGCTTTTTGGAGGAGAAAAAGCAGGTTTCCTTAGAAAAAGTCCAAGTAAAATTACTAAGGTTGACTGGGTGAGCGGAGCTTGTTTAATGGTAAAAAAGGAAATCTTTGAAAAAATTAAAGGATTTGATAAAAATATTTTCATGTATATGGAAGACGTTGACTTATGCTATAGCGCAAAAAAGCTTGGCTTTTCAACCTATTTTTATCCAGACCTATCGCTTCTTCATAAAGAAAGAGGAAGTAGTAATAAAACATTTGCAATTGTAAATATATATAAAGGAGTTAAGTATTTTTACAAAAAACATTTTTCTAATTGGGAATACAATTTAGCTCTTTTTTTATTGAAAACTAAAGCTATAATGGTAAAGTGTATTGGAAAAATTACCGGAAATTCTTATTACGTGCAAACTTATGATCAGGCTCTTGAAGTACTTAAATAACAATATCTTAAAAATTGGAATAGGATTTTTAATTGCATTTATCGCATTGTATCCCAAGCTTCCAAGTATTAACGTAACTCATACATGGGTTTATATAAGATTGGAAGATTTCTTCATTCTGGGCATTTTCCTAATCTGGTTAATAAAAGTTATTTTAGGTAAAGTTAAAATAAATTTTAATGTTTCATGGCCAATTTTTATTTATTGGTTAGCAGGACTTGCTTCGTTAATTTTTTCCCTCATATTCATAGGCCCATATCTTGCAAATTTCTTTCCCAAGGTAGCAATTTTGTCTTATGTG
>JAMCTK010000009.1 GCA_023381035.1 Patescibacteria group bacterium
CTTCGAAACAGTAAGTAGGTTGAATATAAACTCTCCCAAAGAAAAACCTCCGATCGGAATCATTAGTAATAAGATTAATATAAAAAAACCAATTGATTCTAAGGAAAGATAGGCGCGGGCTTCTTTTTCCGGCAAAAGAAGAGAAAATACTTTAGAGCCATCGAGAGGAGGAATTGGCAGTAAATTAAAAATTGCCAGTAGTAAATTGATCTGAGCAATGACCATCAGTATTGGTAAAGTTAGAACAAGAAATGTAACCGAAGAAATAGATATTAGCTTTATTAATAGACTGGCAATGATTGCAATTAATATATTTGTTAGAGGACCAGCTATTGAAACAATGGCTAAATCTTTTCTACCTTCTTTCAAGTTAAACGGATCAACAGGAACTGGTTTTGCTGCTCCGAAAACAATGGGAGATCCTGAAAGAATTAAGATAAGTGGTAGAGCGATGCTCATTACCGGATCGATGTGACTTTTTGGATTCAAAGTAAGTCTTCCCAGAAGTCTGGCGGTTGGGTCACCAAGACGATCCGCAACATATCCATGAGCAATTTCATGCAGAATTGCTGAAAAAACCAAAATTATGACTGTTATTATTCCGGAAATTATCATATAGATTATTAATTTACTAATTGAGTTTTAGGATTGTTTCAAGTATAATCATTGGAAAGGAATTTGTCTATGGCGATGCGTTGCGATAATTGCGGAAAAGGAATAATGACAGGACACAATGTGTCCCACTCAAAGAGAAGAACGGCAAAAGTTTTTAAGCCTAACCTTCATAATGCAAAAATTCTTGTTGGTGGAGCAAGTAAGAGATACAAACTTTGCACAAAATGTCTAAGAATGCTTAAACCAGCTAGGAAAAATCAAGAAACAGAAGTTAAACCTCAAGAGGCTCCAGTTATTACAGCCTAATCGTACAAATATTTTTCCTCTATCTTTGTTCTGACCATTAAGACAGGAAGAAGCAGGAAATTTAAAAAAACAACTCCTTGTAAGGATCTAAAAGAAAAAGTTAACCCAAGAAAAGTTAACCAAATTCCTAAATACATTGGATGTTTAAGGTATTTATATAAACCTTTTTTAGTTCTTTTGGTTTTTTTTGGTAGAACAGCAAATGAGGCTCCAAGATGAAGATAGCTCAATATCCAAAGAGTAATCCCAATACAGGAGAGGATAATTCCAACAAGTATTACTATTGTAGGTAGATTAAGCGTATTTCGATAAGTGAAAAGAATGAGTAGATTTAGAAGATATAGAGTTGGAATAACTATTGTTAAGTAAAAAGACCAAACCAAATTCCATTTAATTTTCATTTTTTTATCTTAAATCAAGCTTAGTTTTTTGAGGATTTCTTTTCCTTGTGAATAACCATTAATAAAATCTTTATAGCTCATTGGTTTTTTCCCCTCTACTTGGATTTTTTCTTCGGGTAAGAGTTTGATAATTTTAAATCCAGAGTTATTAAGTCTAGCTCTTGTAAATACTCCCGGCCATGGATAGTGTGCCCGTATCATTCTTTTTAATAATTCTTCTCGTGGGGGATGTTCAAGTTTAATTTCTCCCTTATCTTTAGTCAGAATTTGAGAAAAAGTTGCTCTATTATCATCCTGTGACGTCGTTTTTATCTCATTGTCCAGATATTTTTTTGCATCTCTTTCCAAAAGGTAAGCACCAGATTTAAAAAGCTTTAAATACAAACTCTCGGAAGTATCGCTTACATCAACTTTCTCTTCTTTTTGGGAAATAATTGGGCCATGATCAACCTGATTGTCTAGAAGAATTAAGCTAACACCAGTTATTTTATCGCCTTTTAAAATTGATGTTTGTGCGGGTGTTGGTCCACGATATTGAGGCAAGAGAGATGGGTGAATGTTTAAAATTCCCTTAGGGAAAATATTTAAAAACTCTTGAGGGAGAATTAGTCCGAAATTAGCAAGAACTGCAAATTTCGCATTCAAGCTTTTTGTTTTTTCAATTAATTCCTCATCAATTTTTATAGAAGAAATCCAATCTATTTTATTCTCAGCACAAAAATCAATAACAGGATCGCTAGAATTTTCGTTGGGGGTAATAACTAATGACAATTCAAAGTTATTTTTTAAAACGTTCAGAATCGGGATGACATATTTTGATCCGCCAAGGAAGATTGTCTTCATTAAATTTTTATTTCGTCAAAAATCTCTTCGCCTTTTTCATTTTTTTCTGATTTATATAAGGCGCCTTTTTGTTCTAGGACTCTTTTTGGAAAGAGTACCCCGTTTAAATGATCAACTTCATGTTGAATGATAGTCGCCATGAATCCTTTAAATTTCTTGGTACGTTTCTTTCCATTTTCATCCAAAAAAGTAATCTGAAGAGAAGGATTTCTTTTAACTTCTCCCCAAATATTCGGAAGAGATAGGCATCCTTCTAGCTTTTTCGATTTCGTTTTTTTGGCTTTTTTAACCGGTTGCTCATCAGTCAATGTTATTTTGGGATTGATGAAGACGCTTATAGGAGATTCCAGTGTTGGTTTAGTAATAAATATTTGCAAAGATTTACCAACCTGGGGAGCAGCAAGTCCTACTCCAATAGGATCAGCTGCTGTTAGTAGGGAAGTTTTCATTTCTTCCAAAAATTTCTTGATATTGGAATCAATCTTAACTACTTTCTTGGCTTTTTGAGCAAGAACCGGATTTGGTGCTTTAACAATCGTTGACATTAAGAGAGATTATAGCATAATTTTGACGTGGATTCGGAATTATTGAGCCTGCCAGGCTTTCATGGCTTGTTCAGCACCTTTGTCTCCAGGAGCAAGATTTTTAAGAATATATTGCATTTGTTCGATAGCTTTTTGATTTTGCTCTTTGTTTACAACTCTTCCGTCTTTTCCTAAAGAACCCTGATGATAAAAAATTCCTAGGGCATAATATGCATCTCTATAATCAGGTTTTAGTTTAATTGTGTTTTGCAATGCTTTGATTGCATTCTCTGTTTGATTGTTTTGGCCATATAGAACTCCTAGATTATAAGAAATATTTGCGTCAGTTGGGGCAAGTTTTGCTGCTTTTTCTATTGCCTGTAAAGCCAAAACGTAATATTGCGGATTAGCTTGTCCAAGGGTATAAAGAACCCTGACTTTGGTTTTTGCAAAAACAACATTATTGGGATGTTCTAGAGTAATTTTATTTGTTAAAGCAACGGCATCTTCGGCCAGTTTGTTTGCGAGCTCTGCAGATCCTGTAGAATCTTTTTGCTGCTGAAGAACAGTAATGGACAACACAGCATTGTTGATTGAAAATTCATCCTGAAACATTGGCTCTGATGGTCTGAGGGAAATTGCATTTTTAAGACTTGGGTATGCTTGTTGATATTGTCCGACTCGATCAAGATTTTGTCCTAAAGCATATGCTTTATCAGCGATCCAAGCAGTATAAAGACCATAAATTAAGTATGCTGATAAAACAGAGACGACAATAATTCCAGTTTTTTGTATTCCGGAAATCTTTTTGTATTCATCTTTGTAGAATTTAACCTTTGCTGATTTTTTGTCATCACTATTTACTTTTTTTGGTTTTAACGCAAATACAAAAGCTCTATTTTTATCAAGTTTTTCTAATAAAATTAAAGTAATTGCGGGGATTAAAAAGAAATAGATATTTACCATTACGACAGAAAAGCCAAAGAAATTAGACATTAGAATGGATAGGTAACCTGAGGCAAAAGCAATTATTATTAAAAGATCAGAATTTAGTTCTTTAATCTTAAGTTTTTTTAGAGCGTCGCTAAAAAAGATCCACAAAAATACAAAGATTATGGAAAGATAGGATAGAAGGCCGACTAGTCCGGTTGTTGCCAGATAATTTAGATATTCATTATGGGCTTTGTTGTACAAAAAGTTCCATTCCGAAGTGAGATTATGTGCTGCAGGTCTATATTTATAGTATGCAAAGGCAAAGGTTTCCACTCCTGTACCAAAAATAGGATTATTTTTCCAAGCATCAATTGCGCCCTCCCAGACAATGAGCCTTATCTTAAACGAATCAGTTCCTCCCAGTTCTCCAACATGGGTTTTTTCTGTTGTTTGAGTAGTTTCCGGTTTAGGAGCTTCTTTTTTAACTTTAGGGGCGGTAGTTTTTGATATGAAAGACTTAAGACTACTGTAGCCGAATCTATCAACTTGAGAGATGCTCGTTGAGGTAAAAAATGTAACTAAGAGTAAAGACAATACTAAAATCAAAACATGTATATTTGATTTTGCAAAATTTTTAAGAGCAAACTTTTTTAACTCATCTCTTTTTATCCAGAGACATAATCCTGCAAATACAATTAAAGAAATCCAAGAGGAAACAGTTGCCGACCTTGATTTTGCATACAAAAGATCGATATAGAAAAGTACAAAAACTAGCAGTAATCCAAGAGATCTTAAAGAAAACTTTTTGTAAAAAGGAGTAACAACTCCTTTTTTAATACTATTAATAAAAAAGGCAATAGAAACTGGAATTAAAATTGACAAATAAGCGGCGAGCCAATCTGGCTGTCCGAGAGTAGAGAAAATACGAATCTTTGGCTGAAAATCAGATGTCCAACATGAAACGTCAAAGGTCCCTCTAAAAATTAAACAGGTAGGATCGTATCCGAAGTGAGACGGGAATCCCCATAGAGAAACGACTGTTCCGGCAATAAGACTTACGCCGATAACTCTTTTCACATAATGAATGGAGTCAAGATTAGAAATAAATGCGTAATACAATAAAATGTAGGTAAATATGGAGAGCAGGCCACCGTTAAATCTGGTGTAGTAGCCCCAAATAGAGGTATGTGGATCAAGAGACAAAAATGTTGAAATTACTTGTGATAGAAAAAAAAGGCCAATTGGAATATCAAGAATAGTTCTTTGAATTCGAAACTCTTTCTTAGCGATCATTTTGCTGATCCAGGCAGCACCAATAATAATGGTAATTGCAAAAGTTAGCCAGAGTTTGTTGAATTCAAAAAGCTCAGAAGTGTCACTAATGACAATGAGCGGAACAAAAAAAAGCAGGGCATAAAAAGAATATTCAATTATTCTGTTACAGTAGTTAACAATTTTCATCTAGAAAGGTATCTAATAATCCTAACACATCCTTTTTTTCCGATCAAGACGTTTTTCATCTATAAATTTATGTTGGCAAATAATGTTTCCAGATGGTATCATGGTTGTAATTTCAAATTTTTAATTTAGGATGTTTAATAAATTCTTCTCGTTATTTTCTCATGATATTGGTATAGATTTGGGTACTGCTAACACTCTTGTTTGGGTTAGAGATAAAGGTATTGTAATCAGAGAGCCGTCTGTTGTAGCAATTCACAAAAAAACTAAAAAAGTAATTGCAATAGGAGCTGAGGCAAAGAAGATGGTGGGCAAGACTCCAGCCTCGATTATTACTGTAAAACCGCTAAGAGGGGGAGTGATTTCAGATTTTGATGCTACAACGGCTATGATATCTCATTATATCCAAGCGGTTCATGAGTATGGAACCATCATGCCAACTGCGTGGTCAAGACCAAGGGTCGTAATTGGGATTCCATCATCTGTAACCGAGGTGGAAAGAAGAGCTGTCTGGGAAGCAGCGCTTGCTGCCGGGGCACGGGAAGCTTTTTTGATTGAGGAACCAATGGCAGCAGCAATCGGAGAAGGAGTTTCTGTTTTTACATCAACAGGCTCAATGGTTGCTGATATCGGTGGTGGAACTACGGAAATTGCAATTATTTCACTCGGCGGAATAGTTGTTGGAAAATCTTTAAAAGTAGCAGGGGACGATATGGACAGCGCCATTTCTCACTATATTAGATTAAGGCATGGACTCATTATTGGAGATAAAACTGCAGAAGAACTGAAAACAAAAATTGGCAGTGCCTATCAGGCAAAATTAAGAGTTAAAAATTTCTCCCATAAGGATCTGAACGGAAAAGAAGGACAGAGTCAGGATCAAGCTGATGGAATGAAAAAAGGAGAGAAAATGGCAGTCATTAGAGGTCGAGATATCGAAACAGGACTTCCCAAGAGCTTAAGGATTACAGAAGTTGAGGTCAGAGAAGCCCTCTCTCCAGTTATTGCAGAAATCATAAATGGGATTGCAGATGTTTTAGAAGAATCTCCGCCTGAGCTTACCAGCGATATTCTTGAGCATGGAATCTTACTGACAGGAGGAGGATCTCTTCTTCCGGGACTGGATCATTTGATCGTTGAAAGAACTCACATCCCCGTTATTAGGTCTGATGATCCTTTAACAACAGTTGTCAGGGGATGTGGAAAAGTTCTTGAAGACGATACTCTATTACAGAGAGTAAAAGTAATCGGTGGTTTGCGATAGAACAGTCAGAAAGACAATATTCCTCTGTTGGTTCGGTTGATCTGAGAGATGAAAAGTCCTACAATAGGTCTATGCAAAAAAAGGTAAGATTTACCTCAATTTTTTTGGTGCTTATTGTTGCTTCAGCTTTAATTTTAGGAATTTCAAGGTTGCAGTTTTTCAGAAATTTCACTATCGTGCCAACTGATCTTTTTGCTTCTATCAGAAAAGAGATGTATGGAAATTATATTAAGATTGTTACACTAGGCGGAAATAATGATTTAGAAAAATTGAAAGAAGAAAACCAAGATCTAAGAAAAAAACTTTTAGATCAGAAAAAGCTTCAGGAGGATAACAACGCCTTAAGAGATCAGTTTCAAACAACCAAAATTAAATCGACTAGTTTGATTCAGGCAGATATTATTGGAGCTCCTAGTTTTGTTCCGGGAGTGTCTTTGCCTGAATTTTTAGTTCTTAACAAAGGATTAGATGATGGCGCGAATTTAGGAGACGCTGTAATTTACAAAGACAATTTAATTGGTAAGATAACAAAGATTTCTTCTTCAATTTCAACCGTTACTCTTGTTTCAAACGGTTCAATTTCTCTTACCGCTAAGACAGGACAAGATAATAAAGTGGAGGGAGTTATTAAGGGTCAGGGGTCAGGAGAAATGCTTCTTGATAATGTCTTGTTGTCGGAGAATTTGAAAAAAGATGATCTAGTTTTAACCAAAGGAGATGCTGACCCTAATGGTCAAGGATTTCCGCCTGATTTAATTGTGGGAAAGATAGTTTCAATTGATAAGAATCCAAGTGCTTTGTTTCAAAAAGCAGACGTAGTAAGTTTTGTTAATTTTTCTAAGCTAACAAGAGTTTTTATTTTCATAAAATGAGAAATTATCTATTAATTACATTCTTTTTTTTATTTTTTTTATTGGAATTAGTATTTACCACTATTCCATTGATGTTTATGTTGTTAATTAATTCAATAATTTTTTTTAGAAAAGAATGGGTTTTTTTGTTGGCATTTTTTTTAGGGATTCTGATAGATTTTTTTCAGATGCGTCAGCTCGGGGTAACGGCTCTTTTTTTTATTAGCGTTTTATATCTGGTAACACTTTATGAAAGAAAATTTGAGTCAACGTCCATATATTTTATTCTTATGGCTTCGTTTTTTACCAGTTTTTTATATCTTTTGATTTTTTACAGCTTTTCCATATTGGAGTCATTAGCCGCCATGCTTATCTCATTTATTATTTTTAGCGTCTTTGAAAAATTCACAGACAGCAAAATCGCTTTTCATTTGAGGAGAACAAATGGTTAAAACAGGAGTTGCTTTTCCGGACTACATTTCTACAGAAAAAATCAGAAAAAGAAACAGAAATTTTGAAGGCAAAATATATTCTTTTAGAGGTTTTTTCTTAATTGTTTGTTTGGTTTTGGCAGTTGGTGCGATCCTTATAAAACTATTTTATCTCCAGGTAATAGAAGGTGCGTATTATCGTTATTTGGCTGATAATAACAGAACAAAAACAGTTGTCGTGCATGCTGCCAGAGGAATAATCTTTGATAGAGAAGGGGTTCCACTTGTTTATAATGTTCCCGGTTTTAGAAAAATAGTAGATGGTAAAACAACTTTAATTAATAAGGATGAAGCAATATCCTTGATAGCAAAAGGGGAGCAGAACTTAGAGGTTGATAGCTTAAGAGAATATCCTTTTAAAGAGGCAATGGCTCATGTTGTTGGATATATTGGCCAGATTTCTAAAGAGGAACTGGAGGATCCTAAATTTTCAGATAACAGAGGTGGAAATATTATTGGCAAGATAGGAATAGAAAGACAATATGAAGATAGGCTCAAAGGAGTGGACGAGAAACAATTAATGGAGGTTAATAGCGTTGGAAAAATCGTCAGAAAATTAGGTCAAACAGATCCAATCCCGGGAGAGAATATAAGACTTACCATTAGTGCTGACGTTCAGAGTGCAGCTTATGAATCAATGAAGAAAATAAAAAAAGGAGCGGTAATTGTCTCTTCCCCAAAGGGAGAAATTTTAGCGCTTTATTCAAACCCTTCTTTTGATCCAAATCTTTTTACGCTTGGCAAAACCTATCGCACAGCTTCTGACAGCGCATATCCGGCTTTAGAAGATGTGCTATTGGATACAAATTATCAGCCCTTATTAAATAGATCGATTTCAGGTGAATATCCACCCGGATCAACCTTTAAGCTGATTGTAGCTGCGGGAGGATTAGAAGACAAAATCATAGATGAAAATTGGGAGGTGGAAGATACGGGAGTTATTAAAATTGGTGAGTTTTCTTTTGCAAACTGGTTTTATACAGGTTACGGAAAAACTGATGGGTCAGTAAATGTTGTCAAAGGAATTAAAAGATCAAATGACATCTTTTTCTATAAGCTTGGCGATAAAATGGGTGTTAATGAAATGGCAAAGTGGTCTAAGAAATTTGGAATTGGAAAGCCTTTGGGAATTGACTTAGAAGAAGAATCCTCAGGTCTTGTACCTACTATTGAATGGAAAAAAGAGAATATCGGGGAACCATGGTATTTGGGCGATAATTTTCATTACGGGATAGGACAAGGATACTTACTTACAACCCCGCTTCAAGTAAATGCATGGACGCAGGCAATTGCGAACGTTGGAATTTTGTATCAACCTCATTTGCTTTTAGATCAAAAGCCCCGAGTTGCGGAAAAAAAGTTTTTAAGCCAGAAAACAGTTGAACTAGTAAGACAAGGGATGATTGAGGCGTGTGAGATAGGTGGTGTTGCCTGGCCACTATTTGACTATAAAGTAAAAAACAAAAATTTACCCATAGACGGAAGGAATTTTTTAGAAGCACCACAAGCAACAACATCAGCAGGTTTTAAAGACTATAGAAAAGTTTCAATTGCTTGCAAAACAGGAACAGCTCAACACGGAGGAGAGCAAACAATGCCTCATTCCTGGATAACTTTGTTTGCTCCCGCATATAAGCCGGAAATAGTTGTAACAGTACTAGCGGAGGAAAGCGGAGAGGGCTCTAATGTTGCAGCACCAATTGCTAAGAAAATTCTGGATAGTTATTTCTCCTCAAGGAAATAATTAGCTGTCTATGAACAGTTTTCCTCTTGACACATAGGATATACTCTAACTTAGAATAGAATATTATGAAAAATTTAGTTATCGTTGAATCTCCAACAAAAGCAAGAACAATCGGAAAGTTTTTAGGTAAAGATTATGAGATCAAAGCTTCGATGGGACATATTATTGATTTACCAAAAAGCACGCTAGGTGTTGACGTTAAAAATGATTTCAAGCCTGAATTGGAAGTGATTAAGGATAAAAAGAAAATTATTGCAGAATTAAAATCAGCTGCAAAAAATGTAGAGCAAATTTTATTAGCAACAGATCCTGACAGAGAAGGAGAAGCTATTGCTTCGCATATTAAAGATATGCTTGGTTCTAGCTCAAAGTTTAAAAGGATTGTTTTTCATGAAATTACAGAAGGAGCGATAAACGAAGCCTTAAAACATCCAAGAGAAGTTGATGATAATTTAGTGGATGCACAAACGGCCAGAAGAGTTCTGGATCGTCTTGTTGGATATAAGTTATCTCCGATTTTATGGCAAAAAGTAAGAAGGGGTCTTTCAGCAGGTAGAGTTCAATCGGTTGCCCTTAGACTTATTGTTGAGAGAGAAAGAGAGATAGAAAAATTTGAAAAAGAAAAATACTTTACTTTTGATATTTATTTTACAAAGGCTTCAAAAGAAGTTGTGTTTGAGTTATGGGAGATGAATGCGCAAAAATTGGAGGTTCAAAAGACCTTTAATTTATATGATGGTGATTACACGATTACTAAGACTTTAATAAGTGATGCTGCAAAAGCCGGAGAAATTGCTAAAGATTTAGGAGTAAGAAAATATAAAGTAGCTGATGTCACCAAGAAAGAAAACAAGAGATCTCCTGCTCCTGCATTTACAACTTCATCTTTGCAGCAGGAAGCATCAAGAAGGTTTGGATATTCAGGTAAGCGCACAATGAGTCTTGCGCAAAAACTTTATGAGGAAGGTTTTATTACTTACCACAGAACCGATTCCGTGGCTATGGCTCAGGCGGCAATAGGATCAATTAGAAATTTTGTTCAGCAAGAATTTGGAGAAAAATATATTCCTAAATCTCCAAGATTTTTCAAAAACAAGCAGAAGCTTGCTCAAGAGGCACATGAAGCAATAAGACCAACCAAGGTTAGTCTTCAGGCAGCAGCGATTAGTGAACAACTCGGAAAAGAATATTCAAAGCTTTACGATCTAATCTGGAAAAGAGCTGTTGCTTCGCAGATGAGCGATGCAATTACAGAATCTACGACAGTATTTTTGGATTCAATGCCTCTTAAAGAAGCTAAAGATGACGTTTACAAACTGAAAGCAAATGGTTCAATCTTGGTTTTTGATGGATTTTTAAAAGTTAATTCCCAGGCTTTAAATGACACCATTCTTCCTGAGTTTACTGTAGGAGAAGAATTGGGTCCGCAAAAGGCAGTAGATGCGGAGCATGACACAAATCCTCCGCCAAGATATAACGACGCTTCTATAATTTCCGCTTTAGAAGAAAAAGGAATTGGCAGGCCATCTACATATGCCACAATTATTTCGACAATTGAAGCACGAAAATACATAGAAAGAGAAGAAGGAAAGTTTATTCCAACCTCAATTGGAGTTGCGGTAAACGATTTTTTAGTTGAAAATTTTTCTACTGTTGATGATATTCCGTTTACTGCCGATATGGAAGATCAGCTTGACGCAATAGCAAACGGCGAAAAAAAATGGGTTCCTGTTATGCAAGCTTTTTGGGAACCATTTGAAAAAACTTTGGTCAATGTAAAAGATGCTAAGCGAGTAAAAATAGAAACAGAAGAAACAGATGAAATTTGTCCAAAATGCGGAAATAAGCTGGTTATAAGAATGGGAAAATTTGGAAAGTTTTTTTCCTGTAGCACTTTTCCAACCTGTGATTTTTCCAAGCCATTTGTTGAGGAAACTGGATTTTTGTGCCCGAAAGATGGCGGAAAAGTTGTTGTAAAAAGAACCAGAAAAGGCCGTAAATTCTATGGATGCAGCAATTATCCAGCCTGCACATTCGCGGTATGGAAGCTAGAAGATTTAAAAAAGCAAGTAAAGTAGTAGGCCTCTAAAAACCATTAGCGGACGAATTGGTATTACAAGTAGCTTCAAAAGTTGAAAGTGCTGATTCTACGTTCTCCGTGGATGAATCTTTGGGAACTATAAAAGTAAAGTAGTAGTCACAATTTTTCGCAGCATACCAAGTGCCACTTGTTAAAGTAGCTTCTTGAAAATCAATGTTTTGCTTAAGTCCGCTGAGTTCTCCAATTTCAAAATCTTCCTGATTTGAAACTGTTCTGGAGTTTATGGGAGATGTAATTATATCTATAAATTCCAAGAGAGGAACATTGTTAAATTTTCCTATTGAATAAGCATTGATAATCAGATTTTTCTTATTTTCATTTAAAAAGCTTATGCTCATATCTTGCTTTTCCGGAGACTGTTGGTTAAGTGTTTGGGCGATGGCCCAACTTTGAGGATATTCAATTGAATAGTTGTAAGTATTATTAGTAAAACTTTTAAATGTTACTTCAGCAGAGGAATTTTGACTTTTCTGTGATGGAGTCACAACTTTAGTGTTTTTAGTGATTTTGTTTTGATTTCTTTGATCAATTTTAGTTTTTAAGCTGGATACAAGAAAGACAGTTATTAGAGAAGTGATGATAATAAGAGTTGCAATTACTGCTGCAATGAGCTTTGTTATGTTTCCCGCCTTAAATACTTCTTTGTGTTCAACATGAGCAATCGGTAACAACTTATCTAAATCGTCGGGGGAGATCTTGTTTTGCGGATTCATACACTTAGAGTCCAAACTTAAGGCTCAATAAAACCTTATTAAATACGTCATCATTCAGCATGTCTTGCTGGTTAATAGAATTAGCTGTTCCTTGCAAAAATACTTCATAGACATAGTCGCCGGACTTAACATATGCAGCTTTGCCGTATATGGAATCATTACCACCAGTCATTACGGTTACGGAATTTTCATTTATCGTGGTTGTTTGTTTAACTGTATAGTATTTTTTTAAATCTTTTCCGAAAAAAGGATGACCCGAATCTATCCATGCGCTTAAACTAAGCGTAGTTTTATATGGGGTAATAGAGATGTCTCCGAGAGTGCTGTTAGGAATAGATTTATTAGGATCAGAGAATTTTATTGATCCGTATTCATTGGTACTTTCGGTATATACCCAGGTTGAGGGATATGAGAGTTCAAAACTATACCTTGAGCTTGTGTATGTTTTTAAATCCTGGCTTATTGTTGGAGAAGGTGTTGCTGTTTCAGTCGGTGAGATTGTTGGCAGAGGTATCTCAGTTGGAGTAATTGATGATTTTTGCGTGAAACTTGAGCTGTCAGTTTTTTTCATTGTAGAGACATAATAAGCTGCAGCAATGCCAATTATTACGGCAATGATTATCGCAAACAAAAATATTTTCGGAAGACCTTTTTTTGAAGGAGGGGGTACAGAAACTGGAACTGGGGGCACTGGTGGAGGGGGTTCAACAGCCATATTCTGAGGAGGAGTTGGTTCTGGAATCTGAGAACTTGAAAAGGCTGGTGTTGGAGACTGAGCAGCAGAGTTAACCGGAGGAACATTGTCAAAAGGATCCGGTGGTAAAGGAATTTGAGCAAAAGGTGTGGAACTTGGAACATTAGCAGCAGGAGAAGTGGTTGATTGTGCTGGCTCTTGAGGAGGTAAGGTGAACGTGGATTTTGATATCACGGACGGTTCTTCGGAATCGGGCAGAGTCTTGTCCATATAATTAGTATTTCAAATGTGAAATAAGTTGTCAATTATACCAATAGTCCAAGTAGAACTACTAAGACTAAGAAAACTGCTTGAGTGATAATACCCCAGGGCTTGTCAAGCTTATTATCAAAGAGTTTTTGAAACTTATATACATATATAAAAGGGAAATTTACACCGAAGAAATAATAGGGAGCCATCAGCCAATCTAGCAGTTGAGAAGAAATAATGATTAAAAATACATAAGAAAGATTTGTAGATGGAAAAAAGATGTAAGTTAAGAAATATGCAGCTATAAGTCCGAGAATTACGTCAATCATGCTGTCTATAAAAAGCTTAGCCTTGTTTTTTTTCCTGCGGTTGGTTCCGGGGTCCCAATGGGGAATTATGTCTGCGATAACATGAGAAGCGATTGCGATCGGGACTGCGACTGCTGGATTGCCAATTTTAGCTGCGATTACGGTTCCAATAACTGCGTGTCCGGTTGCTGTCATAGTTTATAGGATCTCATTATTATGAACGTCGTTTGCAATGATTGTCAATATTAGCTTGACATTTATTCTAAAAGCAATAATACTTTAAGAATGAAGAAATTTTGTATATATTTTTTGCTTCTCTTGATCTTTCTTGGTTCTGTAACATCTTCTTTTGCCCACAAGAGAGGAGTTTTAGGAATTCAGGATCAAAACATTGGTATAGCGCCAACTATTGAAGGACCAGGGATGGTTTTGCCTGATAGCCCTTTTTACTTTCTGGATCACGTTAAGCAGAGTGTTAGATTGGCTTTTTCTTTTACGCCTGAAGATAAAGCAAAGGTTTACTCTTCCATCGCAGGAGAAAGAATGGCTGAACTTAGATTTATGTTAGTCAAAAAGAATCAATCGGCTGCGCAATCAAATCTTCAAGGGATATCGGATAATTTTAAAAATGCAGCAGATCAAATAGAGCTTGCCAAGATGTCAGGCAGGGATACTTCTCATCTTGCAAAAGAGATTAATGACAATATTAAAGCTAAGCAAGCGGTTTTGGACGAGCTTCATGCAGAGTCTCAGGGAGAAATCTCAGACATTGTTGAGGCAACAGCAACAGGATTATCTTTTGCAAAGGCAAAAGTAGAGGAGTCTTTAAATGAGGCAGATTTGCAAAATGAAATTAAAAGCGATTTATTAAGACAAGCAGAGCTTAATATTCAAGATGCTTCAGAATCAGCAGGTGATTTAAAGGAGGATCTTGAAGATCTTCAGCAAGAAGCAAGTCTGTCAGCAAAACAGTCATTGAAAAACAGAGAAGAAGCGCTTAAAGAAGCAATTAAGAATAAAAATGCGCAGCTCAAAAAAGCTGAAGAAATTAAACTTGAAGTGGAAAGGAAAGATACAGAGAGTAAAATAAAGCTTCAAGAAAGTGCTTTGGAAGATGCAAAAACGATTGTTGAAAAAGCTCAAGCTACTGCAAGAAAGTTTGAAGAATTAAAATCTCAGGATTCAGAGAAGTAACATTCAAAATTAATCCGTCTTAGCTTCTTCATCATCCCTGTAATGACTTAAAACGTCTTTTACTATTAACAGCACGTCAAGTGTTTCTTTTTCTCCCTCATGCTGTCTTGTATCTCTTAAAGCGCTTTCTATTGAAAGCTCAAGACATATTAGCACATCGTCGAAAAGCTCTCCTGCTAGATCATTTTCTTTAATTTTATCAAGGACATCAAAAGCATGGGCCCAGGTTTTAGCGAGCACATCAGGGTTGAAAGAAAGATGCCAATCACTGGGAGTGTTTCCTTTGCCTTCAGGTTCAATTAAGATACCGCTTTTAATTACTAAAACGTACTCTTTTAAAGTCTGAGATTTGGCATGACGAAGATAATCCTCCATTCCTTCGGTTGGAATAGATAGGCGAGTAAACTCTTGAATAAAGGAATCAAGACCCAAGGTTAAGCCTATTGTTTCATCGTTCGGGCCATTCTTTTTTCCATATTCATAATCAATTTGTTCAAATATAGATTGCATCAAAAAAATCATGCTCTTTTTTGTATCTTTGTCAGAAGCATCATCAATGGTTCTTAAGAATTCAACAGTTTTTTCGGGCTCAACAATTCTTATTTGCAAATCAAAAGATCCAAAATCTCGAAGATAATGGTTTTCCAATGTGATGCCTGTTCTTGCTATTGTTTCTCCGAATTCATCTACAATTTCTTCTTTAGCCATTTCAAGCTGTGGCAGCGTTCCACATATTTGATTAATGCCAAACACTGTCTTACTAAGGTTATTAAATTCGGAAATCCAAATTTTTTTAATCTCTCCAGCCGGATTATCAATCTCTGCAGGCGTAAATTCTCCGAGTTGATTTCTTCCCTTTTCTTCACTCATAAAACAATGCATTCTACTAAATTTAATTTAATTTATCAAACTTGTGGATTTAATTAAGTGTGGGCGTTATAATTATGAACATGCAAAGATTGAAACCGGACGAGTTGCGAACAACAATTCCGGATAAAAAAATACTTAAGAAAATAAAAAGAAACCCAATCTATATTATTCTCGATAACGTAATGGATACATATAATACAGGGGCCATTTTTAGATTAGCAGATGCAGTTGCTGCAGAGAGAGTAATTCTTTGTGGGCAAACAGAGATCCCACCCAACACAAGAATTAAAAAAGCATCTATTAACACAACCGAGTGGATATCTTGGAGTTATGAGGAAAATACCGTCAACGCTATTAAGAATTTAAAATCTGAAGTTAAAAATCTACAAGTTGTTGCAATTGAGCAAGACAAAAGATCAATTCCTTTTCAAAAAGCAAAATATACATTTCCAATTGCACTTGTTGTTGGACATGAGACTCATGGAGTGAGCAAAGAAGTTTTGGAAATTTCTGACCAAATCGTTGAACTACCTATGTTTGGAATAAATACGTCTCTTAATGTTATGGTTAGCTTGGGAATAGTTTTATACAAAGTAGTAGAAGATCTTTAGTTTAATGAAAATATCTGTAATTATCCCGGTATATAACGAAGAAAAATATATAGGCAATTGTCTGGAAAGCTTGATGGATCAAGAAGAAAAAGCAGATGAAATAATTGTCGTAAACAATAATTGCACCGATAGAACAATAGATATATGCAAGCAATTTCCGGTAAAAATTATTGACGAAGAAGAAAAAGGCATAGTTCCTGCCCGTAACAAAGGGTTTAACGCAGCAGTAGGAGATATTATTGCCAGGTGCGATGCGGATACAGTCGTTCCAAAGAATTGGATAAAAATAATAAAGGAAAATTTTACAGATAAGGATATTGTTGCTTTGGGTGGACCAGTGAAGTTTTTTGATCTTCCCGTAATAAAATCAACCGTTTTTTCAAATGCATATAGCTATGCTGCTAAAAAGATTTATAAAAATAATGTTTTAATGGGTTCAAATATGGCGCTTAAAAAAATTGTTTGGGATCAGATAAAGGATAAGGCTGCCATAAAAGATCATCATGTTCACGAAGATGTCGACATAACAATACTAGTTGGAAAAGTCGGAGAAATAGGTTTTGATAAAAAAATGGTTATGGCAACTTCTGCCAGAAGGATTAAGAAAAGACCACATTCATTCTTCGTTCAGTATCCTGTCAGAATGTTAAAAACTTACAGAAGACACTCCAAAAATGCCAACTAAAGTAGATAAACAAAAGGCGCTTGATAAAATTGCCAAAGAAATAGATGGTTGTAAAATCTGTCAAAAGGATAGTATTGGAAAAGGAGTTCCCGGGGAGGGGAATCCAAATGCCAAAATAGTTTTCGTAGGAGAAGCTCCCGGAAAACTTGAATCCCAAACAGGGAGACCTTTTGTTGGAAGATCAGGAAAATTTCTTCGGTCAACTTTAAAAGAAGCAGGAATAAGTGAAAAGGATGTATATATTACAAGCCCTGTTAAATATTTACCTAAACGGGGAACTCCATCGAAAGATCAAATTGAACATGGGAAAATTCATTTTGACAAGCAAATAGATTTGATAAATCCAAGCATAATTGTTCTTCTGGGAAAAGTGGCAATATATGCAGTCTTAGGAGAAGATGCTCCTGTATTAAAAAGACATGGAGAAATAATTGAGAAAAATGGTAAAAAATATTTAATCACAATTCATCCCGCAGCAGTAGTTAGGTTTAAAAAGTACCGAGAAATTTTTGTAGAAGATTTAAATAAGATTGCAAATATTTAAACAAGTTTAAAAATATTTGATAAAATAAAACACTAGGAAAATCAAAATGAAGACAGATAATTATTCTAAACATACAAGCAATAACCCATTGAAGAAATTATTCATTTTCAATTTCTTCCATGTTCTTTTGTCTCAAGTTAAAAATTTAAAAATTGAATCAGTTTTAGATGCGGGGTGTGGGGAAGGATTTACTTTGAATAAATTAAGAGAAAGTAGGATCGGTAAAACACATGAGGGGATTGATTACTCAAAAGAGGCAATATCTCTTGGAAAGAAAGTCTATCCGGATTTGCATATTTCACAAGGAAACATCTACGATTTAAAATACAAATCTAATTCTTTTGATTTAGTAATTTGCAGTGAAGTCCTGGAACATTTAGAAGATCCTCAAAAAGCTTTAAAGGAATTAGTAAGAGTCTCAAAAAAATACATTGTTTTATCTGTTCCCAATGAGCCGTGGTTTTACCTTTCAAACTATACCCAATGGGGAAAAGACATAGGTCACATTAACAAGTGGACCAGAGGAGGCTTTAGGAAATTTGTCAGTAGAAATTCAAACCTTAAAATCCTTAGCCTTAAAACTCCTTTTCCTTGGGTAGTAGTTTTTTCAGAAAAACTAGCTTTATAATTTCTTTTTTGAATGAATTTGACGAATGAAAATAATACAGATTGACATTAGGTCGAATTAAGCTATAATACTTACAGTATGTAAAGAAGGCCAGAGAAGCTTTGGGAAACATCCCGCCTTTGGCGGGTTTTTTAATGCCTTAAGGCCATCTTTTGCTCTTTAACAACATCTAGAGTCAGAAAATCACTTCTAAATCGAGAAGTGGTAGGAAATCCATTCTCTAGCGAGAATGGTAAACAGAAACAAGTCGATGTCGTAAGACAAAGATTGTCTCTGTCTTTTTTTGAGAGTTTGATCCTGGCTCAGGATGAATGCTGGCGGCGTGCCTTAAGCATGCAAGTCGAACGGAAGCAGCAATGCTTCAGTGGCAGACGGGTGAGTAACGCGTAGGAATCTACCTCTGGGCGGGGCATAGCCGGCCGAAAGGTCGGGTAATTCCCCATAGTCTCGTAAGAGTAAAGCACTTAACGGTGCACCGAGAGAGGAGCCTGCGTCCTATCAGCTTGTTGGCGGGGTAAATGCCCACCAAGGCAATGACGGGTAGCTGGACTGAGAGGTCGATCAGCCACAACTGCACTGAGATACGGGCAGTACACCTACGGGTGGCAGCAACTGGGAATATTGCGCAATGGACGAAAGTCTGACGCAGCGACGCCGCGTGAAGGAAGAAGGCCCTAGGGTCGTAAACTTCTTTTGCCAAGCCGTTCACAGCTTGGCGAATAAGCCTCTACTAACTACGTGCCAGAAGTCTCGGTAATACGTAGGAGGCAAGCATTATCCGGATTCATTGGGCGTAAAGTGTGCGTAGGCGCCCTTTCAAGTCGTGTCTTAAAGACCAAGGCCTAACCTTGGGAATGGATACGATACTGGGAGGGTTGAGGATTGGTAGGGAAGCTGGAACAGTTAGTGTAGCAGTGAAATGCGTTGATATTAACTGGAACACCAAAGGCGAAGGCAGGCTTCTAGGCTTTTCCTGACGCTGATGCACGAAAGCTAGGGTAGCGAAACAGATTAGATACCTGTGTAGTCCTAGCCGTAAACGATGTCCGCTAGCTCTCTGTTCTGCAAAGAGTAGAAAAAATTCTACTTTTTGTTGAGCAGGGGGTGTAAGCTAACGCGTTAAGCGGACCGCCTGGGGAGTACGGTCGCAAGACTAAAACTCAAAGGAATTGACGGGGACCCGCACAACCGGTGGAGCGTGTGGTTCAATTCGAGACAAAACGAAGAACCTCACCAGGGCTTGACATGTAACTGGAAATCCGACGAAAATCGGACCCCTTCGAGGCTGTTACACAGGTGCTGCATGGTTGTCGTCAGCTCGTGCCGTGAGGTGTTCCCTTAAGTGGGGAAACGAGCGCAACCCCCATCCAATGTTAAATATTCATTGGAAACGGTCCCGATTATATCGGGAAGGAAGGAGGGGAAGACGTCAAATCAGCACGGCCCTTATGCCCTGGGCTACACACACACTACAATGGCGAACAACAACGGGCTGCAAGCTGGTAACAGCAAGCTAATCCCTAAAATTTCGCCTCAGTTCAGATTGAGGGCTGAAACTCGCCCTCATGAAGTCGGAATCGGTAGTAATCGCGGATCAGCAAGCCGCGGTGAATACGTTCTCGGGTCTTGTACACACCGCCCGTCAAGGCAGCAAAGTCGGTAGCTATCGAAGGCTGAAGCAATTCGGACGAGATAGAGATTGGCGATGAGGCTTAAGTCGTAACAAGGTATCCCTACCCGAAGGTGGGGATGGATCACCTCCTTTCTAAATAAAAATGAATTTAATTCATAATAAACGATTGAGAGATGGTACAGGCTAAGTTAGCTGAATGATTCAAATAGCGTAAGCCAATTAAAATCATTAACAGTAATGAATAGTACACACCTCCAAGCTTGAATAGAGCTTGCTAATTCGGTCTTTGACTGAGTATTAGAAAATCTATTCAGGTTCCTACCACTTCCTGGTTTTGAAGTAAATTCTTCATACGTCGGACAAGAATACCATCCTCAAAAGGGATGGTTTTTTGTGGGCTAAAATGTTTATAATTAAATCCAATGAAAAAAACAATTATTGGTTTGACCGGTCCTATTTGCAGCGGGAAAAATGAGGTTTTAAAAATCTTAGAAACAAAAGGATTTAAAGGATATAAGTTTTCCGATGCAATAAATAAAGAGATATTAAAACAAGGACAAAAAATTAACAGAACTCTTCAGCAAGATATCGGGAACGAGTTTAGAGAGAGATTTGGAGCTGACTATTGGGTCAAAGAGCTTCTAAGTTTAGCACAAGATGAGGGAACTGATCTAATTGTCGTTGATGGATTAAGAAATCCTCATGAAGTAAATTGTTTAAAAAATCAGGGAGGAAAAATAATTGCAATTGATGCAGATTATGAAGTTAGGAAGAATAGGTTTTTACATCGTTCAAAAATTGGCGATCCAAAAACAGAAGAAGAGTTTAAACATATTGAGCAAAGGGACAGGGGAGTAAATGAAGCTGATTCTGGACAACAAGTAATTGCTGCAATGAACCTTGCCGATATAAAAATAATAAATAACTGGAATGAGGTTGGTCCTTTACAGCAAGAGGTTGAAGAGATAGCTAAGAAATTATTAGATAAATGAAAATCGGTTTTTTCACAGACGGGTATATGCCACAGGTAAATGGAGTTGCAACGTCTGTTAACAGCTTTGCAAAACAGCTCAAAAAGAAAGGTTATGAAGTTTTTGTAATTGCTCCGAAGTATCCCGGTACTAAAAGTACTAAGACCGTAATTAGACTCCCCTCAATAAACGTTGATAAAAGACTTGATATTAGAATAGTTCATAATTTACCTCCTGCGACTTTGCTTAAAATTCATCGACTCAATCTTGATCTTATCCACGGACATTCGGGAGGCCCGATTTCTTTTTTAGGGTTAGAATATGCAAGACTTAAAAAAATTCCCTACATTTTTACTTACCATACTTTATGGGATAGATACACCCATTATTTTTTACGAGGAAAACTCTTAACTCCCAGAATGGCAAGAGCTGCAAGTAGAATTTTAGGAAATCGTTGCAGTGGATTAATTGTTCCAACCGAAAAAGTAAAAAAAGAATTAATTTCCTATGGTGTTAAAAAACCGATATTCATTGTTCCAAATGGACTGGACGTTAAAAAATTCAATGTTTCAAATAGTAATTATTTAAGAACAAGATTTAATCTTTCAAAAGGAGACAAGATCCTCTTATCTGTCGGAAGACTTGGAATAGAAAAATCTGTAGACTTTTTAATAAATTCGTTTTCCTTAATTTCCAAAAATCAAAAAGATGCAAAACTAATTATAGTTGGGGACGGTGCGGAAAAAGAGAATCTCATGAAGCAAGTTCAGGACCTGGGTCTAACAAATAAAGTTTTGTTTACCGGAACGATTCTTCACAAAGATTTACCCAAAGTTTATAAAGACGCAGATTTGTTTATATTCGCATCAACTACTGAAACTCAAGGAATGGTAATTTTAGAAGCAATGGCATCTGGACTTCCGATCTTGGCAGCAAAAGATGAAGCAATTGGCGAAATTATTGGAGGTCAGGAGAATGGAATGTTGGTAGAAAAGAATGAAAAGGAATTTGCAAAACAGGCAGTTATTCTATTGAGGAATAAAAAGCTTATGAGCGAGTTATCTAAAAATGCAAGAAAACGAGTAACACATTTTTCTGTAGAAAAATCCGTCAATAGTTTGGAAAAAGTCTACAAACTGTTTGTAAGATAACGACAAATAGATTGAGTTGTCTGGCTTTTCATTCTGAAATCTGCTAAACTTGAGGCTAGTAGGCGCGATGGTGAAGTAGCTAACACAGCTGTTTGCAGAACAGTCATTCGGGGGTGCAAGTCCCCCTCGCGCCTCAGAATATTTCATAAAAATGAGACACGAACAAATTCAACTTGGAAGAGAAATTACAAAAGAACAAGCACCTAAAGCAAAAGGGGAATTAATAAGAGCCGAAAAATTTGGTGGAATAATTGCAGGCCTTATTGGTGTTTTTACAGAGAGAGCAGTCATTTTGCTTGTAGGTACTGTTTTTATAGCTGATAGCGTTAGAAGAGAGAGCAATATGGGTTCTTCAAAAACACGTCACGGCTTCTTTTAAATAAGTTTGTTTTTTGATAGAATAAAGTTCACTATTGTTTGGGTCGTTGGTTCAGTGGCTAGAACGCGTCTCTGATAAAGACGAGGTCGATAGTTCGATTCTATCACGACCCACCAAGTGCTTGGGAAAATTCCTCTTACTATTTCTTATATTAGTTCTTACCTTTTTTTTATTTATTAAAAATACCATGGACGAGTGGAAAATTTCATAAGCATGGCAATTTTAACTTATATCATTGCGGGAATCTTAGTTACACTATTAACAGTTGTTGCAGTAATTTTATATAGAATTCTAGCTCTTCTTAAAGAATGTAGAACATTTTCTAATTCATTTAAATTCATTAAGAATATCTTCAAAAAGAAACAGAGGGAGTAAATCGAAATCTGTAAGGGAATATAGACCTATAGAATAAGTTAAGTTTTAATGTTCGAAGACTTATTTTATTCGGTTAAAAAATTCAAAAATTAAACTATCTGAAGTATTTGTCTTGTTCCGGGGTGCATTATTACGCTTAAAACAATAGTTTCTCCGGCCTCTACGCTCTCTTTATATTCTTCCCTAAGCAAGGCTGCATTATCCATGACTGTCATTAAAGTTCTGGTCAGTTCTACGTCAGAATTTTTAGAATTGCTGTATATTTCCGGAGCATGTTCTCCAGTAACTAATATTATTCTTCCTTCTGTTTCTAAGTTTTTTTTGTCTTTTACAAAACCTCCAAACATTCCATAGAGAGTCTTCGCGGTTGCAACAACGTCATCCTGCAGAGGTCCTCTTGTAGTTTTTAAAGTAAAGGGTATGCTTCTTTTATGATAGATTACCGTAACTGGTCCGACCATCATTAATTCCTCAGGGTGCTCTATTAGATCATGTTCTCCCGGCTGAATGTCACAAAGCATTCTATATGCTGTATTTCTTATAGAAATATAAGCAATGGATCGGAGTGCTGATACAGATTTTCCTTCTTTTATTGCATCCGGAATCCATTCATATCCCTTAGCTTCTTCCTGCTGAGTAATAAATTTTGCAATGGTTCCAAGAGCAATGCTTGTATCGGAAAACTTGCTGGGATCATTTGAATCTAATTTATCAATACCCAATGCGCGGGCGATTCCCAGTATTTTATCTTTAAAAACTTCATCTAGTTCTACAGTCATCAATATTTCTCCATCGTCATGAAGTTTTTTTAAGTTATGCTCTAGCGTTAGGCCTGAGTTATATGCTTGAGGATTTGAAAGTGCTTCTTTCAATCCAAAGATTAAACTGTCGTTGTGCGAATCGTGTGCCATATCTACGAAGGTTGCTTTTCCGCCTGCGATTCTGGCATTGTTTTCTACGGCAGTGAGTAAATGTCCGAATTTATTAAAGTAAAATCTTACTCCTCCGTCTGCCATTGCAATTTCCAGAGGGTGGCCTTCTTCTAAAATTGCATTTTTTACTGCTCCGCATCCATGTAGGGGATTGTGCGAATCTATGTGGATTCCTCCAAATTGGACTAGTTCTGGATTTTCGCCATTTTCAAGCCTATTTTTTATTTTAATTTTAATTGAAGCCGCTTTGTCAGGATCGTCAATTACATATTCACGATTGCCTCCTGTAGACCTGCGAGTTTTAGGAAGTCCCATTGGTGTTCTAGCAAGTCCCAGCACTCGTGCTTCGGCAATTGATTGTATATATATTCTGCCGTCCGGACATAAATCTGCTCCCAAATCACAGTTTAAAAATTTAGTAATTTCAGCTTCGTGTTTTTTAAATCTCTCGGAACTTATTTGATCGGCGATTATTAAGTTTTCTTCAACAAAGGGAGTTAGGGTGTCTCCTAGGGCGTTCAAAACCCTTAATTTTGCTTCGAAAGAATTTTGGTCGATTCTTAAAAGAGCACAATTGCGAGCTTCATTTACAATTCTTCTAACTGAGCTCCCGACGGTTTCACTGGTGCTCTCTTTAGCTTCAACTGGGCGAGAGGGAGCTATATGATCCACCCCTTTTCTGACGACAGTAAATGGTTTTCCACCTAAGTTTATTTCTTGTTGGCTCACAAGTAAAAGATTTTAGCAGATTCAGGCTTAATGTCAATAAGGAAAAAGCCTGTAGTAAGGAATATTGAAGCTGCATATTGTAATTATCAAAAAAGTAAAGTATATTTATTTTTATGTCTCAAGTCGGAGAAACATTTTTTACATCAGTTGGTTGCATGGACGGAAGAGTTCAATGTCCTGTTGCTAAATATGGGAAAGCTCGTTACGGAGTAAAATTTGCCGATACAATCACAGAAGCAGGTTTAGTTGGCCAAATTCTTAAAAAAGATGCAGATCCGAAACTTTTAGAATCGGTTAAAAATAAGATACTTATTTCTTTAACAAAACATCTTTCAAAAGGAATAGTTATTCATGGTCATCAAGAGTGCGCCGGAAATCCCGTTGCCGATGAACAACACAAACAAGAGACAAGAGATGCCGCAAGAATTATTAAAGGAATGCTTGGGGCAATGGACTTGGAAGTTAAGCCTATATTTATTGTTCGCAATGGAGAAGATTGGGTAGTTGAAGAACTTTAATTCTCTATTTTACATTTCAACGAGTTGATACAGTACCGCCGCAGCAGATATACCCTGAACCGCAGCCAGTGGCATTACTTATGGTCTTTGAGCATTTCAAAGTTTTCGAATTTATACATGAACCTGTTTTCCCTGAGGTTGGATTTGTATACTGACTGCAGGGCACATTAAGTGATAATTTAGGGTAGCCCGTGCAGTATTTGATATTATATCCTCCAGAGCATTTGCCGGTTTGAAAATATCCTCCTGAGCAAATATATTTATTTACATCAACGCATCTGCTGATTGCAGTTGCCTGGCAGCACTTAATATTTGTTGCTCCATAACATCTTCCCGAAAGAAAGCTTTGTGAACACGCATATTTAGTTGTGTCAAAACATCCTCCATAAGTATTTCCATATCTGTCAGGGCAAGTGGCAGTTGCCGCCTCTTGTTGTGTGGTTTGCTGTTTTTGTGACATTAAGACTGTTACGGGAATTGTTAGAACAATCGCGATTACTACAATGATTTTGGCAAGACGAGACCCTGTTATGCCTTTAAGGAGGTTTATGCTGTTATTCTTTTGTTTTTTTGCAGCCACTTACTTTATTAAGAATTATCGGACGTAATTTGTCAAGAGTTTTGTTATAATAACTTCTATGGTCCTCTCTGATAAAGACATTAAAATTGCTCTTGAAAACGGAGACATTAAGATTAGTCCGGAACCGAATCTTAAAACTCAATTAGGATCATGCTCAATTGATCTTCGTTTAGGTAATAACTTTCGCATTTTTGATCACAGCAAAAATGCATTCATAGATCCGACAAAAAAAGATTACAGCAATGAAATCACAAAAGAGTTGAGAGTTGCAGATGGAGAGAGATTTGTTATGCAACCGGGTGATTTTGTCCTGGCGGTAACACTTGAGAAAATTACAATTTCCCCGAAATTATTAGGAAGATTAGAAGGCCGCTCTTCTCTTGGAAGACTAGGAATAGTTGTTCATTCAACAGCCAGTATTTTTGATCCTGGTTGGGATGGACACGCTGTTTTAGAGCTTGGAAATCTAGGTAGAATTCCTGTTGCTTTGTATCCTGGGATGCGGATTTGTGCTATGACATTTGAGCAACTAAGTAGCGAATCGGAAATGCCTTATTCTAAAAAAAAGGAAGCAAAATATAAATTCCAAAACGGCCCATTAGAATCCAAGATCCACGAAGAATGAAATATCGGTTGGAGCTAGATATTGAATTTAAGAAGAATCCATATGAAGGCAAATTAATTGTTCTTGAAGGAAATGAAGGAACCGGTAAAACAACTCAAGTCGCACGAATCGTTGAAGAACTAAACAGGAGAGGATATAAAGCTGTGGCTACCAAGGAGCCAACAAAATCCCCAATAGGACAGTTTATTAGGGAAAGAGTTTTGTCGGGGGAAATAACTATTCCTAGGGTTGCTATTCAGTATCTTTACTGTGCTGATAGAGCAGTACATCAGGAAGAAATTGTGAGCAAACTTAAAAATGGTTATATTGTTGTTTGTGATAGATATTTTTGGTCAGCAGTTGCTTATGGGATGGCAGACTTAGAAGGAGACATAGATCAATATCTAGTTTCCTTTTCCATACTCTCTGCATACAACCAGTTTATTAAGCCTGATATGTCTTTTTATTTAAATCTTCCAATGGATAAAGCATTGTTAAGAATTGAGAAAAGTCATAAACATAAAGAAATTTATGACAATGCAAAAATGTTTTCAAAAATAGAGAAAGGATATAAATATTTACTTGATAAGTTTCCACAAGAATTTGTTAAGATAGATGCGGGAAATTCTGTAGAAGAAGTGACAAGGGAAATAATAGGAGAAATAAAAAAGAGATTTTAAATATGGTTCTTGGTCCAAAAAAATTACTTAGTCTTGTTAAGAAAATTAAATTGGTTGAAAATTTATCTGAGAGGGAATTAACAAATCCTGAAGGAGCAGGTTTTGACTTACGTCTTGGAGAAGTTTATAAAATTTCAGGTAAAGCATTTTTGGGTGTAACCGAAAGACATACGGCAGACATAAAATTAATTAAAAAATATGAAGAAGGAAAGTCAAATTCTGTAACAATAAAACCAGGAGATTTTTTATTAACCAAAACAATTGAGACTGTAAATATGCCGGACAATTTGACCGCTTCAATTACCCCTCGTTCAACAACTTACAGAAGCGGACTAATGATTCGTACCGGAAATGTCCCACCCGGATATTGTGGTGGATTAACTTTTGGTTTAGTTAACGAAGGGCCAGTTACGGTAAAGATAGAGATGGGAGCACGCTTTGTCCATATTCAATTTTCGGAAGTAGAAGGAAAAGGAAATATGTATCGAGGACAATGGCAGGGTGGCAGAGTATCAACGACTAAGAAAGAAAAACAAATCTAAGATTATCTTAAGTTAATTTCAAAAATGTTTCACTTCTTAGGTTTTCTAGCAGCTTCCCCTTTACTTACAAATACTTTTTTAATTCCGTAAAAATCCATATCTAGGCTTGTTACGGCAGTTACAGCTCCTTCTAAATAATGATCATCTCGATTGCCCCAAACTTTCTTGCTAGATCCTTGTACGGTAATTTCTATTTTTCCATGAGTTCTCCCAAGCTCAATTTGTTTTAAATATTCTTCTCTGGAGGCTTCACTCTCATCATTCATTCTTGGCCTTGGATGTTCTTTGAATAATCTAACTCCAGAAGTGCGAATTCTTTGAATAAATGTTTCATGAGAGTCTGTTTCTAATGCTATCTCTGTTTCTAGCTGGGATTTATCTTTAATCATTGACGTAGGTCTAAGACCTCGCCTTGTTAATTGTCTTTGTTTTGGTTGATTTTTTTGCTTCATTTCTTCTGGGAGTCTGGTTATGTCTCCCATAGTAACGAATGCTTGATAACCTTGATAATTACTGCCCGGACTTACAATTTTTACTAAAACCCATCTGGAAGGATTTTTCTTTGGATTTCTCTTTTCGCAAAATTGTTGCCAGCTTATGCCTTCTATTTCCACTTCTAGACCAGGATTAGCTTTTCCCATCAAATGTTTTCCGCGTCCGTTAGAACCTCTTGGAATTGAATGATATAATTCGACCGGAGTATGAAGAGTCCTAATAAACGTAGGTTTCTTAGGTTCGGCAGATGTTGGCGGATTGAATAAACGCTCTTCCGTTTCAACCATTTATTGCATTATATCAAAAAGCAACTGATAGCGTTTGATCTCTTGAAAAAAATAATGAAAACAGTTAAAAAAGATAAAGTGAAAACCATGAAAGTTCATCAAGAATATCAATATTTAGACCTCATGAAAGATGTTCTGAAAAACGGCGTAATCAATGTTGACCGCGGAACAGGAGTTAAATCATACAGTGTTTTTGGCAGACAGTGTCGTTACGATTTGTCAAAAGATTTTCCACTTCTCACCACAAAAAAAGTCTATTGGAATGGAGTAATGCACGAACTTTATTGGTTTATGTCCGGACAATCAAATATTAAATACCTGGTTGATAACAATGTGAAGATCTGGGATGACTACCCATACAAAATATATAATTTAAAATCCAAAGAATTAAAGCTACCACAACTTACGAAAGATGAATTTATTCAAAAGATCAGAAAAAGCGATGCTTTTGCCAAAAAATGGGGGAATCTTCCAAGAATTTATGGGGAACTGTGGAGAAGATGGCCAACTAAAAGAAACAGGACAGTAGACCAATTGCGTTGGGTTGTAAATGAGTTAAAGGAAGATCCTTATGCCAGGAATGCAATTGTTACTTCTTGGAATCCGGAATATCTTTACAAAATGGCAACATATGAAGATACGTCACATTTTCCTATTTGTCACAATATGTATCAAGTAAGTGTTAAAGACGGTAGGCTTTCACTTCAGCTTTATCAAAGAAGTGCTGATCTTTTCCTGGGAGTACCTTTTAATATTGCCAGCTATTCGCTTTTGGTAATAGTTCTAGCTCAAGTTCTTGGGTATAAGCCGGGAGAATTTGTGCACACTTTTGGAGATGCGCATATATATGAAAATCATATAGCACAGGTTAAGGAACAGTTAAAAAGAAAACCAAGACCTTTTCCAAAAGTTACAATTGACAAATCAGTAAAAGACATTGATGATTTCCTCCCAAAACATGTTACATTAACAGGCTATGATCCTCATCCCTTGTTAACAGGTGAGTTAACTGTTGCAGGAGGGTTTTTTGATAAATCCACTAAATCTTCGAAATAGGATATAATGTTGTCAATGCAAGATTCAATCATTAGGACAGTTGGAGTTGTTTGTTTTAATAAATCCGATCCTAATAAAGTATTAATCGTAAGACACGGAAAAGATGCAAATCACGTTACAGGAAGTGTTGGTTTACCTTCAGGAAAGATTGAACCGGAAGAAACGGATATTGAAGCTGCCGTAAGGGAATTTCAGGAAGAAACCGGATTAACATCGTCAGTTGAATTTTTTAAAGACTTATCATTTCCATTTGAACCCGTTTCGATAGAAATGAAGGATGGGGTAAAAAAATTTTCCTGGCATCTTTTTTTATGTAGGGATTATTCCGGAGAGATAAAGGGATCAGGTGAAACAGAACCGGAATGGGTTGATTTAGAGGAGATTCATAAGTTGAAAAACCTATTACCAAATACAATAGAAGCACCAAAAAAAGCTAAGGAGTATTTGAAAAACAATACTAAAATCAGCTTAATTGTAGCGGTGGATCAGAATAGGGGAATTGGTAAGTCTGGAAAAATGCCATGGTATATTCCGGCAGATTTCAAAAGATTTAAAGAAATAACAATGGGACATCCTGTAATAATGGGAAGGAAAACTTTCGAGTCTATTCCTGGACCTTTGCCTGGACGAACCAACATTGTTATATCAAGAAATCATTTTGAGCAAAAAGATTCAATTGCTGCAAATTCATTGGAGCAAGCTTTAGAAAAGGCAAAAAATGCTCCAGGATCAGACGAAATTTTTGTAATTGGCGGAGGACAGATTTTTCAGGAAGCAATTAATATTTCAGATAAAATTTACCTAACATTAATCAAGCAATCTTTTGATGTTGACACATATTTCCCGGATTATTCAGACTTTAAAAGAGTAGTATTTGAGAAAGATGGAGAGAGTAATGATTTTAAATTCACATTTTTGGAACTTGAAAAAATAACTTATTAATTATTTACTTAAAAACCTCTAACCTTATATTCTTGTTAAGAAGGCTAATTTGTGATAAAATCTCCACTGAATGAAAACAATAAATCGGAAAATCAAAAAGATAAAAAAAGAAATTAAAAAGCTGGATGAATTTTTAAAAGTATTAAATAAGGTTGCTGCAAAATAAAAAAACCTCTCGTCTTTTCGAGCGAAAGTAAATATGGTAAAAAAAGAAGTCCAATTTAACACCCACGACATAAATTCTTCATCTGTCCTTAGAAGAGGCGTTATAAGCAGATCTTTTTTTGAAGATAATCGACAGCAGGAAGGAGCCTCGGCTGAATTGGCGCTTAGTAAATTAGAAAGGGAAAAACTTGGGAAAATAATTGATGTTCTAGAACATCCCGGCCTTGGTAGACTAATTGACGAAGGAAAAATCACATTGGGAGCCGTAAAAGCACGTACTGAGATGAGTAAGCTCCCACTGGACCAAAGCAAGGCTGCTTTAGATAGAGACGAAGAGGGAGAAGCAATGATAATTGGAATGATCAACCCTCCGCTTGAACCCCTCTTTACTGTTTCGGTTGCGCTTGAATCGGCTGACTTGGATGAATTTTATGCCGAAGTTAAGCCCACTTTAATGCAAAAGAAAGAGCCAGGAGCCGAAGAGACAATTTGGGATTCATACTCAACCCATATGTTAAGCGGTCCGATTACTTATTTTTTGCTTTATGATGCAACCGGCAATGCAGTTTTAAATTGGAGAGAGCAAATGGGGAAAACTAATCCTCTAAGTGCAGCGCCTGGGACAATTAGGGGGAAATACGCTTTTTCTACAAATAAAAATCTTGTTCATGGAAGCAGCGGTGATACGCCTGCAGAAAGAGCTCAGAATGTAAGGACAGAAGTAAAATGGCTTAACAAAAAACTTCGAAAAATCCTTGTGACAAAACCGGAAATGCTGATTAACCTAGGAGAAGAGTTTCTTAGAGGATTGGGTGTCATCGAATACACAGACAAGCTATTGTCTGTCGGAAGATTTATTAAAAGTAGACGAGTTGGTTCCGAAGCTTTTCTTTCGGCTTATTCGATAACAGTTGAAAATAGCCGAGGAGAGGTAGAAACCCGTTATCTAGCAGAGAAATCGATTTTTTCAACCGGTGGAGATTTAACTTACAAAACTCAAAGGATGTTTAAAAGACTTAAATTGCTTCAAGATCATGGAGTAAAAACACCTAAGCTTTATGGAACAGTTGGGGCAGACCTTTATGAGGAATTTATTCTGAATGCAAAAAACTCTAGGGAATTAATTACGGAGATTAAGTCAGATAAAACTCCAGTTAAAACCAGAGAAGCGCTGCTAAAAATGTTAGTGAGAATTGCCGAAGTTCTAGACAGTCAAGGCTTTGCCCCAATCGGAAATTTCTGGCACGATGTGATCTTTAAGGGTCAAGATGTCTATTATGTTGATGGCGGATATGATTTAGGAGAGCCAAATCCAAACAATCCATCTACAAGAAGCAGAGAGCAGTTAGAGAAAGAATTCAAAGGATTAGGTTTTGATTCCCTTCTTCCAAAAGCTTCACTTCGGGAACATTGTTAATAAATAGTGCTGCAGTTTTACTTACACCATTAATTTTCAGTTCTATTCTGGTATAATTATGCTTATGTCAGAGGAGCATTTGGGAGAAATTCCAGTTAATCAATTTTTAGATAATCTTCAAGCCGAAGCAAAAAAAGACGGCATAGTCAATCTTGTTTGCGCCTCTTTAATTAGCAATGAAAAAGGCGAGATCCTGTTGGTCCAAAGACCACAAGATGATTTTATGCCAGATTTAGTAGAACTTCCAAGCGGAAACGTAGATGGAGCAGAATCATTATATGAGGGACTTATAAGAGAATCTGAGGAAGAGGTGGGGTTTAAAATTACAGGAATCGAAAGTTACATTGGATTTTTTGATTACATGGGTCAATCTGGCGAAAAAAAGCGACAGTTTAACTTTCATGTTAAAGGCGATTTTACCGATAAAGATGTTAATTTGTCGGCAGAACACGCCAGATATTTTTGGGTAAACCCTGGAACGATTGAGAGCTTAAATATTTCAAGCGAAACAGAAGGGGTACTGGAGAGATTTTGGAGAAATAGATTAAATGCCTCACGTTCATAAGTTAATTGATTTTGCGGTCAGCGGATTTATTGTTTACGAGGGAAAAGTTTTATTAATTAAGCATAAGCAGCTAAAAAAATGGCTTCCAGTTGGAGGTCATATCGAGTTAGATGAAAATCCCGAGGATGCGATAATTAGAGAAGTTAAAGAAGAAAGCGGGCTTACGGTAACCGTAAGAGGGGAGAAGCCTTTAATAAAATCGCCTGGAACAAGGTTTTTGCACCGGCCAAGATTTTTAGATATTGCAGATTTACCGGAAGGACATAAGCATATTCATTTTATATATTTTTTAAAAGCCAAAAATGACAAAGTTAAGCTTGCCGAAAGAGAACATAATTCTATAAGATGGTTTACAAGTAAAGAGCTGGAAAAAAAAGAATATGACCTGCAGCAAAGCACTAAATTTTACTGCGAGCAGGCGATTAAAGAACTAAATTATTCAATAGCTTAAGTTAAAAAAAATTCTAAGAGTTTTTTTGACTTCCTCGGAAATATTAAATTTTTCAAAATTTTGTTTGTTAACCCAAAAATAATTTGTATGTTCTTCCGATAATGTTATTTTATTGTCAAAATATTCTCCTTCAACCAAGAAATTAAATTGTCGTTTTGTCTCCCTGCAGTCTCCTTCATAGTCAAAACAACCTAAGTACAAAACGATTTTTGAAACAACAAAACCAACCTCCTCTTTAGCTTCTCTTTTTATGGTGTCAACTATTGTCTCTCCGTCTTCAACTCCTCCGCCTGGCAATTCAATTAAATTAGGATAGCTATCGTATGACGTTCTTTGAACGACTAAAACTTCCCTGGCAGAATTTGTAATTATAGTCCCTATAGCTCTTTTTTTTATTCCCTCAAGTTCAGATTTTTTTTCTAAATCCTTTATTAATTCATCTATGCTCATTTTATTTATGGAAATCTAATTCAAAGAAGAGATTTGTGATTTTCGATTACTTTTTTAAAGCCCTCTATGTATAAATCTACAGTCTCTTCATTTTCTTCTTTAAACCAAATGGGTAGTTTAATTGCATTTTTATAGAAAGTTCTTGCTTTTGGAAAACCATCAGGACTATAAGCAAATTTGTTTTTATAATCGGGAAACAGTGGCCCCGGGTCTTGAAAAAGAGGGAGTTGATTTAATGGGCAAGTAGAATCCGGAGTATCCACCTCTATTAGTCCTTCTTTATGTAAGGCATCGACGAATACATTCCTGGGAAGATCTCTCAGTTCTTCGGGAACATATTCAATTATGTATGCATACCATGACGGTTGGGAATCTTTAGGACCCGCTGGTATTCTTAGTCCTTTTAGTTTCGATAACTCTCTTGAAAATTTATCTGCAAAATATCTCTTTTGCTTCAGGTATTCGTCAAGTCTTTTAAAATAGACGTCGGCGATTACAATGGCTAGCGGGTGAGATCTGAGTTTTAGTCCCATTCCGGTCAGAGAATATTTGCTTAATGGATGATCCTTGGGTATTTCTTGCCTGCAGCGTTTATTGTAGTGTCCAATCAAAAGACCTTTATAATAAATTTCTTTATCTTTTGTTAACATAATTCCGCCTTCCCCTCCTGTAATTATCTTTTGTCCTTGTAGGCTCCAAGCGGCTGCATTTCCAAACGTTCCGACAACTTGATCATGATAGGTTGCTCCATGTGCATGTGAACAATCTTCGAATAACAATAAATTATGTTTTTTACAAATTTCTAGAATCGGATCCATTTCGCATGGAATTCCCCACATATGGGTTACGATTAAGCCTTTGGTTTTGGGAGTAATTAGTTTTTCTATTTCTCTGTGATCAATATTTCCATCTTCTTGGCAATCACAAAGAACAGGTATGGCGCCGGTAAAAAGAAGGGGAGTTACGGTTGCAAAAAAAGTATAGGCAGGGCAAATTACTTCATCTCCTTGGGATAATCCTGCTGCCGCAAACATTGAATATATTGCATTTGTTCCCGAATTCGTTAGCAAACCAAACTCTATATTGTGATAATTTTTAAAATCATCTTCAAACTTCTTAATTATGCCAGATCTGTCATATATTGAAATTGTTTCGTGAAGCTGGTTTCTAACCGCATCTTCGATTTCTTTGTCAATATCGGGCCAAATAAATTTGGCATCATCTATATTTTTAATTACCGGTTCTCCGCCGTTTATTGCTAACATTTATAAAAAAAGATTTGGATTTACTAATTTTTTTGATTCAAAAGAATTGTAACAAGATTCAACGAATGCCATGTGTTGCAAATGATATTTAATATCGTACTCGTTTTTTGCCTTTTTTTCTACAACATTGCAAAAGTATTGTATTTCTCTTTTTGCAATATCTATTTTAGATAGTTCCGGAGGTATTTTTTCTATAATATTTCCGCAAAGATTGGTTTCTAAAAAATCCCCGTCTCGAACTTCGATAACCTTATTGCTTGAAACGGCTTTTATATATTCTGTTTTGGGAGGGATTACTCTTGAAATATTCAGCGTTCCGTATTTGTCTTTATATTTTATTAGCATTGCAGCCGTGTCTTCTGCATCATATTTTTCGCCGGGTTTTGCTTTACAGCTGTATTCGCAAATAACTCCGTCTGGCAGTCCAAAGTACCATACAAGCAAATCGATCATATGATACCCCATGTCTATCGTGCATCCTCCTCCTGCCAGTTTTTTATCTCCCCGCCAGCCTTCGTGAGGGTTATCGACGGCGATTGAATATTTTCCCTCAAAGAAAAAAATGTTTTTTTCTTTTTTTACTTCCTCTTTAAATCTTTTATAAACAGGATTGAATCTTCTTTGGAGGCCGATCATTATCTCAATTTCATTTTGCTCTGCGATTTTTAACAGTTTTTTTCCTTCCTTAAGATTTAAAGATAAGGGTTTTTCCTTTAAGATGTGGATCTTTCTTGCTGCGACTTTTTGGATAATATTAAAGTATTCTGAGTGGGGAACGGCAATAATAACAAAATCCGGCTTAGCAGTCGCTAATAATTCCTCGACATTGTAAAAATACTTTTTTTGTAAATTTTTGGATATTTCTTCTCCTGTTTGATGATCAGCGCTTGTTAGTCCAACTATTTCTAGTTGCCTCATTGACAAAAGAGCCGGAATATGAATTCCTGTGGCCTGATGTCCTAGACCGATTAAACCGACTCTTAAAGGCATGAATGAATTTTACTATATAATTAATAAATATACAATTTTATCATCGGCTTTATTAATTTAAATCGTATAAAGAATATTTTGGTAGACTTTGCGCATGATGATCGAAAGAAACCCCCCCGCGAAAAAGGAGAGTATAAGTGACTACAAATTCGAGCTTATGGGTTTGGAGAAATAATTATTCAAGAGCTATTTTTATTTGAGGATCAATTTCTTTAAGTTTTTCTGCAACCATTCTTCTGTGGCATTTTTCAGGTGTTTCCTCCCAGCAGAGAAGTGTGACTTTATGTTTTTTTGAAATATCTAAAACTAATTCTAGATATTTTTGATTATTGTCCAAAACCTCCTCTTTAAACCTTTTTTCATATTCTTCCCAAGAGACTTTCTGCATGTGATAATCGCTTAGGAGTGAACTTGATGGAGCAAGATGTGGAATCCAAATATCAAAATCAAATTCAGGCTTTATTCGTCTCATAATACAGGTTCTTATTCCGTCTTTATCTTCTCTTGGAAGTTGAATCGATTTAGTATGAATCTCCTTAGACATTCGAAAAAGTATACTTAAATCGGTAGTGTCAGTCAAGTTGCCTAAATAAATATCCTCTAGTTTTTAAGTTAAGCTTGAAAAAAAAGCTTATTTGTGATAATCTACCATCTCATAGTATCCCAAAATGGAAAAACTAGGCATAGGTGAACAAGCACTAAGATCTTTTCCTGTATGCAAAAAAGGCGAGCCGTCTCAGCCGTCCTTTGTTATGCATGGAGGAATCTCCCGAGAAGCAGTCCCTTACTTAAAAAAGGTTTTGGAAAAGTTTGGTGTTTCCTCGGAAACTTTACAAGAGTATGGTGATGCAGAAACAATTTTATCCCAATTTTTTTCAGAAGATGGAGTTTGGAAGCCTAAGATAGAAAGAGAAGATGTTGATCTGTTCAAGATGTCTCCCAAGAAAGTAAACGAATTTTTGACAAAGAGATTAAAACTTGTTTACGAAGTAATTGATCCTTCTCTTTTTGGTTCAAAAGAACACGGTTTTAATCCTCACGGATTAAATCACGCAGAGTTTGTAGCAACTCAAGTAGACGTTATCTTAGCAAATGCAAACTATGGTGAAGACGTTAGGAGAAGAGCCGTTATTGCGGCAAGAATTCATGATTTAGGTAATCTGTTTAACAGGGATTTGCATTTTCTCTTTGGTTGGAGAATGGCTAAAACACTTATTCCTGAACTAGTACAGGAAAAGCCAGAATTTTGGGGAGACCTTGAACAATACAGACAGCGATATGATAAGTGGGAGGGTGACCAAAAACAATTGCGCGTAATAAAAAGAGCAGTTAGAAGGCACGAGCCAAAAGCGGTAATTGCATACCTTAGCGGAAGAGGAGATAGAGAGTTTAAAGACAGCCGTGAAACATTTAAACCTTATGCAGTCGAAATAGAAGGAGATTATAGCACGGAATCTATTGGGTTAACTGCAGATCAGATGGTTTTAGAAATGCAAAGGAAGCTTGATCCGGAAACCTTAGCCTTAATTATTGCGGATAAAATTGACATAGGACAAGCTAGGCTTCCTGATCATGAAGATGCTGTCCGAAGTGATCCTCATGCAGTTTTAAATGCTTTCGGAAAAACCGTAGAGTTCGGTTATCTTATGGGGATTCTAGGCGCAGAGGGAAAGCTTTCATTTAAAATGGAATTCGATCCGAAACCAGCAGATGATAAAATAAAAAGTAATCCTAAATTAGGCGCTCATGTTGAACCAAGAAATCATCCTAAGCCTGGAGAAACGCTTAAAATAAAAGTTCCGCAACTTTATAGAGACATGCACACGGCATCAGAAAAGGGAATGCCATATATTTTTGTTTGGAGCAGAGATTTCTGGAAGCATTACAGAGATAGAGTTATTTTAGCAATTGAAGCGTCTTTTGCTCTATATAAAAACGCATACACTTTGGACTGGATAGTTAATGATCCAACTTCAAAAAACCTAGTTACCAAGGGCGGAGGATTTGTTGGCGAAACTTTTGACAGAAGAGAACTGCAGGCAAGCATAGATGATATTTTGAGTAAATATAACTTACACAAAGACGATCAAAAAGCATTTGAAGAATACATAAGTTAACTTGTTATAATTTACAACATGGCAAATAAATTTTACAAACATATTTTTTTAATAGGAAATGTTGGGTCGGGAAAATCAACCGCAATGCCGATTTTAAAAAAAGGTTTAAAAGCAAAGATTTTAAAAGCAGACGAATTATTTCAAACCTCCTGTCCTTTTAGGAAAGAATTTCTAAAAGATATGAGCAGGTGGGGGCTTGCTAATGAATTGTGGTTAACTTTTGAACGGGCAAAAATGCTAAAAAAACATTTGGAAAAAAACAAGGATTCCCTAACGATTATTGATAGTGGATTACTCATGAGTTGGGTATATACATATAGCCATTATCTCGAAAAGAAAATTACCAAACATGAATGGGAACTTTATTCTAAAATCTATGATCACCTCGTTGCTGATTTAGTAAAAGACTTTATGGTTGTAAATTTTTCTTATTCTTTTGACACTTTATTTAAAAGAATTAAGAAAAGAGGAAGAGATTACGAAGTTAAAGGATATGACATTAAATATTTAAAACAGTTAGAAAAGGGCTTACTTGCTCTTAAAGAAAAATTAAAGAAAGACAAAATTAAATTTATAGATATTTTGGAGAAAGATATTCCGGAGTTTGAAAAAAACAAAAAAAACCAAAAAATTTTAATTGATAAAGTTAAAAATTCTCTCCCAAGTTATAAAAAATAAGATTGTTACCAATTGATCCATTTTTAACTAGTTGTCAAAAGTAAACATAAGATATAGAATTTTCTAGTGTTAAAAAAGACAGACTCGAAAATCTACGACCTCATAAAAGCAGAAGAAAAACGCCTCAAGGAAACAATTCAAATGATTCCCTCAGAAAACTATCCTTCTAAATCTGTTTTAGAGGCAATTGGATCCGTACTTAATTTTAAATACTCAGAGGGGTATCCATTAAAAAGATACTATCAGGGGAATGTAAATGTGGATCAAGTAGAACTTACTGCCGAAGAAAGAGCCAAAAAATTATTTGACGTGCCATATGTAAATGTTCAGCCATATTCAGGATCTCCTGCAAACACGGCGGTATATTTTGCCTTACTCACTCCCGGAAAAGATAAGATTATGGGATTATCAATGGCTTTTGGAGGTCATTTAACACATGGTGCAGCTGTTTCATTTTCCGGTAAATATTTCAAATCCGTCCAGTACAAGTTAGATAACAAGGGCCTTTTGGATTATGACGAAATAGAAAGATTAGCTGTAAAAGAAAAACCTGCAATCATAGTTTGTGGTGCAACGGCATATCCGCGCCAAATCGATTTCAAACGATTTGGAAAAATTGCCGATAAAATTGGAGCTTATCTACTGGCTGACATTTCCCACATTGCGGGTTTGGTGGCTGGGGGAGCTCACCCAAGTCCGGTTCCTCACGTACACATAGTCATGACGACAACGCATAAAAGTTTAAGAGGTCCAAGAGGAGCAATGCTTATGGTCACCAGAAAAGGTCTTGAAAAAGATCCAGAATTGCCAAATAAAATTGATAAGGCAGTTTTTCCAGGACTTCAAGGTGGTCCACATGATAATCAAACTGCGGGAATTGCAGTCGCTCTAAAAGAAGCGCAAAACAAGAATTTTCATAAATATGCGAGTCAAATTGTACTAAATTCAAAGGTTTTAGCTCGGGAATTGAACAAATACGGTTTTAACCTTATCAGCGGAGGTTCTGACAACCATTTATCTCTTATAGATCTTTCAAACAAGAAAGTTAATGGTGCAATTGCTGCTTACGCCTTGGAAATTGCAGGAATTATTGTAAATAAAAATGCAGTTCCAAATGATACCAATCCTCCTTTCTATCCATCGGGTATTAGACTTGGTACACCTGCCATAACAACAAGAGGGATGAAAGAAAAAGAAATGATTCAAATTGCCAAGTGGTACGACGAAGTTATTAATGAGTGTCCTAAAATGGAATTACCAAAAGATAAAGAAGAAAGAACGATAATGTGGAATAAGTTTAAAAAAGATTATGCTGAAAATAAAAAGCTCCTGGCAATTGCAAAGAATGTTAAGTCGCTTTGCTTAAAGTTCCCCTTGCCTTAATTATTGTTCTTCGCAAAGTTTCGATCCTATTTTTCCTAGAATGTCTCCAACTTTATCCGCAGTTGGTGCCGTATAGAAATGCTCTGGTGAAGAAGCAGTATTTCTCAAAAGAGCTTGCAATCTATCTGATAGCGCCTGATCATTTTTGTCAAGATATGCGATGGAAAATATTTTTATTCCCTTAGCTTTTATTTGATTAGCAATTTCAGTTGGATCCTGTTCTACTGCAAAACATCTGCATCCATAAGCAAGAGTCTTAGAGCATACGCTGGGAAGGGGCTTAGTGTTGCACAATTTTTTAGCATTTGTTGTTTCTGGAACTCCGTCTGAAATAAAAATTAAAGCGAATTTGTAGCTTGGAGGAAATTTGGGAATTGCAATCGTAAGGTTTGTAAGTGCGGTTTGAAACGCGTCCTTCGTGTACGTTGCTCCAATCGCTCTAAGCTTTAATCCATTTATGCTGGCAGATAGTTGAGTTTTAACATCCTTAAAATATGAGATTGGAACATCTTGGGTATTATCTACTGCAAATGATTCCATTCCAACGACACTATTATCTGCAAGGTTTGAAGTAAAAGCCTGGAGTCCTTTAGTTAGCTCTTTTATCTTATCTCCTTGCATTGATCCGGATCTGTCTACCAGAAAATCAACAGCAATAGTTGAATTACATTTTTTAAATTTTATGGGGTTTAGCTGTAGAGAACTTTTTCCGCCCCCTGTTCCGCTTCCTGGAACAGGAATGAGCTCGCCGCTTGTGCTTGAGGGAGTGATTTCCATCTTAGGCACAATTCCTCCAACAAACATTACACCCATTAAGGTTAGAATGGAGAGAGCTATAAAGTCTATTCGAAAAAAACTGATTGAAAAAAGTCCACGTCTTTTTTTTCTATCCACAAGTTAAGTATATTGGTTTTTAAAAAACACTGTCAAGACTTGCATGTTTTATTTTTTTGTAAGTTTTGCCACAGAATTTTAATTAATACGGAACTTGACAGAAATTTAAAAAATATGATATAAGCAAAATATAGACATACTCTAGGATACTATGGCAAGCGAAGCATTAGAGAATGGAATTGGAAAGATCGGACGTGCTAATTCTCGTGCAAGAAGACTGCAAACAGCTCCAAGAGAGACAGAAGTTAAAGATAATGTTAGGGATATTATCGACCGAATAAAATCAAGCTCAGCCTTTGAGAGGCAAGTCCCACTACAGACTACGATTATCACTGAGCAACAGACACTGGGATTGCCTCGAGCAGAGCTTGACATGGAATCAGCGACAATAAGTTTAGCAGTAGGGGAAGGGGCATATCCAAAAACTTTACAAGTTACGCCGGATATTTTGCCGAATGGGGACCTGACCGGTTTAGGGCAGGTAACAGAATTGTCACAACTGGAGTCAGCCAATAATCTTACTTCCTTGCGAAAAAGATTAACTAGGCGCTTGGCTGTTCCGGGGATGATTGTGGTCGCTGGCGCTGCTGGAATTTTAGGTCTTAATGCGGCAAGAGATAAATCGGTAGAGGCAATTGCTCCTGTACAATCAATAACGTCTCCTTTGTTGGAAGCGAAAGATACTGTTTCTGCCCCACCCCTGGTGACAACTGAATCTTTGCCGGATGAAAAAAACTTAACGGTTCAGAAATATAAGTTAGAGAATAAGGGATTTATTAGAGTTTTTTACAACAAGGAAAAACTACCCGTAATGTATGAGTTGTCTAATGGAAAGAAGATTCCACTTGATTTGGAAAAAGTCAAGGAAGCAGCTCAGACAGCAAGAGAAATGAATTCCACGGTGCTCTTAGATGTAGGAGTTATGGAAAGGTATAATACAGGTAATCCAAAAGAATTAGAAGAAGCATTAATCGAAGATAAAGATCATCCTGTTTTCAAAGAACTTCCCTCGAACGTAATGACTGCTCAGGAGTTAGCAGAAAGGGGCATTAGAGTTGTTCAAGGAAAAGATGTAAATCTCTACATAACATCCGATGCTTTCGATTGGGATGCTCCCTTGGAAGCTTTTAACCCTGTTCCTCAGGAGCCCACAAATCCTATGGGTGATCAAAACAAAGACTTAAAAGAGCTTCATAAACCAAAAAGTTTAACAATAGTAGAGGCAGATACATTTGCTCTTTTTAGGCAGTTGTTGGATCATCCAGAAGATCCTTCCGCTAAAATGGTTCCTGAATTTCCAGAAGAATCCATTCAGAAATATGTTGATTTCGAGAAAGAAAGATTAGCTAATAAAATTTCTGATTTACAGAAAAAATCTACAGGAGTTGAAGAAACAGAACAAGAAATACTAAGAAAGAGAACCATGCTTGCTGCTTTTGAGGGTGACAAAGTTCCTTTAAAGCAACTTATTGCGGGAGCCTTAGATAGTTCAGGCAGGGTTCCTCTTTCAGGGGATGTTCAAAAATGGTCCAGTTATTTGGGAGTATATTTAACAGATGCTACGACTTCCAAACCATGGGAAGGGAATAATTGGGTATTTTTTATCACCAGGAAGACATTTTCCAATGATTTTACTGGAATTTTCATGGGTCCTGATGGAAAAATCCAGATCGCAAATCAGGAGGTTAATTTTGGGGGACTTTTTGGCAAATTACCAGAAAATTTTTACAGAGGAAATTTAACATCGGAAGAATACGCGAGAGCTGGAACGTATTCTCTTCCAGCCATTTTTGAACACGAAATGAATCACCTCTATCTTTCAACTAGAGGCTTGCTTGCATTCGACGAGCGCGAAGTTAACATGCACGCCTTTTGGAACAACAGAGTGGCAAGTTCAAGACTAGAAATGGATCCTCGAGATCAATCGGGTCGTCCATTCCTTCTTAGTGTTCCAAAAGAATACGGTGGAGGATATGTTAGGGGGTAGGTAAATAAGCTTATAGTTGCAAAAATAACAAGTTTGTGATACTATCCAGCATCATGCATAAGGAAGGCATTAAGAATATAGCAAAAATAGGAGTTTTGGCAGGAGCAGTAGCTTTAGTGGGTTGTGGCGAAAAAGCCAATTTGGAAAAAGTTCAACCAACTCCAGTGGCATCTTCAGGTCAGCCAGAAGACGATGTCTTAAGTCCTACCACAGTGACTACTTTAGGTGAGAAAGTTGATTTAACACAGCCTTCTACTACCACGACAACGGTTAGAAATTTGGGAACTGAAACAAATCCTAGAACTACAACAACACGTAAGACCACTGCAACAGAAAGTAATCCTGTAATTGAATCAAAAACAGCTTTTGGTAATCTAGCAGAAGATGTCAGTAAAGAAAGATTGGAAGCAGTTAGAGATAGAGATTTGATGAGAGCAAAGCCTACTGAAAATACTCCCTCTATTGACGAGATGACAGATAAATTCAATAAGATAAACACAGAGTCGCAATATAGAGGCAAGCCTTATTCTATGGAGTTTATGATAGAGAGAGTAGCAAAATTTTTTTTTGAAAGACTAAGCACGAACGGATCATACGGTATTCTAATAGGCGGTCAGGAAGCGAACGGTATATACAAAGGAGACATAGCGAATTTTGTTGTTGATAAGGCAACAGGGAACGCTTACGTATTCCTAACAGACTCAGATGGCGGCAATCCTGCTGTGTTTTTTTTGGATGAAAAAACAATATTAGACTCTTCTCTTCTGAAGGATTCATCTACAAATTCTGTATTAGGTTTGGCTAAAGATGGTAAGTTTTTAGACTTGCTTGGAGATAGAAATAATGCAGGACGTATCGATGATTTAGTTGTTGGAATTCAACTACAGCCAGACGGTACTCAGGTTTCAAATTCTCAGGGTTACCTCGTAGCAGGCTCTCTAGTTTTTTCTGGAAGTTAAGTTTATAAATACTACAGCAAAAACCTTCTTTTAATCCATAAGTAAATTTATCCTATTATTGACACGTGCTTGCTATTTGTTTTATTCTAGATGTAATGGGAGACTTGCCTCAAAGCAATGGTGTGGTTTCTTCTGGAACTAAAAAAACCTTTTTAGGAATCGAGTATGGATTTGGTGGCATACTTGCCGGACTTGTTTTTTTTATATTAATTCTTGTCATTTTAAACTACACAAGCGTTATTAATTTATCTGATCTGCTTTCTTTAATCCAAAAAAACGCTGTAAATAAGTTACCACAGAAAGTTTCAATTATTGAGAAAAAAGCAAAAGCTGCGGGTTACTCAATAATTTGGCAGGGAGATAAAAGCGACATTAGTGGGAGAACAGTGCTTGTTTCTCAGGAGCGTAAATTTAATGGTTATTCCGATAGCTTTGGTTGGACCAATTCAACAAGCTACAGCGATCCGAATAAGCAAGATTTTTATAAAGCAATGGGTGTCTTTCAGGGATGGGAAAGTATTGCAAAGTCAAAAGACAAATATATTATCTTGATAAACCCAAACAATAAAGAGGAGATTAAGGCAAGGATAATGATTGAGAAAAATCCTGAAGGGATGATAACAGGACTTTTTGTTGACAATCTTAACAACAACTCTAAACAGCCTAATAATTCTTCAGAAAAGATAGATTCTTTTTCAAATATTTCCTCAAATACTTTAAACAAATTAATTAAAATAGGAGATGTAGTAATTGCTTATATGTTGCCTCTTTCAATAGAGAAAGAAGTGAAAACAAATTTTCAGGCAAAGCGTGACATAAATCTTAAACCAATTACCCTAAGTATTGTAATAAGAAGATTTGGAGGAAAAGCAGAAATTAAAAATGAAATACAATAAAATACTTACAATCTTAGGCAGTTTAATCATTTTTATTTTTTTGTTTGGGTTTTATTTTAAATCTTCAGCAAGTGCGGCTTGTTGTAGCTATTTGAGCGCGGATTGTGCAGGGGCTATTCAATCCTGTGCAGGGGCGACGTATTGTCAAACCGCAGCCCAAACAGGTTGTGGGACAACTCAAGGCTCAAATTGTTACGTGGGTTGCTATAACACTTGTACTCCTTCTGGTTGTGGTAGTAAGTGTGGCAATGTTTCTGATGGCTGCGGAGGGACAATTTATTGTGGGGTTTGTTCTGTAAATGGAGCTTGCGGTTCAAGTGTAAACAGTTGTAGTGCGGGCACTTTGTCGAGTACAAGCTCAGATAGTAGCTATTACTATTGGCATTGTAATGGAAGCGGTGGTGGTTCAACGGCCTACTGTAGCTCTGCGAGGCCTCCAACATGCGGTAGTGGGGCAAACAGCTGTAGCTCAGGTAGCTCGGCAACAAATCAAAGCTCAGATCCAGGATATTACTATTGGTGGTGCTATAATTCGACTAATGGCTTAACTACCAAGGGTTGTAGCTCTACGAAAACCCCAGCATGTAATAACAGTATATTGCATGGTTGCACTAACGGTACAGCCACAGATCAAAGCGAAGATCCTGGGGTCGGTTTTTACTATTGGCACTGTTATAATTCGTGGAACAATATTACCACTACCGGCTGCAATTATCCGAAGAGCGCTGGTACCACTACCACAGCTCCTCCTGGTACCACAGCTCCTCCTGGTACCACAGCTCCTCCTGGTACCACAGCTCCTCCTGGTACCACAGCTCCTCCTGGGGCAGCTTGTCCAAGTGGTTGCTCAGGATCTGATTATTACGGTTGTTACTCAAGTTGCCCGGCAGGATATGTAGCGAGTGGAGGCTATACCTGTGCATCAGGTAACACATGTTGCTATAATCCAGGGGCTTGTAGTCCTTCGACTACCACTGGAACATGCACTCCAGATACCAATTACGGCCCCTGCAATGTTGGTGGTGGTGGAGAATGCGGAACAGGAACAAGATTGGTCAACAGAACATTCGCTGATTGCAGTTCTATCTCATATTCACAAAGTTGTAACGTTAATTGTGTAAATAATGGATATTGTAAAAGCGACAATACCTGTTTTTACGGAATTTATGGAGAGGTTTTTAGTGATGTAAATGAAAATGGTGTTAAAGATGTTGGGGAACATGCTTATACAGGGGCAGATGCAGGCGTTGCGCTTTCTAATTCCAATAGGAATGATCCTCCGACAATTGATCCAACTTACACTTGTAACAGTTGCAGTACGGAATATAGTTATTGCCGTAAAAATTATCCAGTATTCTTTACGTGTAATATTTTCGGAGAAGCAATGGGTACTGATTATTCTGTAGACTGTAATTGTCCTGCGGTTCCGGGAGCAACTGGGGTTTGTCCGAGCAATCCTTCCTCAAGTAGACTTCAGGTTATAAGTTGTAATCCAAGTCAGTATCAGTCAACGTCGGATGCTAGCGGATATTATTTTCTCAATGTTTTTTCTCCCATAATAACTGCTTATTATAATTTAACACTTACACCTCCGACGAATTATTCAGCTACTTTTACTAATCCTCTTGAAATATACTATACTGGTGGTGCTAAAAGACAGGATTTAGGTATAATTTCTCCTCTATATACTATTTCCGGAACAGTTTACATTGATACAAATCAGGATGGTGTGCAGAATAATGGGGAGAGTGGATACACCCGCGCTAGTGTTTCTGTAGGAGGAATAGCTAACGCTACAAATGCTTCAGGAGTTTACTCTCAATCATTGACAGCAGGGGTATATGGTGTTCTTCTTACTATTCCTTCGGGATATCAAATGTCTCCTGCAGATCCCTCAAATTCTAAAAGCGCATCGATTGGACCAAATGCGACTGTTAATTTTGCAATAATTCCAAGCAATTCAATTACGGGATACGTATTCGTAGATAATGACGGGAACGGTGCTAAAAACGGAAGTGAGGTGTGCTATGAAGGATTAACCCATATTTCCATAGCAGGAGAGGCAGGACAGGACTTTACCAGCACAGCAGGATGCAATACTTATTCTTTCACCATTGATGTGGATCCATATACAGTTGCGATTGTATCTATTCCGACAGGTTACAGTGCAACAGGTTGGAATGGATCAGATAGTACCGGAGCAAAAAGCGGTACAGGTAATATTACTGGTAATTTGACCGGAAATAGCGTAGTTAATTTTGGCATAAGAGCAGCGTCTTCCTGGATTCAAACAAGAGGAGGAGATTTTAGAATGGATGGAGGAGTGGATAACTCTATCCCCTCAGGTGCTTCTTGCCAATCATATGCGTCTACAACAGGATCAGGGGGCACCCCCGGAATTGTTTTCTCCGGTAATA
>JAMCTK010000010.1 GCA_023381035.1 Patescibacteria group bacterium
TGAGCATTGACTAGTAATTGGCGCAAATAGTATAAATAATTAATGGACTCCCTTTTTCTGGAAATCACCGTAATTATTGCGCTTGCTTCTATTCTTTCTTTAATCTTCAGAATTTTTAGGCAGCCGGAGATTCTTGCTTATATTTTAACTGGGATATTAATCGGCCCACTCGGACTCCTTCAGTTAAATAACCACAGCTTTTTTACCGCAATGGGGGATTTAGGGGTAACACTTCTTCTTTTCATGATTGGTTTGGAGATAAAAATTAAGGACTTAACCTCAGTTGGAAAAACAACTTTAATTTTAGGACCTGCTCAAATAATTCTTTCGGTGATTGCATCTTATGTTATTTCTTTGGCATTTGGTTTTCCAATTCTAAGCTCTTTGTTCATCGGTTTTGCATTGGCGTTTTCGAGTACGATCATAATTATTAAAATCCTATCTGACAAACGTGAGTTACATTCCTTATATGCCAAAATGTCTGTTGGCACGTTATTAATACAAGATTTCGTAGCTATACTTTTTTTAATTTTTCTTTCTGCAATCGGAAACAGCTCCGGTCAATCGATTCTTACGCAACTTGGACTAATTGGATTAAAAGCAGCTATTATGTTTGCTGCTATTATTTTCTTGAGTCAAAAAATATTTCCTAAAGTTATTGAGTATGTTGCAAAATCTCAAGAAGTATTGTTTTTACTAAGCATTGCCTGGGTTTTTGGACTGGCAGCAATAGTGAGTTCTAAATATATAGGATTTTCCATAGAAATAGGTGGATTTTTAGCGGGACTTGCTTTAGCAAATTCTGTTGCTAATTACCAAATCATTGCCAAGGTGAAGATATTGAGAGACTTTTTCATAGTAATCTTTTTTGTTCTACTTGGGATGCAGATGACGTTTAACAACATCATGCCTATTTTAATTCCTGCAATTGTCTTTTCTTTTTTTGTCTTAATTGGAAAACCCTTGATTGTAATGTTGATAATGGGGGACATGGGCTATAAAAAAAGAACATCTTTTCTAACCGGACTTTCACTCTCTCAGATTTCTGAGTTCTCCTTAATCCTCATCTTTATGGGAAGCAAACTCGGACACGTAACCCCTCAGGTAGTTTCTTTGATGACTTTGGTTGGAATTACTACTTTTATTTGCTCGTCATATTTAATGGTTAATAGTAAATTTTTATATAGAGTTTTTGGAAAATATTTGAGTGTCTTTGAAAATAAACATAATCATAAAGAAGACACACTTCAAGCAGTAGAAGAGATGGATCATCTTAAAGACCATGTTGTTCTGGTGGGAGGAGATCAAATGGGGCTTTCCATTATTGAAGCCTTAGAAGACCTAGATACAGATGTTGTTGTAATAGATTTTGATCCTAATGTAGTCAAGAATCTACAAAGCAAAAAGGTTCATAAGCTTTTTGGAGATATCGCAGATCTGGATATTCAAGAGCGAGCCAAGCTTGACAGTGCAAAGCTCGTTATTTCGACAATACCGGATTTGGAAGATAATTTACTTCTTCTTAAGGAGCTGCAACACGAAAACAGAAAAGCAAAGGTTGTTGTGATGGCAATGGAAGCACACGAAGCAAAGACATTATATAAAGCAGGAGCAGACTATGTTGTTCTTCCGTATTTGGCTGGAGGTAGGCAAGTGGTTAAGTTATTGTATGATAATCTGGAGAAAATGGGTGATCTCAAGTTAAAGGACAAGGAATATATTAAATAGATTCAGTTAAGTCTTCAGAGTTTTCCAGTTCTTTCATTCCTTCAACAACGTCTGTCAAATTTCCATCAAGCAGGGAGGGGAGATTGTGCCATGATTTATTAATTCTATGATCAGTCATTCTATCCTGAGGAAAATTGTATGTCCTTATTTTTTCTGCTCTCATTCCACGTCCAACCTGAGTAGATTTCAATGAAGAAATTTCTCCGTGTCTTTTTTCTACTTCAATTTCCCAAAGCTTTGCCCTAAGCAGCTTTTCCGCAATTTCTCTGTTTTTAATCTGAAGTCTTTCTGTTTGACAGGTTACAGTAATTCCGGTGGGTCTGTGTTTCAGTCTAACCGCTGTTGAAACCTTGTTTACATTTTGACCGCCATGTCCTCCTGATCTAAAAGCTTCAAATTCAATGTCTTCAGGATTAATATGTAGATCTAAATCTTCTAGCTCTGGAAGGATAGAAACAGTTGCAGTAGATGTATGAATTCTTCCTCGCTTTTCTGTTTCCGGAGTTCTTTGGACGCGATGAACACCGGCTTCGTATTTTAAAGCACCAAAAGCACCTCTGCCAGTTATTTTGATAACATTGTCATCTACGAGCTCTACCTTAAACCCTTTAAGCTGGGCAAAGCGACTATACATCCTTAAGAGATCTTCTCCCCATAATTTTGCTTCATCTCCGCCAGTTGCTCCTTTTATTTCCAAAATGGCGTTCCTTTGATCCAAGGAGTCTTCACTGGAGCTTCTTTCGCTTGTCATTGTGTCTTCTATTGCTTTTTTTTGAAGCTCCAAATCACTTATTTCTTGCTTAGCAAGTTCTGCCATAGCAGGATCTTCAAGTAAGATTTTTGTTTCTTGGATTTTTTGTTCGAGCTCCCTGAGCTGAACTAGTCTGTAATCGTCCATAGGAAGAATAATCTATTTAGCGTTGAGAAGCATTTCCCGTAGTGTCATTGGGCCTTGAGACTTAGCTTTTTCTTTTTCTATTTTTTCCTTTTTAACAGCAAGATGTTTTTGACCAATTTCCTGCTTCTTCTGAAATTTTTGAATCCTTGATGCGCTATCGACAAATCTTTGTTCGCCTGTGTAAAAAGGATGGCATTTATTGCAAAGTTCAATATGAATTACCTCTTGTGTTGAGCCCACAGTAAAACGGTTTCCGCAAACGCAGATTACCTGTGCATCATAATATTGTGGATGAATTGCTTGTTTCATACCTAAATTATACAGGATTTCTGAATCTAACACAAGCACGACGTTCATTTTCTCCAAACCATAATTTTACCCATTGCAGTTTTATTTTGGAAATGATATTAAATATTTATGGAAAGAAGAAGTGGTCAAGGTTTATTAAGCGGGGTAAAAGGTGTAGTTTTTGAAAAAACAAGAGGAGCGGAGTGTCCGTTACTTAAAAAGCCATTTAAAATAATGTTGGAGGAAAACGGAAAAGCCGCAGATGTTTTTCGCTCATTTCATGAATCCCATAATGCAGCAGTCAGAAGAACTTTCCGAATAAGACAACTACGAGGAAGAGTTGCTTAGCAATTGCCACAAGTACAAACAGTTAACTTTTCAATAATTTTTTCCATAGACAGTGTTTCTTGCGTCCTTTTATCCATGTCCTTTAAAATCAATTCTTTGCCATTAATAATTAAGACATAGGGAATTTGTTTTTTATCTGCGTATTTGAGTTGTTTTTCCAATAAATTCTTTTCTGACGTTTGACCTAGGTAAATCTCTGTAGAAATGAAGTTTTCTCTTAGTTCAGAAGCGGTTTTTAAGGCTTCTTTATCTGAGTCATTAAGATCGGAAATTGCAACTAAAACTTTGGTTACTTCTAGATCTTTTGGAAATAAGTCAAATTGTTCCATTGCCTCAATTAGTCTGTCAAAACCAAAGGCAAAACCGACAGCCGGGATAGATTTTTCAGCGAAGATCCCGATTAAATTGTCATATCTTCCTCCTCCTGCAATTGATCCGGCTGAATAGCCTTCTATGTCAACTTCAAAAACAAGTCCCGTGTAATAATCCAAGCCTCTAGTCAAAAAAGGATCAAACTTATATTTTTCCTGAGAAATTCCCATTTTTTGTAAATAGTCAAAGACTTCCTGAGTGTCATCGGGAATAGAAAGTGTCTTTAAACCATCAAAGATTTCTTCTGCCTGTTTTTTGTCAAAGCCATTTCCTGTAAGCTCATCTATTACTCCTGCTTTTCCAATTTTCATCACTTTATCTATTGCCCTAAAAACTAAAGCTTGTTTTTCGGTAGGAATATTAAATTTAGTTTTAAAATAATTGGCGACAGCTTCACGATTGTTGATGTAAACTTTAAAATCCTTAAAACCAAGAATTTCCAAAGATCTAATTGCTAGTGCAATTATTTCTGCATCAGATAGAGAAGAGGAGGAGCCTATGGTGTCTACATCTAGTTGTAAAAATTCTCGAAATCTGCCTTTTTGTGGATTTTCCGCTCGCCAGACATTTTGAATCTGATACCTCTTAAAAGGAAAAGTTAATTCATTTTGATATTGCGCAGCAACTCTGGCTAGAGGAACTGTTTGATCGTATCTAAGAGCAACTTTTCTCTTGCCATTGTCTTCAAATTTATACATCAGTTTTTCGCCTTCATCTCCATATTTTCCGGTTAAGACTTCCTGATACTCAAGAGCTGGAGTTTCGAGTGGTTCAAAGCCATATAGCTCAAACACCTCTTTCAAGGTGTTTATTACAAATTGTCTTTTTCTGGTTTCTTCAGGGAGAAAGTCCCTAAATCCTTTAAGCGTTTGCGCTTTTATCATATGTCCTATATTATATCATCTTTCCTTTGGGGAAATGAAGTGGTGTCCAAGATCGCGGATTGCTAAGATAACTATGCTGATTACAGGAATTGCAAAAATTGCGCCCATTACTCCGGCAACTTTAAATCCGACTATGAATGAAAGGAGTACTACGATAGGATGAATTTTAAATGCTTTACCCATGAACTTTGGTCCCCAAATATTGAATATGACCTGCTGAGCAATTAGCAGGATTAAAAATACTGCAATCGCTTTTGCAGGATCTGCGATAAAGGCTACGAAAATTGGAGGAACAATGGCAAGTATTGGTCCGATCATCGGAACTGCCGTTAGAATGCCTGCAATTACGGCAGTTGATGCGGCAAATTCAATACTGAAAATTCGTAAAACTGCCCATGTTAAAAGACCGTTAATGATTGCAAAAGTTATTTGAACTCTAATGAAAGATGCAAAGGTTGTGTTGATAATATTTTGAATGTCTCTAAATGATTTATGCCATCTGGTTGGAATTAGTTCGTAAATTTCTTTATCAATTTTTTCATTATCAACAACCAAATAGAATGAGACTATGAGGATTACTAAAAGTTGGAACAAGAAGTTCGCAACTGAGGGGATAAGAGCAACAGCATTGTCCAAAGAAGAGATAAAGTCTTTGTTCCATTTTTGTACAAACTTCGGAGCAGTATCAAGAAAATTAGGCACAATTCTTGATAAGGCGTCAAACTGATAGGTGATTGCCGGAATAAATAGAAATATAGCTGCCGTAATAATGGCAGTTACTAAAGCGTAAATAATTATCGCTGATGCTGTTCTTGAGAATTTAGAAAAATTAGAAAGTTTTTCAACTACTGGTTCCAATATGAAACTCAATAACCAAGAAAGAATCAAGATTACTATTACGTCGGAAAAATTTCCCAAAAATTGCCAGCTAAACTGCAAAAGATATATACCAACAGCTAATGTAAGTAAAACCGATAGGAGTTTCAAGGAAGTTAATTCTTTTTTTAAGTCGTTTAACAAATTTTTATAGTAATATGTATTTTGCAAAGAAGCAAGATTGTCTTTATGGAAAAAAGGGCGAATTATTACAGCTCAAATAAGTTTTTTGAGGATTTAGTTAGTATCTCGACGTTATTTTTCGTTAAAAGAACAGTGTCTTCAATTCTTACTCCACCAAAATCTTTAATATAAATTCCTGGTTCAATTGAAAAAACCATTCCGGATCTCAGGTAAGATTTTGATTTTGGAGAAAGTCTTAAACCAGAGTGCACTTTTTTGCCGATTCCATGTCCGAGAGAATGGGGCATTGGCGGATACTTCTTATCTTCTAAATAATCTCTGGCAATTTTGTCTACATCGAAAGATCTAACAGGATTTTGATTAATGATGGTTGTTTTCATATAATCAATCGCTAATAATTGAGCTTTTAAAACATCCTCATAAAACTCTCTTTGTTTTTTGCTTGGCTTTCCTAGAAATAAGGTGCGTGTCATGTCAGAACAAAGCCCGTTAATTTTTGCACCAAAATCAAGCATAATTATGTCTCCCTTTTTAAGTTTTCTATCTGATGATGGTTTGTGATGAACATGGGAAGAATTTTCTCCAAATGCAACGATCGTTTTAAAAGCAAGTCCATCTGAGTATTTTCGAATGCGCTTGTTAATTTTTTTAACGATATCTGTTTCCGATACACCTTCAATTAAGTGGGGGAGAATGTATTTAAAAGTCTGATCGGTGATTAAGCAGGCTTTTTTAATAGATCCTATCTCCGCAGGGGATTTTTTCATTATTTAACAATAGGAGTCAGTTTTTTTCCGCTTCCTGTTGAGGGGACAATGTTGTCACCTTTTAGAGCGTTAGGAGCTGCTATTGCCTTTGGATTATTAGGAAAATCAGGAAACAAAATTATTTTTGAAGCAAGTAGGTGATCTTTTTTTTGAGAGTCCCAATATCCCACTACGTAGGCATTATCCATATTCTTTATTTTAGAGAACCCTGCTGAGCTTACCTCATCTGATTCTTTTGAATACGTTGTGGTTTTTGTTATATCTTCGACGTCTATTATTATTTTCTCCTTTTCCGTAAGTAATTCAAATGAGAAATCTTTTGAATCGATCGAGGTAGTCGTTCCGTAGAAAAATTTTGGAAGCGTTGTTTCATTTATTGTTCTTGCCAAAATTCTTCTTGACTGTTTGTTATAAAGTCCAATTACTCCCAAAACAGAGTCTTTTTTAATGTCGGAAATTCCAAAAGATTTGGAAGATGGAGAATTGAATTTTGTAAGCTCATCTACGTCTATATATTTTGTATCTCCATTTAAATCTGTAAGAGTAATTTTAGTATCTGAACTATCAGTTACCACTCCTATTACGCCTCTTTTTTCAACCAATTTTAATTCGGCAACACGGGAGGCAATTTTTGTTTTTAAATCGTCAATTTGTTGTTGGGCTTTTGGTTCGGGTGTTGGGGTTGCAGCCAATACATTCTTAGACGAACTTGTAAATGTAAGGAGTAAGGCAATAAGAATTATTATTTTTTTCATATTAGAAATCTTCACTAGTAAAACTGACTGTTCTTAAAACTGTTTTTTCTTCTCCATTTGCAGAAATAGCTGTAACTCTGACAATATTTACGCCGTCTTGGATAACTACTGTTGTTGAAAAATCTCCCCCTGAGGTTGGTTTAATAACTTCTTGATTTGCTTTTGTTGCAACTATAATAACCGATCCTGGGAGAGTTTTACCGGAAATTTTAACTGTTTTTGAATCTAAAACGACTTCATTAGCTGGTTCAGAGATTGCAAGAAACATTCCCGATTTTGGTGCTTGAGTTGGCAATCTAACTGCTTCTGTTTTAGTTGCTTGAGGAGGAAGAGTTTTTGTTAATTGAAAAATGTAAAAAGCAATCCCTGCAACTATTAAGCCAATAAAAACTGCTGCAAAAGACAGGATTGTTTTTTCTTTTTTCATATGGCTTTTTGGGCACCTTATAATACGAAAAAAAGATTTACTTGTCAAGAAAAATTGGATGTGATAGGATTGAAAAATGGAAATTGCAATCATCGATAAGCACACAATAAAGGTAAAAACAAAAAGGACAACATTTATTATTGATCCCACAGAGTCTCTTCCAAAAACTTCTGCCGACGCAATTTTACTGCTACAAAAAAACAAAGGTGATCTCAAAGGGATTACTGATTACAGGCTGGTTATTGATGGTCCAGGTGAGTACGAATTAGGAGGAGTAAAAGTCTCAGCATTTAAATCAGACGGGAAATTAGCATATGGGTTAATAGGTGACGGAATAGAAAGCGTCATTGGAGAATCTTCTGTTTTGAATAAATTAACAGATAAATTTCAAGAAAAATCAATTGCAATAATAAACATGGACGAAGATTTAGGTGAATCTGTTATTACAACGATTGAACCAAAAATAATCATGTTTTACGGAGAAAAGACTAACGAAGGTGTTAAATCAGCCGGGAAAGATCCTGCCAGTGTAGAAAAAACTAAAAAAATAAATATTGCTGAGAATAAAATGCCCGAAGAAATGCAGGTCGCAATTCTGCAGTAAAAAAATGGGAAACAAAATGCTCCCTCATAATGAAGATGCAGAAGAGAGCGTATTGGGATCAATATTAATAGACAGAGATGCAATTGGGTTGGTTTCACAAGTTATCTCTTCCAAAGACTTCTATAACAATATAAATGGCATTATTTATGATGCTATGTTATCTCTGTATGAAGAAAGTAAGCCAATAGATGTGGTAACTTTAACTGCAAAACTTAAAAAAAATAAACTATACGACAAGGTCGACACGACACATTTAGCAGGTTTGATAGATATGGTTCCAACCTCTGCAAACGTTGAGCAGTACGCAAATATTATTAAGGAGTGTTCCACGAAAAGATCTTTGATTAAAATTGGTTCTGAACTTGCGGAAATGGGTTTTTCTGATCAAGAAGAAGTAGAGGACTTAATAAATAAAGCTGAAGCAGGTGTTTTTTCAATTTCTCAAGGCCATTCAGTTAAGGGATTCTCCCTTATTAAAGGAGCACTTGCGGGTAGCTTTGACAGAATTGATGAAATTCATAAGCACGGTCGTGGATTAAGAGGAATTCAAACAGGATTTACTGATTTAGATAATGTTTTGTCGGGAATGCAAGCATCCAATCTTATAATTCTAGCAGCCCGTCCCGGTCAGGGAAAAACTGCACTTGTCGTAAATATGGCGCAGCACATTGCGGTTGTAGAGAAAAGAGCAGTCGGTGTGTTTTCTTTGGAAATGAGTCAGGAGGAATTAGTTGACAGGCTTTTGGTCGGACAAGCAGATGTAGATGCTTGGAGATTGAAAACAGGTAAGCTTACAGAATCTGATTTTACCAAACTTTCCCACGCGATGGGAGTTTTGGCAGATGCCCCAATTTTTATTGATGATACTCCCGGCATTACCATTTCTGAAATGAGGACTAAAGCAAGAAGGCTTCATATGGAACACAACATTGGGCTTTTAATTGTTGATTACTTGCAGCTTGCTAATCCCGGAAGTAAAAGATATGAGAGCAGGGTTCAGGAAGTTTCGGTAATTTCCCAGGCTATGAAAAATCTCGCTAGAGAGTTGAAAATTCCGGTCCTTGCCGTATCTCAGCTTTCTCGTGCTGTAGAGCATCGAGGAGAAAAAAAACCACAGCTTGCAGATCTAAGAGAATCAGGCGCAATAGAGCAGGATGCGGACGTTGTTATGTTTTTATATAGACCATCGGATACTGAATTCTCCTCAGTTATGCAAACAAAACTACTAATTGCTAAACATAGAAATGGACCAACAGCAGAAATTGATTTACTTTTCCGTGGGGATAGGATAAAATTTTATAATGTAGAGAGAAAAAGGGAGGGAGGTGAGCAATAGATTTATGGATGACCAAACAAATAACCCAACTACGACACCAAACGTTTTAGGATCAGCGCCAACAATGGGCGGAGATGTTACAGCTCCTTCAACAGAAGCTCCTGTAACTGATTCTGTGCCAAGCATAGCGTCACCGGCAATGCCAACCTATGAGCCTGTACCAGCAGTGGAGCCAGAATCAACTGCACCTGTTGCGCAAACTGACTCGGATGATTCCGTTCAGGCAGCCTTAAAAAGAATCGAGGATAAGTTAAATACCATTGCACTTAAAGTTGGAGCCTAATTTAAAAAGGTTAATAGATATACATATAGTATTGGTTTGACCTTTTTATAGAATTTATCATGATATTTTCCCTTGATCAGATTATTGGGTGGCTTTTAGTTTATAAGTACGTAATCTTATTTCCAGTTATGGTAATTGAAGGACCGATAATTACCATAATTGCGGGATTTCTTTCTTCTCTGGATTTTCTAAACATCTTTATAGTTTTTCCGGTTATTGTTGTTGCTGATTTAACAGGTGATTTTATTTATTATTCAATTGGAAGATGGGGTCGGGAAGGGTTTCTGGACAAATGGGGCCATTACTTTGGAATAAATGCGGAAAAGGTAGTAAAACTTGAAAACCATTTCGAAAAACATACCAGGAAAACATTAATATTTGGAAAACTTTCCCATGCTTTTGGAGCACCAATATTGGTTGCTGCTGGAATAGTAAAGATTCCAATAGGTAGGTTCATGTGGTTTAATTTTTTTGCA
>JAMCTK010000011.1 GCA_023381035.1 Patescibacteria group bacterium
CATTCTTTTTCCTTTTCCTGCGGCTTTAGCTGCTAAGGGGGAAAGTGTTATTTTTGGATTGGAACATTTAGATAGAGGATATGAAAAGTTTGATCAACGCCTCATAAAGCTGGGAGCGGATATAGAAAGGGTTAGTCATGAGTAAAAAAATACCAAGAAATGTCGGAGCAGTCATTTTAGCCGCAGGAAAAGGAAAAAGAATGCAGGCAAAAAGCGTTAATAAGGTTGCAATGAATCTTGCAGATAAACCAATGATTATTCATGCAGTTCATCTGCTTAGAAAAGTAAAAATTAAAACTCTTGTTGTGGTTGTAGGGTTTGCTAAAGATTCCGTGTTAAAGCTTCTTGATAGCACTGTTTTGTATGCAGAGCAAAATAAAAGATTAGGCACTGCTCATGCAGTAATGTGCGGCATTAAGAAAATTCCGGATAATATTACCGATGTGCTTGTGCTTAATGGTGATGATTCTGCGTTTTACGATACTGAAACAATAGAAAAGCTTATTTGCTCTCATTTTTTATCGGATTCGGCTTTCACGTTCTTAACCTTGGAAATTGATGATCCAACAGGATTGGGTAGGGTTGTTAGAGACAAAGATAATAAAGTAACAGCAGTAGTTGAGGAAAAAGATGCCACCTTGTCTCAGAGAAAAATTAAAGAGGTTAATCCCGCCTGTTATATTTTTAGGACAGATTATCTAAAAAAATACTTAAAAAAAGTTGAAAAAAGTAAAATTACAGGGGAATACTACCTGACAAGTCTAATAGGAATAGGTATTAAGAACAATGAAAAAATAGATACTTTAAAGATAAGTTCATTACCCTGGAGAGGTGTTAATACCAGGGATGAACTGATTGAGGCAGAAAGAATGTTTTTAAAGCTAAAAGATTAACCTCTTTTCTTTTTTTGTTGTATTAACACTCGTTCCATATTATAATTAATACTTATGTCACAGCTTTTAGGTCTTACAATGCTTTCGTTTTTTATAACAGGCATATTACTCATTCCATTTATTGATTTTCTTTACAAAATTAAGCTAAGAAGACAGGTTCAAGTCACAAAAGACATCTTGAATCATACGAACCATGTATTTGATAAATATAATTCGTGGAAGGTTGGTACGCCTTTTGGTGGAGGAATATTAATAATCGCAGTAGTGAGTGTCCTAACAACATGGGCATATGGCATGTTTGGAGTTGAGATAAGTCCATGGGAGTTTTTTGTAATCTTTTTTACATTTATCAGCTTTGGGCTTCTTGGACTTTATGACGATGTAAAGAAACTCGTTGATGGTAAAAAATCTCCACTCTTTGGCTTAAGAATTAGGCATAAATTTGTAATTCAGATAGTACTTTCTTTAATAATTTCTTTTGTCCTTTATTACAAGCTAGGATATTCTTTCGTATTTATTAGAGGAATAGGCTTAACAAGTCTTGGGTTTTTGTTTATTCCTTTTTCTGCATTTGTTATTACTTCTTTTGCAAATGCTTTTAACGTTACTGACGGTCTTGATGGTCTTGCATCAGGACTTTTTCTTATTTGTCTTCTGGCATTCTTAGCAATTTCTGCGACACAAGTAGATCCGGCTCTTGGAATTTTTATTGCATTTTTAACAGGAAGTGTTGCTGCCTTTCTGTACTTTAATATTTACAAAGCTAGATTATGGTTGGGTGATGTTGGGTCAATGTCTCTAGGGGCGTCTCTTGCCGTGATAGGGCTTTTAAATGGCAAGATTCTTGCTCTTGCTGTAATTGGAGGTGCCTTTGTTTTGGAAGTTGGTTCTTCACTAATCCAGTTACTCGGAAAAAGATTTCTTAAAAGAAAAATACTCCCTGTTGCTCCTTTACATTTATATCTTCTAAACAAGGGTTGGGATGAACCAAAAATAGTTTTTAGAGCCTGGTTATTGGGATTTTTCTTTGCAGTTTTAGGTCTTTACATTGCTTTTATTAAGTAACGCAATGAAAAAACTTGATTTTTTTCTTCTTTTAACGGTTTTAGCTTTAAGCATATTCGGACTATTTATAATTTACGATGCTTCTTCGTTTGTTGCCTTTAGGGATTTTGCTGATAAATCTCATTACCTTAAAGAACAGTTCTTCTGGGTAGTATTAGGTGTAATGGCAATGGGATTTTTTTCAATCTTTGATTATCACAAATTTTATAATTTTGCCCTTCCAATTTTGGTTTTTTCTTTCGTAATGCTTTTATTGGTTTTTGTTCCGGGAATAGGTCTTAACTTGCTTGGTGCCCGCAGATGGGTAGATTTTAAATTTGTTACCATTCAACCGACAGAGTTTACGAAGCTCGCGCTTGCCATTTATCTATCTGCTTGGTTTTCCAATAAAGAAAAAGGAACTTTTTGGGCTTTTTGTTTACTGGTTGGGTCAATTTTATTTCTGGTTATGTTGCAACCAGATATGGGAACTGCAACAATAATTCTGGCAGAAGCAATGGCAATATTTTTTCTTTCCGGCGCAAGCTTGTCATACTTTTTTGTAATTGTTCCATCAGTATTTCTAATTGGAATGATTTTAATAAAGCTGGCTCCTTATAGAGCAAACAGATTGGCAACCTTTCTTAATTTCAATCAGTCACCCGATACCTATTCTTATCACGTAAGACAGATTCTAATTGCTCTTGGTTCAGGCGGATTGTTTGGCGTGGGTCTAGGAAATTCTCTGCAAAAATATGCTTATCTGCCGGAGAATACCACAGATTCTATTTTTGCCATAATTGGAGAAGAGATTGGTTTTGTGGGAGCAACTTTAATAATAATTCTTTTTATGGTTATTATTTGGAGAGGGTTTCATATCGCAATGCACGCCAAAGATACCTTTGGAAAGCTACTTGCAGGGGGAATAACAACATTTTTGGCAGCGCAGATTATCGTAAATTTGGCAGCTCAAACTGCGCTCCTTCCGCTGACAGGAGTGCCTTTGCCCTTTGTTTCCTATGGAGGATCAGCTCTCATTATGAATTTGACGTCAATTGGAATTCTTTTAAATATTTCAAGACAGAGACATCAAAATAAATAATATGAGAATAATAATTATTGGAGGGCATTTATCTCCCGCGTTTTCAGTTATTCAGGAATTTAAGGAAGAAGAAATACTTCTGGTTGGACGGAAATATGCAATGGAAGGAGATAGTGCCCTTTCACTAGAGTATCAATTTGCTAAAGAACACGACGTTTCTTTTGAAGAAATTACAACCGGCAGATTGCAGAGAAAATTTACCATTCATACAGTTTCTTCACTTTTTAAATTTCCATTAGGTTTTATCCAAGCGATTTCAATTTTAAGATCATTTAAGCCTAATATTGTTGTTGGTTTTGGTGGATACGTGCAGCTGCCCATAATTTTTGCAGCCAAAATTCTTGGTATTCCAGTTATCATTCACGAGCAAACTTTTGAAGCGGGATTTGCAAATGAGATTGCTTCATTTTTTGCTGATAAAGTACTAATTTCCTGGGAATCATCGCGTAAATATTTTTCTAAAAACAAAACTATCATTACAGGAAACCCTGTACGAAAAGAAATATTATCTGCAAAAGTCTTAAGTCACGTTAAAAAGAGTAAACCTCTCATCTACATAACAGGAGGAAGTCTCGGATCACATAAAATAAATACTCTTGTTCAAGGATGTTTAGAAGAATTACTAAAAACTGCAGAAGTTATTCATCAAACAGGAGATTCGAAAGCATTCTCTGACTTTGACAAGCTATGCTCAATAAGAGAAAAATTGCCAAAGACGCTTAAAGAAAATTACAAGTTGAATAAGTTTTTCAGCGCCGATAAGGTTGCAAGTATTTACAATAAAGCTGATTTAGTTATTAGTAGATCAGGGGTTAATACCGTAACAGAGCTTTTCTATTTAAAGAAACCCGCTCTTTTAATCCCTCTTTCTTTTGCTCAAAAAAATGAACAGTTTAAGAATGCAGAATTTCTTAAAGAAATGGGTTTAGCAGAAATTGGAGACGATAACATGAATTCTCAAGAGTTTTTAAGTATTATTAGTTCAATGATAAAAAATTTAAAAAATTATCAAGTAAAAAATCTGGATTTTGAAAGAAAAACAATCCAAGAGGCAGCAGGAAAGATTGCAAAGATTATATGGGAAAACGCAAAGGTGTAAAACTTATTCAGTCGAATAAAAAACTACATAGAAGGCTTAGGAATAATAAGAAAAAAATTATCGGATACTTCTTAATTATTCTCGGCTTAAGTTTAATTGCGTATTCAGCTTTTTCTATGATTGGATTCCAGAGGCTAAGATATTTAAGTCCTATTATTTCTTTAGGTAGTTATTCAAAAGAAGGCGAAATTCAAACGTTGCTTGATAAGAGAGATATCCCGTATTCAAATATCATAACGGAGTCGGAAAGCGTAGCAACTGTGAAGATAAGAGATAATGGAGTAGTTTATTTATCCACAAAAAGAGATTTATCCAAGCAAATAACCTCTTTACAACTAGTCTTGAGTAAGCTTACAATAGAAGGGAAAAGATTTAAAAGTCTTGATTTTAGGTTCGATAAACCGGTTATTAATTTTTAACGCTTATGAGCGAAGGTAAGGTAGTAGTTGGAATAGATATTGGTACGTCTAAGATTATTACAGTAATTGCTAAGGTTGACGAGGCAATTAATGTCTTAGGGGTTTCTGAAGTAAAATCCACTGGAATTAGAAAAGGTCAAATAGTAGATATTGAAGAGGCTGTTGCCGCAATCAATGCTTCTCTTGAAGCAGCCGAGCGCATGGCAGGATATTCTGCCTCACATATAATTGCATCAGTTGGCGGAAGTCATATAGAATCCCAAAATTCCAGGGGAGTAGTCGCTATTTCTAATCCTCAGGGAGAAATAACCCAGAATGACCTAGACAGAGTTATAGATGCGGCAAAAGCCGTATCTTTGCCATCAAGCAGGGAAATTATTCATGTCTTACCCCGAAGCTATATCGTGGACGGACAGGAGGGGATAAAAGATCCAATATCAATGACAGGAGTAAGATTGGAGGTTGATACTCACATAATTTCTGCCAATAGTAGCTATATTAGGAATTTGGAAAAAGCCTTTTCCCAAGTTGGCGTTGATCTTGATGCTTTTGTATTTAGCGGTTACTCAAGCTCGCTATCTGTGCTTTCAGAAACGGAAAAAGAGCTTGGAGTGGTACTGGTTGATATTGGAGCAGGGACAACTGATATTTCTGTTTTTGTGGAGGGGTCGGTTGCCTATTCTGCAGTTTTACCAATCGGAGCAAGACACATTACCAATGATTTGGCAATTGGGTTAAGACTTTCTTTAGAATCTGCGGAAAAAATCAAGCTATTCCTATCTAAGCAATCAAAAGGAACAAGAAAGATTGAAATTGATAATTTAGGCAGAGGTAGGGAAAGAGTATCTGATGAGATGGATCTAACTTCTTTAAATCTTATTGAAGACGTTAGTAAGATTTCCCAAAAAACTCTTGTGGATGGAATCATCATGCCTCGTTTGAAAGAAATATTCACTTTTGTAGGGCTGGAAATTAAAAAAAGTGGCTTTGCCGGGCAAACTCCATCGGGTTTGGTTATCACAGGTGGAGGGGCACGCACTATCGGAGCGCAGGAAGCGGCTAAGAGGACCCTGGCTATGCCAGTAAGAGTTGGTGAGCCAATGAACATGAAGGGAATAATAGATGAAATCCAGGATGCTCCATTTTCAGCGGTGGTTGGTTTAATTGTTTATGGTGCAACTATGGAAGGAAAAGCAGGTCTGCCTTTTGGTTTTTCTATGCCCAAGCTTCCGGGAGGAGCTCAGATTAATAAGTCTTTCGGCAAAATCATCTCCTTTATTAAGTCTTTCATGCCTTAAGCCCTTTACTATTTCGCAGAAAAGGTTTTAAAAAAGAAATATTGCTAAAAGCGTTGCAAAACAATGGTTCCAAAAGCTTGACAAATTTCTTTAACATCTGATAGTATGCTCCTACAATGTTGATAAAACCTCAAACCACTAACTTTGCAAAAATCCGCGTAATGGGAGTAGGTGGAGCAGGCACAAATGCACTTAACTCCATGATCTCACAAAGTCAAATTCAAGGTGTTGATTTTGTAGCCGTAAATACAGACGCCCAATCACTCCTTCTTTGCCAGGCTCCAAATAAATTACAAATCGGTGAAAATCTTACAAAAGGTCTGGGCTCGGGAGGAAATCCTGACATAGGGAGACAATCAGCAGAGGAATCATTTGAAAAAATTAAAGAAATGCTTGATGGATCGGACATGTTGTTCTTAACAGCCGGAATGGGTGGAGGAACAGGAACAGGTGCAACTCCCATTATTGCAAAAGCTGCAAAAGAACTGGGGATTTTAACAGTTTCGGTAACCACAAAGCCTTTTACGTTTGAAGGAACAAGACGAATGGTTCAGGCAGAGGATGGAATAGAAGAGCTTAAAGATAAAGTCGATACCTTAATCGTTATTCCAAATCAAAGAATTTTAGACGTGGTGGATAAAAAACTATCCCTTTTGGAAGCCTTCAAAGTAGCAGATTCTGTCTTAACCCAGGGAGTACAGGGGATATCGGATTTAATTACCATGCCAGGATTAATCAATGTGGATTTCGCCGATGTAAAAGCAATTATGTCTGAGGCAGGGTCAGCGCTTATGGGTATTGGAACTGGTGTTGGTGAGAATAGGGCTCAAGCTGCTGCAAGATCCGCAATTGCCTCTCCTCTTCTTGAGATTTCCATGGAGGGAGCAAGGGGAGTTTTGTTTAATATTATCGGTGGTCCAGATCTTACGATGGCTGAGGTAGATGAAGCGGCAAAGATCATATCATCAGCTGCGGATCCCGATGCAAATATTATCTTTGGAGCAACCATTGATCAAACAATGCATGATCAAATGAAGATTACAGTAGTTGCAACAGGATTTGATACTGCAAGACAAACCTTGAAAGAATTTGTTACGCCGTCAATAAAACCAGTGAATCCATTGATAAATCAGGTTCAAGAGGCACCAAAAATACAAGAACAGCAACCTGTAGAAGAAGAAGATTCCGCTTGGGATATTCCCGCATTCCTAAGGCAAAAGAACTAACTGTTTTTAGCCTCGGAGAACTATAAAACACCGAAAGGTGTTTTTTTAATGCCTTTCAAGAATCATAGCTAAAGAACTGTATGGGGTCAAATATAGGGAAGTAGTTTATGGTTTGAGAATGGGGATTTGGAGAAATCTAAATCCCTATAAACGAAACTATAAAAGCTTTTGATATAATTAAAAAGTGAAGAAATATAGGATATTAGTAAAACAAGGCTTTTATGGCACAATTGAAGCAAAAGATGAAGAAGAACTCTATAAAAAACTTTCAACTGGAGCTTATGGTGTTTTAACAAGAAAAGAAAATATCCTATTTACTCGTGAAAATATTAAGGAAATTATTGAAGAACAAGAGTTAGTTCAATCTTAATTCAAACTTAAGACTTTTTCCATCTTCAGAAAGGACATACTTAAATCTTTTATCTTCCTTGAGAGTATACTTTTCTAAGACTTGTTTGATAATTTTAAAAATAATTGCAGGATTAGCATTTTTTCTAATTAAAGGATGCATAAGCGTTCCGTCTCTTAATGTGTTATCGGTAAAGTGAAGATACTGCATTGTCGTTTTTATGTCCTTGTGTCCTAAGATTTTTGAAACAATAGCAACATCAACGCCTTCCATTAAAAGTTGAGTGGCAAAAGAATGTCTGAACAAATGCGGATGAACATTTTTAGCAATTCCAGCTTTTCTTGATCTCTTTTTTAGATCATTGCTAAAGTCAGTTTCATTTACTCTATTCTCCCTTGCGTTTCTGAAAACATAAAAATTCTCGCCTAATCCTTCAATTAATTTATTTAGCTCGGATATTAAAGATTCAGATATGTGGACTGTTCTGCTTTCTCCGTTTTTAGTTTCAACTAAAGTTATTCTTCCTAATGATAAATTTAAATGCTTAACTTGAAGATTTTTTGCTTCACTAAAACGAACACCGGTCAGTGCCAAAAATTTAGTTAGAGTTTTATTTCTAAAATCAAGAAAAGAACAATCTTTTCCTGCAAGTTTTCCATAGTCTAAAGAAGTGGTATAAAGAGTTTCAATTTCTTCAGGTGTAAGGGGATCTCTAATAGAATTATTTTTTTTGAAAGATTTAAAACCATCTAAGAAGTCATGCGGAAATCCTCTGTCTTTACAATAAGTAACTAAATGTCTAAAAACAAATAAATATGCGTTTAAAGTATTGGGCTTTAATTTTTTATCAGCTTTCAAATAAATAAAGAAAGATTCTACATTATCTTTTGTTAATTCTTTTTCGCCAAACCATATTTTTATCAAGCGAATCGTTTTTCTGCAATTATCAATGCTGTTATCACTTAACCCTTCTTTGATAGATACAAAACTAATGAAGTCCTTCTCGTCAATTTGCATAACTGTTAGGGGGTAGTTTACGCAAGAGAATGAGGAACGAATTCGTATGGGGTCAATGTTTATATTACTTTGCATAATTATAAAAATCAAGTATTTACTATTACATATGGTTTTCCGTCTTTCCCAATTGCATAGGTGTTTGATAGAGCGTCTTCTACAAGCCCCTTAATGCTTCTTCTAGTAGTTTTTCTCAATTGAATTAGTATTGGTTGCCAGCCAATGCTAATTCGTTGGTGAAATGTTAAATTATTGTTAACATTTTTCATCTTTTGTTTTCTTAAATTTTCTTTTTATACCTCTAACTTCTAATAAAAACATAAAGAGAGAAATTTTTGATTTTTTTATTTTCCCCATCTGCTCGGTTTCTAAAACATAGGAGAGAATATCTCTTAACTTCTGATGATCTGTTTCTTTTGCTAATATGCGGTAGTAGGAAATACTTCTAAGATCATCAAGTTTTTCTGCTAACTCTTGTGCAAAAGCATCATTTTTATAATCACTCCCGTCAATATAAATACCATCAGTTATACTGTTAATTGTTGGTATAGATCTTTTTTTAATACTGTTAACTGTTGGTAATGTTTGGCTTAATTTATTAAACATACTCTTAATAAAAAATCAGCCTCCGAAGGATAGGGCTCTCAAGAGGCTGATTTGTGTCGTCATGACCGCGTTTTTAAACGACCCTATCTGGTCAATTTGAAGAATATCAGTTATTTTTGGAGAGTTCTGGACATTAAGAAGAGAGATGTTATTGTCCTTTTATAATTTTCTTAATTCTTTGGAGTCCTTTGGTGGTGGCTTCCGGTTCAGACTCATCATCTGGAAGAATGTCTATTAATTCATGGTAAGCTTCTGTGGGCTTTTTGCCTATTTGTAGTTTTTTATACATCAATAAATCTCTTTGCATTTTTCGTCTCTGTCTTCTCTTATCAAAATCTGGCATTTGCTTTTGAAAATTTTTGACATCATTCCAAATAAACTCAACATCTTTTTGTTTAGTATTTGCAGTAATTAGTAACATGATCGTTTTTTTATCTTGAGATAATCTTATTCTTGGGGTATCTATTGTTCTCCCAGATCTAACCTTAAGAGAATTTTTTATTTCGTTCTTTGTAGTTAGATAGAAGAAGAAAGTATTCCAGTAAGCAGGAAATTTTACATCTTCGCAGAGTTTATATATGTCTTCTAGGAATAAAGAATATTGGGATGGTCCATATCTTGAGTCATAAAGAGGATCAGAAATTAATTTATTAAACCAAATTCTATATTCATTGTCTTCCCTGAATCCCTTAGAAGGTATTTTCCATTTACATCTTAATTTATTTATCCATTCTTGAACATTTTTTTGCTTAGAAACCACCTCTGCGTTTTTGAATAATACTTCTTTTTGAGAACCCTTTTTTGACACAAGTAGATTATAGCACTGGAGATACTCAGAAATTAAATAATTCAGATAACTTTACTTCTAAAGCACGGGCAATTTTATAAGCAGTTTGAATTGAAATATTCCGTCCATTTTCTATTTCCCAGAAATAAGCTCTGTGAAGATCAGATTTTTCTGCCAATTCTTCTTGAGTTAGACCTCTCTCTTTTCTTAACTGTTCTATCCTTTTTCCAAGTTTTTGATAAAGAAAATTATAATTCATGCAACCTATTTAATAATTAACAGATTGCAAACTAAATCTTTACCAGATATATCTTGCTTTTATTATAAAATAGGTTGTAATATAAGGTTATACTCATTGAATATCGCATTATTATTTATGACTAGGAATTTTAGTAGAAAAAGACTGAAAAGATTAATTCAATTTATTGCGTGTTCATCAATCCTAATTGCTGTCCTCACGGTTTTAGTCTCTAAAATATTGCTTCCAATTATGTTTAGCAACTATAACAAAAAAATGGATTATTGTTACTCAAAATATTCGGACAAATATCATTACCAAATCTCATCTTGTTTTGAAAAAGAAAGAAATAATTGGCAATTTTTGCTTATGATGGACGAAAAAACACCTAAAGTTGCAATTACGATAATAGGCATAAACATAATAGGATTCGGAATATATAGATACTTATTTCCTAAAAGAACTATTATAAAGAACAAAAATGAAGCAGATAAGTAGATTCAACAAATCACTAATAGTATTTTTTTTAATTATTGTTATTGTTTCTTTCGTTTATTTCAAAATAAATAAGACAAATAGTCTGCCACCAGAAAAACCCTTAGCTTCTTCAGAAAATATTCAAACATACTATGATGTTTATAAAAACCCTTTTGTTTTATATCTGCGAAAAGCAATTAATGCATATACCAATAACGATAGTTTAGCTGCTAATTTAACAATAAGTGCAGTAAGAAAAGAAAAGATGGATGGTGTAATAAGTGGTTTAGATTCATTTGATAGAAACTACTATAAAAGCAAATTTGTTGTTTTAACAATAAATGATAGCGTAAGCGGTGGCAAGGATATTCAAATTCTTTTTCAAGATAAACCGGATAGAATTTTTTATGCCTGGGTTTATAAATTATCAAATGGAGATTACGAGTTAAGGGGATTTAATTCAAAAGAAAACTTTGATAGGGAAGCATTGGACAAAGTAGTTAGCGAACAGAGATCTCTTATTTTAGACAAGAAACATTCACTTTAGGGGGTGAGATAAATGAGAATATTCCTGAAAATACTCGCCTGGTATTCCTTGTTAGTTCTACTCGTAGCGTTCTATTTGAACCTTGACGCTTATTTTAAAGGCGACCAATATGCTTTGAGAAGTGCTCTTTGGGAATTTCCAATGGTTGTTTTCTTAGCTCTTTTATTAGCTAAGAGATACCTATCAAAAATTAAAGCATAAATATTTATAAAAGGACTAAACCCTTTTTTTATTTCCTTTTGTTCCTTATTGTTTCTTATCCTACCTTAATAGGGGATAAAGATCTTAAACTCTTCATGTGCAATTACTATATTTTTCTCCAGCAGTATTTATAGATATTACCCTTATTGTATATGTGGAATATGGCGATTTGAACTATACCTACCCTAGTGGGGTAATAGTTGAAATTACAAATCTTACTAGTCTTATAGAAGTTCATTCATGCCTAAACACTATTGACAATATTCTCCTAGCTTCAAAATTGCGTCGTAAACCCGAGATTGTGCGACATGAATATTAAAAATTGACAATTATTTAAAATACTCATATATTTGCAACATGGGAAATAAGCAAAATAAAAAAAGAGGTAGAAAAAAACGCCAATGTAAGGTAGATAAGCTGAAAATTCACTATTTCAAGATATATAAGTCCTGGAAGAAGGTATACTGTCCAGCACTAAAAGCAGAAGTTCTTTTTACAAACTGGGGATGGGATCATCTTTTTCAAGAAAAATGGAGGACAAAAAAAGAAGCAGAAGAGAGATTAAAAATACTTCCATTAGGCAAGAAGCTAATTGAAATTTCAACGACCATTTATCGGAAAAGATTTCAAAACTACCATGATCATTATGAATTTAAAGCATGGATGAATGGAGAAAATGTATCTGCTCTGGTGATTGAGTATAAGAAGAAATTTTATTTTTACTCAGTCCATAAAGACTAGTTAAGGTAGAAGCAGTGCCTCCCGACTTATGTCTATCTGGACACGCGCGGTATGAGGGACTTGCCCTTCACCAACCCCTACCACCTTCAATATATACACACTCAATAAGGATTTGTCAAGCTAAGCGTATGGTTTTTGTAAGAATAAACTTTTTTACTACGTTAGTGATATAATTTAGGTCATATTTTCTCTGCCTATATTTGAATGAGAACATTATATGTAACGCAGGAATTAAGACCGCTTAGAATATGCTTCGTAGTAGGAAGAGACAATAAGAGTCTTCTAAAAGCTATCGCAATCAACACAACTCTTTGGGGAGGAATCTATAACCCAATTGTTCAGTTTAAAAAAAGCAATAAAGCTCAAATAAGGCGTAACCTGGGTTTAATAAAAGAATTCGACCCCGATTTTATCGTAGATTTTTCGGGGGGATTACCAGAAGATATTAAACAAAAAGTAGACCAACAAGTATTAAACCCTAATGATTTCTTTTTCACGGAAGAAGAAGATAAGAAAAAGGGCTATAGAATAGGGTTAAGAACTTATGGAGCATTTATAGATGATCTTCCAGAAACAGGAATACCTGATAAAGATAAGGAAAGATTGAGTTTAATAACTACAACCGAAAGAGGAAGTAGAGTATTCTTTGCCATAATATTTGGTTCTCTAGATAAGAATATGAGCCCAGATATTGCAGATTTAGTAGATAAGCATCTTAAGCTTCCATCTTTGAAATTAACATTTGAGGATTATAAAGTAATTAAAGATTCAAAATACATTGGTCCAATTGCTATTACCACTACTCAATTGCGAATTATGGGGGGTGGTGGTGGGTTTTCGGGAAGCCTGCTCTATGTTGGGGATCATAACAACCGTGAAGATTTGATTGAGTATTGGAATCTCAGGGCTTCTGGTAGAAATGTTTATTTCTTGCCTATAATAGATTACAAAAAATTTGAAGAACAGACGAAATCGTTTATAGAAGGTGCATATATCGATGAGAGGTTTAATCGATTGGATTTAGATCTCCAAATTGCCCCATCTTTAATAAAAAATCAAAAAAAATTTGAAGAAGTTGCTAATTGGATTAGTAATAAATTGGGCAGCAATCTTGTGAGAAGGTTATGGATTGCAAGTTGGGGTAAAAGAAGTAAGATGGTCTCTCCTGATATAAATTGTATAACACCCCTATATTCTAGAGACAAAATTCCCGTTGCTTTCTCGAGCGAAGAAATTTCTTCGTTTACAGCAAGTGCGCCTCGTTTTATTGATGATTTGTTTTACAAGGATGACGCTTGGGCAGTAAACCTATCCTTTATAGGTTTTTTTGAAGACCAATTTGTTATAGATTTACCTAATCAAGAGGGAATGCTGGATATTGCAAGAAGAGATCTTATTTTTGGAAGATGGGATCAAGTAAGAGTATCTAGTAAAGGCTTGGTTTATTATCCCGATTCAAAGAACGATATTATTTCGTTAAATCCGGTAAGTGTTGAGAAAGTTGTGGATACAATTTTTGACAAAATTGGTTATATCAGACGGCAAAGTCCTCCTGGGATTTTTGCTCAAAAAATACTCCAATTAATGAAAGACGTTGATGGCTGTAGGGTATTTAAAGTGAAAGGAGTTAGGGAAGCGCTGGCAAAGATGAACAGAGACGAAGGAGAGGTAATCATTGATGGTAGAAAGGTTCGTGGGCAGATGGCAAAACCGAGACCGATGACAGGCAGAGATATAAAAGACATAATTGGATGCACGACCGATGATGAATTTGGATCCAAAAACTGGATTCAAGAAATGTATGGAGATTTAACGCTATATTATGGACAGCCAAAACCACTTAATCCAGAAACAATCTTAAACTATCTTATTACAAAAAAACTTATTACTGTTGGCAGGAAATTTAAGTGTATTAATTGTTCGACCGAAGAATGGTATAAGATAGGAACTTTTTCCGCAACCTTTAAATGCATTAACTGTCTGTTTAGTCAAGACATTCCAAGGCTTGATGATCTAAATTGGTTTTATAAAACAGAAGGTCTCGTGGCAATTGCTGATGAAGGCAGGGGAAGTTTACCAGTGATTCTTTCTCTTTGGAGATTAAATCATCATGGAATGGGAGAAAAACACTTTGTTACAAGTTTTGAAATCGCAGAAAAAGGCACAACAAACTATGATCAAGAACTAGACTATTTTTTCTTTCATTTGAACGATTATTCAAAATCTATTGAAACTGTTATTGGAGAAGCCAGAAACTATATTGACTACAGCGCGAAGGACATAAATAAAACTTTAAAAATCGCTAAGAAATTTAAAGATAAACCCTACATAGCTTTTACCACCTTAAAGGATAAATTTAGTAGAAGTGAAATAGTTCTTCTTAAAAGCGTCATGAAGAAAGGATATTACATACTTCCAATGACGCGCTTAGATCTTGATCCTTATGATCTTTACGACAGATTCAGTTCTTTAAAAAATAAATACGCTGTTTCCCTAGAAGATTTATCAATAAACTTCTGCTCGCTTAATCTATCTCTAAAAGAGGGTGAGGTATACGAATTAGTAGAGGCAGAAAAAAAGAAGAAGATTGAAAAAATGATGGCATGGCTTGATAAGAAAAGAGCTCAGCTTGTTGAATCAGAAAAGGCTAAATCTGAAAAGAGCAAGTCGCAGAAAAAGAAATAGTTAGATTAATTTCCTTTTTCTTTTGATATAGCCAGCTACGAATAGAATTAAACCAGCATATCCCTCTAATTGACTTAAAGCACTAAGTTCCGAGAATGAACCGAGAGTTGACTCAAATTGTTTAATTATTTCTTGCTTCTCCTTGTCTAGATGAAAATATTTACCATAAAGATAAAGCCAGACGAAATCGGGCATTCCGTATTCTTTATTATTTACGCTAATTGTAAACAACCTTCTTTCTCTGTGTTTTTCTATTAGCGATTGTATTTTTATTAGCTTATTCTTCTCGCTTTCGTCTTTTGTTTCCCCTATTAGACCGTGAACAATTTTTCCCACATACAATCTTTCATTTCTAACTATCACTGGTCTCATTCTAAGTATGAAAGATTCTATTACTTCTCTTGTTGGCATGATACTAGTAACTAGTAAAGGTTCTCCTTTTTTCCAACATAAATTTACGCTTTGCTTTACTGGTTTTTGTAAATATTCAGAATTAAAGATTAAATCGGCTTGTTGTAAAAATGCTTCAATGTCGGATTTATCAATATGTGTTTTCTTCATAAATCTATTTTAGCACTAGTATTGCTTTTTAATATAAAAAGAATTATATTTTATCCAGGTGTTTTTAGTAAGAAAAGAAGCTGGAAATAGGAGATGTCTTAGACATTCCAGCATTCTTAAGGCAGAAGAATTAGCAAGAGGAACATTCCCTTTTAAATAATGAGGTAATTTTTCCACAAAACTTGACCTTTCCTCTTAATTAGGTTATATTTAAATAAGCGTTTTTAGAAATCGAAGCTAAAAATACGATATTTTCGAATATCCCGCATTTCTGCGTCAGAAGATTAAGTTAATTAATGAGTGAACTAATAGGAAAAAACCTTACGCTATTTACCTCAAGTTTAGTTAATAACTATCTCCAACTGCATGTTAAGAAATTTTTTCACAGCTTAGATTACAAGAATAAATTAGGATGGTTAAAAAAAGATAAAATGAAGTTTTCAGTATTAAGAGAAAGTATTTATAAATCACTGCTAGATCTTTCCACAGAGGAAGGAATTTATGCCTCTTCCAAAGAAGAGGTTTTCGGGTGTATTTTTGGAAGAGATTCTGCGATAACTTGTTTAAAAATCTTAAGACTTTTAGAAACAAATCTTCAAAATAATTCCATTGGTACTATTAAACTGCATGGGATAGTCAGAAATTCTTTGATTAAGCTCACTGCTCTTCAAGGAAAAGAAGTAAATAAAGAAAGCGGAGAAGAACCCGGTAAATTTATTCATGAGTATAGAAAAGATAAATACGAACGCTTAATTAACAGGCCACAACCATGGTATGTTTATTCAGACGGCATTCTTAAAAATTATGATTCAATTGACTCAACTCCCTTAACTTTAATTGCTTTATATAAATATTGGCAATTAACAAAAGATCAGGAATTTTTACTCACAGTTCTTCCTTCAGTTGAGAAAGGATTAGCTTGGATTAATGATTACGGCGATATGGATCGGGACGATTTAATTGAATATGAATTAACCAGCAAAAGAGTTCATGGAGGATTAAAGGTTCAATCCTGGACAGATTCAGTGGAATCACTGCAGCGGTTAAATGGCAGTTTTCCGATTTATCCGATTGCACCGGTTGAAGTGGAAGGATACGCCTGGTTAGCGTTAAAGCTATGGGCAGACTTTTATATGACTACTGACATTGAGAAATCTTCAAAAAAATTTGCAAAAAAGTTATCTCAGAAAGCTGAAAGAATGAAGAAAGCTTTTAACAAAAGTTTCATATTTAAAGATGGTAAATATTTCTTTCCTGCTCAAGCTCTTGATGGTGAAAAAAATCAAATCAGAACAATTACGGGAAATCCCTTACTGCTTCTTTGGGCAAGTTACACAAAAGGTGATCAAAGAGAATGTATTCTGGATGAGAAATATATCCCGCATCTTGTTGAAAGGTCTTTTAAAAATGACCTTTTTGATAAAGAAGCCGGTATTAGGACGATGAGCACAACTTCTCCAACGTTTAATCCAGGCTCAGACTCTTATCATAATGGAAGTTTCTGGCCAAAATTAAATGGAATGATACATGAAGGTCTAGAAAAATGGGGGTATAATAAAAAGGCAAAGAAATTAAGAAAAGCTTCTCTTAAACCGATTGTTTTTTTTAGAACTCCCATAGAACTATATATTAAAGGAGGAAAAGGAGAATACTTTCCTTACCGGTCTGAATGGGGTCAAGAAAGTTGCAGAATTCAAGCTTGGTCAGCAGCAGCGATCTTAGATCTGTTGAAATACGAATAACATCCTCTAATAATCATTTATCTAATTATTACAATCCTCTCATCTTAAATTTTAACTGGGAGGTTAAATTGAACGTATGCTAAATAAGAAGCTAAGAATAGCTCAGATTGCTCCATTGATTGAAAGAGTACCTCCGAAAAAATATGGAGGGACTGAAAGGGTAGTTAGTGCATTAACAGAAGAGTTGGTAAGACGCGGGCATGATGTCACGCTTTTTGCGACAAGAGATTCAATTACCAGCGCTAATTTGCAATCTTTCTATCCAAGAGGATTAAGAGAGGCAAAGATTGACCGCTTACAAGGTGTTGAGATGGAGCTATACAACATTGGGAGAGCTTACATGAATCAGGATTCATTTGACATTATTCATGATCATAATTCAAGTTTAAGTATGCCAACGGCAAATTTATCTAAAACTCCAACAGTAATTACGATTCATGGATTAATCAGACAAAATACCATAAAATTCTTTGAAAATTTTACTAATCCAAATTACGTTTCAATTTCCCAAGATCAGATAAAACATTTAAAGAATGTTAAAAATATCACAACTATTCCAAATGGCTTAAATTTCAACGACAATCCGTTTGGATCAAAACACAAAGGTTACTTGCTTTTTGTGGGAAGGATCTCAATGCTTAAAGGATTGCATCACGCCATTGATGTTGCGGAACAGCTAAACATACCGTTAATCATTGCTGCAAAACTAGACAACGTAGATCTTTCTTATTTTAAAGAATATATTGAACCAAGACTTTATAACGATCACATAAAATGGATTGGAGAGGTAGATACCAAGCAAAGAAATAAATTAATGAGTGGTGCAATTTGCCTTTTAAATCCCATTACTTGGAGAGAACCTTTCGGATTAACAATGATTGAAGCAATGGCATGCGGTTGTCCGGTAGTTGCATTTGATAATGGTTCCATATCGGAAATTGTTGAAAATAATAAAACAGGATATGTAGTGAGAAATGATCAGGAGATGATAGCGGCTGTTGGGAAAATCGATAATATTAGCAGAGAAGACTGTAGAGAACATGCTCTAAAAAATTTTAACGACAGACTTATGACAGATAGGTATGAAGATTTGTACGAAAAGATACTGAAAAGGAATAAAAGTTTAGATGATAAGAACCAATCGCTAAAGAAAAGTAGGTCTAAAGACGAAAGGGAATTTAATTATCATTCCTTCATGAGACACAAGAATTAGAATAATTCTTGACACAAACAAATTTTAATGTAATCATGTGTACATGAAAATGTGCATAGATGAAGGTATATCTAGCAATTAACCACCTCAGGGTGGTTTTTTTGTGGTTGGAAAGGAGGTGAAAAAAATGAAAAAATTTATATTTGGAGCAATTTTTTCCATGTTTGCATTAGCAATAATAGTTGTTCCAGCTTTTGCAGCTGATAAAGGTTTTGATGAGTTTGGATACAACGATTCAGCCAGAATTTTTAATGGAACAGGAGAAAGTTGGTCTTTAGCAAAAGGTCTTCCTGCTAATTATCTCGGAGCATATGCTAATGACAAGCTTGTAATGAAATGGAATGCAGAGTGGGATAGAGGTAATGCTGAGGGTTGGTCTAATCCACCTTATGCAGCTTGGGAAAACAATGAATGGAACGGAAGAGTTCCTGGTGGTTCAGGCGAAATTTGGCATTACAAAATAGCTTGGGATCAAGGTTGTGAAGATAACGATGTTCCATCCACTGAGGCAACAAAAGGTACAGGTTATTGCTTGTGGGGTCCTTTTGCAATGCTTCAGAGTCAAGGTTCAGGATCTGATAGGGTTCATGTTTGGGATGTTCTCATGAAGCCTGCTGGATACGGAGCATACTAAATAAAGCTACAAAAAAAAGCTTTGTCCTTGTTGGGGCTGTAAAGTCTCTTAGATTTTGCGTTGTCAATAAACTATTTAAAAACATTATCGAGGAATCCACCTAGCAAGAAATTTGAGTTATTTTATCTTTATTAATTCAACTTCAAAAATGAGAGTAGCAAATCCGGGAATTAACGGGTCAACACCATATTTTCCGTAACCAAGTTGATAGGGGATAACCAGTCTTCTTTTTCCACCGACTTTCATTCCAGGAACTCCCATATCCCAGCCTTTAATTACATATCCGCATCCGATTTGAGTTTCAAAAGCTTGGTCCCTATCATGCGAAGAATCAAATTTGGTTCCGTCTTCCAGCCACCCTGTGTAGTGAATTATAACAGTATCGCCGTCTTTTACTTCTTGTCCTGTTCCTACTTTTAAATCTTCAATTTTTAATTCTTGTTCTTTTTCTTCCACGGTCTAGATTATAACACTATTTCTTTAAATCTTTTATGTCATTTATTAATTCTTCTTTTAAGTTATTAGCAACACTTTTAATTCTTCCCTCTATATTGGTAATTTTTCCTTTTACAAACTTTAAAGTTGTTTCATGGTTGCTTTTTGCGTGATGTTCAAGAAATGTCTTCTTGTCTTCTTCGCTCAGTTCAGATAAGACGATATCAACAATTGTATAGTGGATTGTATTTTCCGCGATATTCAAGAGTTCAATTCTTTCGTGCTCAGGAAGACCTAATTTGTCTAGTTCAATTTCAATTTCCGTAATTGAAATTAAATGATGATAAAATGGTTTTTTCTTGTTCATAGCTTAACTGGACCCAAAGGAATTGTATCATTTGGGTCATCTAGAAAAAAGTATAGTACGGGACCTTTTTGTGCTCCATCTACTCTTTCTAAATATTCCATTACTTCAGGAGATCCGCCAAGATGCTTGCCTGTCCACTCTGCGGGTCCTGCATCTCCAATGACTGTTACAATTGTTTTGCCATTTTCAGGATTAACTACCAGCATTTTGCGGTATTTAAAAAACAATCCGTATTTGCCGATATTCTCATTAAATCCAGGTGCTCGAAAAGTCGGTACTGCGATATAGAACTTTTCTCTTTGATTGTCTGTTTCTGTCATTTCGTCTTTGGATCTTGAGAAATACCCCCAAGCTCCAAGACCGGGAGCCATGCCTTCAGGACTATAAAGGCGAGCTTCTTCCTGGGAATTGAAATGTTGATCCATTGAGTCCCCTGGAAATCTTTTTAAATGTTGCTCCTGCCCAATGTATCCATAACTTCTTTCCAGTCTCATACCATTAATTTCAGGATATACTTTAAATTTAAATACGTCAGATAAATAATTGGAAATTAATTTTTCTTCTCCCGGAATTAATGGTCTCACCTCTTTTGGCAATAGCTCAGATAATTTATTAGCAAAATCCAGCGGTGTTAACTTGGGGATTTCCTGTTTGGTAAGGTTATTAATTTGGGCTTGAACATTATGTGGAGCCATTTGCATAAAAGGAACTGCGGCAAGCAGGATTCCGCTAACTATTTGATGTTTTGGAATAAGAGAGGCAATTAAATGTCCATGTTTTGCAATAATCTTTTTTTCTATTTCTTTATGCTTGTCAGTCCACTTCTTTTTGAGTAGGTGGAAATGGGAGACATTTTTATTTTTGTCCATAAGCTAATAATAACAAATCAAATTATTCTGCGTACAGAAGATAGGGGATTATGCTGATAATATTCATTAAGCTTGCCATTAGAAACAAAACCTGAAATCCGTACTGGCTTGCGACCAGTCCGCCAAGAGCCGTCGCAAAAGCCATACCTATAAAAACTGCGGCGTCATAAATTCCCCACTCTGCGGGTTCTTTGTTTTTATCAAGATGGGTAGAAAAAAGTGAATTCTTAGCAGGCGTTGCAATACCAATTCCGGCTCCTACAAGAGAATAAAAGAATAAAACCGGTAAAACAGTTTTTGAAAAAGCAAATCCAATATAAGCAATGCTTGTAAGAACTAAGCCAAAAACTGCAATTTTGATTTTGGAATGATCTTTCTTCTCAGGAAGATATTTACAGCTAGCTAGTTCAGCCAAAACCCTAACAATTAAATGAAAGCTGAATGCAAAAGCAGCAAATTGGATATTTCCTCCTTTGATATCTGTTGCAACAAAGATTGCAAAAATAGGAGCAAAGAAATTCCAGGCAGACCAAACAAAAGTTTCAGAAATTATGAATGATTTTACCAGTGGATTAACATGAAAATGTGACGGGTTTCTTCCAATAAATGTTTCTTTAAGCATATCTTAATAATATGCTAGTTATTAATTAGATTACAATACTATACTTGAAGCTAGGTTTAATTTGAGCTACAATTAAAGCTATGTTTAAGCCGGTTTCTCCCCAGGTAGAGTTTTCAAAACTGGAGGAAGAAATTACCAAGTACTGGAAAGAAAACAAGATCTTCGAAAAATCCATTGAATCCCGTCCGGAGGATAAGAAATGGACATTTTTGGACGGTCCACCTTTTGTTACCGGTGTTCCTCATTACGGCAGTCTTTTATCAAGTCTTCCAAAGGATTTATTCGGCCGTTATTTTACAATGAAGGGGCATAGAGTCCGCCGAGTTTGGGGATGGGATGGTCATGGTCTTCCGATTGAGAATAAAGTAGAAAATAAGCTGAACATTAAGAGGAAAAAAGACATTGAAGAAGTTATTGGTATTGAAAAGTTTATTGCAGAATGCAAGATATACGTGAATCAGGTTTCGGCTGAATGGGAATGGTATATAGACAGAATAGGAAGATGGGTAGATTTTAAAAATGCTTATAAAACCTGGGATATTTCTTGTATGGAAAGCGTAATGTGGGTTTTTAAGCAAATGTATGATAAGGGATACATTTACAAAGGACTACGCGTGTCTCTTTTTTGTCCTCACTGCTCCACTCCTATTTCTAATTTTGAAGTAGCAATGGATCCGGATAATTACAAGGAGGTTACGGAACCGGCAAATGTCTATAAATATCAGTTAAAAAACGAAAAAGATACATTTTTACTTGCTTGGTCCACAACTCCTTGGAATAAGATTGCGACTCCTGCACTTGCCATAAATCCAAAGCTAACTTATGTAAAAGTAAAACAAAATAACGAATATTATATTTTGGCCAAGGAGACACTTAAAATCTTAAAAAGTGATCCTTATGAAGTAGTAGAGAAAATAAAAGGTACGGACTTAGTTGGCATGGAATTTATTCCGCATTATCAGTTTTATGAAGTGGAAAAAGGAAAAAAAGCTTTTATTGTAGTCGGAGCGGATTTTGTAACTGCTGATGAGGGAACAGGTGTTGTTACTCTTGCTGCTTATGGAGAGGAAGATTTGGCAGTTATGCAAAAAGAGAATATACAACTTGTTATGCATGTTGATGATGAGGGAATGGTTAAAGATAATGTTGGGCAATTCTCAGGAATGTATTACTTGAAAACAAACAAATTCGTAAATGAAGATTTGGAAAAAAGAAATTTAATGTATAAAGAAGAAGACCATTTGCATACTATCCCAACTTGCTGGAGATGTCACACCAGACTTTATTATGCTCCCCAAGATGCATGGTTTGTTAATATCCAAAATCTTAAAGAGAAACTTATCAAGACTAATGAAAAAATTAATTGGTATCCAAAGCATTTTAAATATGGCCGTTTTCTAAAGAGCTTGGAAAACGCTCCTGATTGGAATATCTCAAGAAGCAGATATTGGGGATCTCCTGTTCCGGTTTGGGAATGTGAGTGCGGAGAACGTTTTGTTCCAGGCTCGATTAAAGAACTGGAAGAAAAATCAGGTCAAAAAGTAGAAGACTTGCATAGGCCGGAGATAGATAAAGTTAAAGTAAAGTGCGAAAAATGCGGCAAAACCGCTACTAGAGTTCCTGAAGTTTTGGATAGCTGGATAGAATCCGGAAGTGCATCTTTTGCCGAGAGACATTTTCCTTTTGAGAAAAATATAAAGCTGGAAGATTTTTTTCCGCCTGATTTTATCGCCGAGTATACAGGGCAAATCAGGGCATGGTTTTACACACTGCATGTAATTGGAGTAGCTTTATATGAATCGCCTGCCTTTAAAAATGTTTTAGTTGAGGGAGTTATTTTGGGAACAGACGGCAGAAAGATGAGTAAGAATTACGGAAATTTTCCAGATCCCAGGGAAATGCTTGGGAAATATGGAGGAGACGCATTAAGACTATATCTTTTAGGAAGTCCTGTTATGCGGGGAGAAGACATCTTGATTTCCGAAGAGCAATATCGAAACCAGGTAAAAGGGACAATGTTAATTTTGTGGAATTCCTACAACTTTTTTATATCCTACGCAAATATTGACAAATGGAAAGCTGGAAATCAAAAATCTAAACCTCAAGATCTAAACGTTTTAGATAAATGGATTCTGTCTAAACTGAATAATTTGATTTTAGAAGTTACGAAAGGACTTGAAAACTATGATACTGTCTCACCAATTACAAAAATTCATAAATTTATAGAGGATTTCTCAACCTGGTATATCAGAAGAAGTAGAGATAGAGTTGGTGTCTCTGCAGGTGAGAATCAAGACAAGAAAAGTTTTTTTGAAACAAGTTATGAAGTCTTGTTAACCTTGTCTAAATTGCTTGCACCAATTGCTCCTTTTATTGCCGAGGAGATTTATCTTAATTTAGCTGGAGGAGAATCTGTTCATCTGGAACAATGGCCAAAGGAAAACAAAGACTTGATAGATAAGAAACTTGAAGAAGAAATGCAACAGGCCAGGGAAGTTGTAGAAATGACTCATTCTGATAGGAAAACCTCAGGTATTAAATTAAGGCAGCCGTTGTCGTTATTGGAAATTGAATCTAGCGTTCTTTTTTCTCCTGAAGTTCAAAAAGTTATTTCTGAAGAAGTTAACGTTAAGACAATTAAAAATTCAAAGTCAGAGAAATTATCCATAAAGCTTGATAAAAATATCACAGATGAACTAAGAAGAGAAGGTCAAGCAAGAGAAATAATTAGAAGCATTCAGGCAGAAAGAAAGAAAATTGGTACAAGAGTAGACGAATATATAAATGTTTTTCTTCCTGATTGGCCAATGGCATTTGAAGAAGAAATTAAGAAAAAAGCCTTAATTAAATCCTTGAAAAAGGGAGAATTTAGGGTAGAAAAAAATGACTAGAAGAAATATATGGGGCTTAGAATGGGGTCTTTTCATCCCTGCAGCAATACTTGTTTTAATAAGCTTAATTACTCTTTCTACAATAAATGCAGATCTATTCAGGAGTCAATTGATTTTTTTTATTCTGTCAATAGCGGTATTCTTATTAATTTCTCAAGTAAATTATAAAATTTTCCAGTACTACAGTCTGCCAATTTATATCTTGTCGATAATATTACTTTCTGTTGTTTTAATTTTGGGAATTGAAAGTAGGGGATCGGTAAGATGGATCGAATTTGCAGGATTTAGGATTCAATTTTCGGAAATTTTTAAGCCTTTTCTAGCGCTCTCCCTTTCTGCTTTTTTAGCAAGCCACAAAAACTATTCATTCAAGAATTTACTAATTTCAATGGGGTATGTTCTGCCAGTCGCTTTTTTAATTTTTAAACAACCTGATTTAGGTAATGCATTGATCTATGTACTAGTTGCATTATTCACATTTATTTTCTTTGGTTTTCCTTTAAGATATTTTATTGCTGCAGCAATTCCAGTTGGGCTTTTAATTCCCATGTTTTGGCAGTTTCTGCATGATTACCAAAGACAAAGAGTTTTAACCTTTTTCAATCCTTCACAAGATCCCTTGGGTACTTCTTATAATGCAATACAATCAATAATTACAGTTGGATCAGGGATGCTTCTTGGTAAAGGGCTGGGGCAGGGGTCTCAATCCGGCTTAAGTTTCTTACCGGAACGTCACACTGATTTTATATTTGCTTCAATTTCAGAAGCTTTGGGATTTGCAGGGGATGCAGTTATTTTAGTCTGTTTCCTTATTATCTTTTATAAAATTTTTCAAATTTTTGAAAATACAGACGATAGATTTTGTAAAATTTTTGCTGGAACGGCTTTCTTTCTAATTTTGATTCAGTTTTTCGTTAATATAGGAATGAATATTGGTCTTTTGCCAATAGTAGGAGTTACTTTACCCTTTGTTTCCTATGGGGGAAGCTCACTTCTTTCCAACTTTATTCTTCTAGGACTTCTAGTTGCAATAAATAGAAAGACAAAAGAAGAAAAAGTTCTAGAAATTAGGTAAAGAATCTGTTATAATTGTCACTATGTTTTACGCAGTAATCAATTCAGGTGGAAAACAATATAGGATTAGCGAAGGCGACACTATAACTGTTGATAAATTAGGTCTTAAAAAAGACGAAAAAGTAAAATTCGACCAGATTCTGATGGTAGTTTCCGATGGAGACGTTAGGATCGGTAAGCCAACCCTTGCAGACGTAGAAGTGGTTGGAAAATCTTTGGGAGATATCAAAGGTGAAAAAATCAGAGTCGCAAAATTTAAAGCTAAATCAAAATATAGAAGAGCAATTGGATTCAGAGCACAACTTTCTCAAATTCAGATAGAGTCAATAACAGTAAAAGGTAAGTCAAAAGTTGAAAAAGAAGAAAAACCTAAAAAAACTACAACCGCCAAAGTTAAATAAATTGATACGTTTTGATTTCTTGACGGTTGTGAAAAATAAGGTTAGAATGTTTTCACAATAACATGGCACATACAAAAGCACAAGGATCAGTAAGAGGAAATAGAGATTCAAAACCAAAAAACTTAGGTGTGAAGCTTTATGCTGGAGAAAAAGCCTCACCAGGAAACATAATTGTTAGACAAAAAGGAACAAAAATTAATCCGGGTAAGGGTGTCATGATGGGAAATGACTATACAATCTTTTCTATCATCGAGGGGATAGTTAAGTTTAAGAATTTAAGGGGTAAAAAATACGTAGAAGTCTTTAATGGATAATACAGACGGCAGAATTCATGAATTAGATACCAATTTGCTTCAGGCAAATCCTCTCCAGCCGCGCGGAATAATTTCTCCAGATTCTCTTCAGGAGTTAGTAGATTCAATTAGAGAGCAGGGAATTCTTGAACCTATCGTGGTTGCTGAAACTCCTGCAGGGTATCAGATTATCGCTGGAGAAAGACGTTGGAGAGCTTCTAAAGTACTTGGTTTAGCAAAAGTGCCAGTAATTGTTAAAAAAACAACTCCACAAGGCATGCTTGAGATGTCAATTGTAGAAAATGTTCAAAGAGAAGATCTAAATCCAATAGAAAGAGCTCAGGCATACAGACGTTTGATCGATGAGTTTGGTTTAGGAACAAACGAAGTTGCCAGAAAAGTGGGAAAAAGTGCTCCAACAATTTCCAATACAATAAGACTCTTGTCTCTACCTGATGCAATCAAAGATGCTTTGGTTGCCGGAGTAATAACAGAAGGACATGTTAGGCCTTTAATCTCCTTAGGAGACACTAGATTAATGCTGGAGTTGTTTAAAAAGATTCTTAGGGAAAATAGTACTGTAAGACAAACCGAAGATATGGCAAGAAAAGCTAAGTCAGAGGTTCAGGAAAGAGAACCAAGAGCAAAAAGTGACAGAATATATCTTCCGGAATTGGATGAAATGGCAAAAAATCTTCAAACTAAACATAGTCTTGATAAGGTAGCAATTTATCAATCGGGAACCCAGGCAAGAATTGTAATTGTATCTAAAGGAGACGCAGAAGTTACGGGACAAAAAATAAAACAGATCGTAGAACTACTCTCCAAGGATTAACGCTTAAAGGGGTTATTGACTAATCTTACTTCATTTACAGGCCAATATACAAAGAAGGATTTTCCAATTAGTAAATCCTTTTTTACAAAACCCCATTCTCTAGAATCTGAGCTGTACATCCTGTTGTCACCTGCAACAAAAAAACTATCCGAAGGAACTGTCACTGGAGTGTTTTCTTTAAGGAATGCTCCTGCATATGTTTTAACGTCTGGTTTTAGATATGCGCTTTCATCTAATTGTTTTCCGTTTAGATATATGTAACCGTCTTTAATCATTACGGTGTCTCCTGCAGTACCGATCACTCTTTTAATAAAGTCTTTTTCTTGATCTGTGGGAGATTTAAAAACAACGACATCTCCAAGCTTTGGATCATCAAAACGAAGAGTTATGAGGTTTGTTAAAACATATTCTTTGTCCAGGAAGTTGGGAAACATGGATTCTCCTTTTACCTCAAAAGGTCTAAAAAGAAAAATGTAGATAACTAAGAAAACTGCAGCAGCCATTAAGAATGTCTGCAGGGTATCTAATAGGAAGGAATAGATTTTACGGATTATAAACATATTTAACAATTGTCCTAGATTTAGCTTCCTTTGTCAACGAGATCAATTTATGCTAAGATTGGTGCCAAGGACTTGTGGCTCAGTTGGTCAGAGCGCTTCATTCACATTGAAGAGGTCGGGGGTTCGAATCCCTCCAGGTCCACTAAAGACTAATATTCAGCAAGAATATATCTTCGAGTAAAATAATCTTTGCATCCTTCAAGATTAGCTCATCTGGTAAACTCCTGATGAGGATCTCAGTTGCTTTGAGAAGTTGTTTAGCTTGTTTTTTGGAGTTTTTCCCATATTGTTTTTGAGAAGTCCTAGTCAAGCTAGTTAACATTTTTTCCGAGATAGCATTGAGTAATCGTAGGTCATGTAAGTATTTTATGTCATTAATTAAAATTTCAAAAGAGACAACTTTCGATTTTTTAATATTGTTTAGATCATTTTTGTCTAAATAAATATTAATTAATGATGGGGTTACATTGCTAACTCCTTGTTGAAACATCTTCTTAACTTCACCACTTATATTGTAAAAATAGAGATCAACAGTGTATGTATTTGGTTCTGAAGACGAAATTTCTAGCTTATAATCACCTGAATTAGGTTTTTTAAAGTAATAAGTTTTTATGGGATCACCATTTTTTTGTATGTTGTTGCTGTCATTGACCATTGAATTCTGAATAAACTGCTGTCCAATGTAATTCCCATAGCTGTCCTTCATCTTAATATCAAAGTTATTATTGCTAACTACCATGAAATATGAAAGATCTGTGCTGGATGGGATATATCTCCCTAGGGTGATAAAGTTGTTTGAGTAGCTAGTTAAATCCAATCTATCGGAGTAACTAGGATCATTAATTATGAAAGTGTCTCCGCTTATGCCTTTTGCAACAACAAAGTGATTGGGAACTTCAAGAATATCAGGCATGTCATTTTTTATATCATTGGTGAGAAGTTCTTTATCTTCAGTTAAAATTTTTTCATATTCAAGGGCATCAAATCTTGTAACTTGATTAATTGATTTTGATTGCATGGTTAATCTTGTGAGCGCTAACCAGTTAAGCCATCCATTTTTTAAGTATCCGTCTGGTTGATTCTTGAGCCAATTATTTAACGAGCCTGGGTCAAGAAGTGTTCCATCAGGAAGTTTTTTGTATCCTTGGTAACTTAAGATCATGTTGGCGGACGTAATTGCGCATCCCCAACTACTAATTGTTGGATCTGTTGGTGACCATCTGTTGGCAGAGTCATATTCCATGTTTGCCCAGGGAAAAGTTGTTTGCTTGATATCATCCACATCGAGACTGTCGTAGTCGTTAATGCTTGAAACTTTTACATTGTCAAACCATGTCTCTGAGTTTGGATCTCCGCCGGTTCCAGCTCTTAACGCAATTTTACCAGGAAGTAATTCTTGATCAAGAATTACTTCCCTTACCAGCTCATCATTAACATAAATTTTCAAATTTTTCTTTTCTGTCTTAACCCGAACGTGGTACTTCTGTCCATTGTAGTAGTTTTTATTTTTACTGAAAACTATTTGGCTATTTGATGGATATCCTAGAACAAAATCTCCTGGTGACTGAAAGTGGATTTCGTATGCTTTGGTAAAATCACTATTAGTATTATAAACGACATTATGATCTGTTCCGTTGATAAAAAACATGTCTACGTCGAAGACAAACGAACTGCCGATATTTGGCCATTCGGAATCCTTGGGTACAATATTCATAGCACAGGATCCTTGGTTTTCAATTAAAATTTTAAGCATACCGTTTTCTGTAATCCAATTAGCAGAACAAGGGGTAGATGGATTTAGATGCTCCCATCTAGATGGAAAGCCACCTTCTTCTGTATCAAAATTGTCGCTGAAAGATAACGCATTGACGGGGAAAACAGACATAAAGAAAAAAAGTTTAATTAAAATTAATGAAGTTATAATTTTATTAATAATTTTTCCCATAACTAAATTAAATTCAATTTAAACCTATTTGTCAATATAGGGTATTGATGTTAAAATCGTATTTTACTATGGCATTTCCTAATAAGCTTAAAGGTAGTATTGATCGCAATTCTTCCAAGGAAAATCCTTTCGTTGCCGAAAAACTTAGACAAGTCTTGGCAACTCAAAAAGATTTTGTAAAACTTAAAAAAACTTACAACAAAGCCTTTAAAGAAATATTTGATATTAATTCAAGAAAATTTTGGAATAAAAAACTTAGTAATGCTTGCTTTCTAAACAGGCAAGATGAAATGACAAAGGATCGAATTAATGAAATTTTTAAATTAATTCCCAAAGAAACAGGTAAAATTTTAGATATTGGAATGGGGATGGGATATATTGAAGAGTTACTGAATGATAGAGAAAAAACCTTACTATTTGGAAATGATATTTCTAAAAAATCAATTGAAAATGCTAATAAAAATTTCAGAGGAGAATTCAAACTTGAATCTTGGAAAAACATGATTTTTTCTAGATCTAGCTTCGACGTGATCCTCTTACTAGAGGTTCTTGAGCACATACCTCCATCAAACACGTTTCTATTATTAGGAAAGATAAGGAAGTATTTAAAAAAAGATGGGTTTTTTATATTGTCCGTTCCAATAAATGAGGGGCTAGAGAATATGAATCATAATCCAAACGGACATTTGAGAATCTATACAGAAGATTTGATAAAAGCTGAGCTCCAAATTGCAGGTTTTAAGACTATTTTAATAAAAAGGTTTTATGCGTTTGAAAAATACTACAGATTTAAAAAATTATTATTAAGTTTATTTAGAAACAGATGGAATCCTAACGTTTTAGTTATTATGGCGAAAAAAATATGAAGATAGTCTTTCTTACTAGATTATTTTATCCTCACATAGGCGGAGTAGAAAAGCATGTTTGGAAAATCAGCAAGGAATTGGTAGAAAAAGGTCATGAAGTCATTGTTATAACCGAAACGCCATTAAAATCCCATAGTAACACTAAGCAGTCAAGTTCACCAAGCGCTAAATTGATGGGAGAAACCAGTGGTATTAAAATTTTTCAAATAAATCAAGGCAAAGATAATTGGTTTAAGAAATTTAGGATATGGAGTCAGCTCCTGGCACACAGAGACATCATAGAATTCTCAGACGTTGTTCATTGCCATGACGTCTTTTATTGGTACTTACCTTTTAAGTTAATTTTTCCTTTTAAAAAGGTTTTTACTACGTTTCATGGTTACGAAGGCAATAATATTCCAACCAAAAAAGCTATTTTTAGCCATAAATTAGCTGAAAAATTATCAAACGGAAATATTTGCATCGGAGATTTTTTTGATAAATGGTATGGTACAAATCCGACAATTATAAGCTATGGAGCTGTTGAAATAAAAGATCGTCAACTGTCGACCCTTAAGCCTGAGAAGATCAGAAACGCATTATTCATAGGGAGACTTGAGGAGGAAACAGGAATAATGGAGTATTTAAGGGCGCTTGAAATTTTAAAAACAAAAGGACATAAAATAAATTTAACTGTTTTAGGTGATGGATCGCAAATGAAAAGATCCAATGCCTTTGCGATAAGACACAGGTTGTCTGTTGATTTTAAAGGGTTTGTAAAAGATGTAGAAAAGTACTTAAAAAATACAGATATTGTATTTGTTTCAAGATATTTAGGAATTTTAGAAGCTCTGGGAAGTAAGAAGATTGTGTTTGCAATTTACAACAATGGAATTAAAAAAGATTACCTAGAAACAGCAGAATTTAGTAAATACATTTACATTTCCTCAAATTCGCAGTCTTTAGCAAATGATATAGAGCATGCGATTTTGAATAAAGATTACCAAAAAAAAATAGAAGACGGTTTCAACTGGGTAAAAACGCAAACCTGGGATTTAATGTGCAGAAACTATCTTCGTTTATGGGGGATTTAAACGTTTTTTCTTCCTAAATAGATGATGCTTGTGCCAAATGGTACTAAGCCCCTTTTTGAAAAGAAGTGCTCCGTCTTGGAAACAAAAAACATAGTAGAATTTATGCTTTTTGAAGAAAGTTTGAAGTCAGAAGGATAGTCTTTTTTTAAAAAGACAGATTTAATTTTTCTAATGACATAAGCAGGAATTAATAAATAAGAAAATGCATATGAAGCATACATGTTGTTAAACTTTCCATCATCGAAAAGTTTTATTAATGACTTCTTTGTATATCTTCTTTTGTGATGTAAGACTTCGTCCCATTTGCTCCAAAGCCAAGAGTAAGCAGGTACAGTTATTAACACCAAGCCCCCCGGTTTTAAAATACGGAAAATTTCCTTAATGGTTTTGGTGTCATCAACATGTTCTAAGACATCAAGAAGAACAATGGCGTCAAAAGAGTTTTCTTTAAATCCTGTTTCTTCTGCTTTCGCAAGCTTGACATTTTTGAGTCCTCTTTTTTTGCAGTATGAGATTGCATTTTTCGAAATATCAATGCCCCATATTTCACCAAATTCACTTAATGCTTCTATATTTTTTCCCGTACCGCATCCAATATCTAGAATCTTTGAGTTTTTCTTTGATAGGTATTTCCTTAAAAGCTTTAAGCAAATATCCCTTTTGGCTAAATGCCACCAGTGCTTCTCTTCTAGAAGATATAATTCGTCGTAAAGATTTTTTTTCATTTCTTAAACTTTTTTCTGTAATAAAATAATCCCAATGAACCAATGGTTAATATATAACCTCCCACGCTTATTTGTTTTGATAATTTGTAAATTGGGATGTCGTCGTATGATACCTCAATGCGGTGAGATCCTTTTGGAACATTAAACAAAATCTTTCCAAGATGCTTTTGATCAATGTATGTTACCGGCACCTGCTTGTTATCAACTTTTACTTGCCAACCTGGAAAATAAAGAGTGTTTTCTTTTAATACAACGCTTGTATCTGCGGAGATTATGTAGGTGTGAACAGTAGTTTTTCTGGACACTTCTTTTACTTCTGCTTTCCCTTTGACAACCTCAATATGCTTTTTTGGAACACTCTTTTCCCAGAGATTGTCAGATCTTAGCCATTTTGGACTAGCCATAATTGCCATTGCTTCGTAGTTTAAAGAGCTGTATGGAACAAAGCTTGTTAGTTGTTGGTCTGTTTTTGGAACAGTGCCGCGGTTTCCCCAATTGAGAATTGTGTATCCAATTGTTAATAGGAGCAATAAATAAGCCAGATTTTTATTTTTAATATTAATGACAAAATATCCTGCTAACATCGATACGCAAAGAGTAACAAGCAAAAGCAATCTATAAGAAAACTGAGCAACAGAAAGCAGAGGTATGGTTTTCCATAACATATCAGACCAAGGAGTGATCATGAAACATAAAATTGCAAAAAGCACTAACCAGAAAAGCACAAAAGATCTATCTTGTTTTTTTATCTTTTCTTTGGCCAATAAATAAAGAGATCCCAAAACTACAAAAAGCTGGGTGTAACCAACTAAAAATGAAAGCTCTCCTTTTGGACCCTGAAACAGAAATCCAAGACGCCACGGAGCATATACCAGCTCCATAAAGTCATAGTAAACTACACCGCTTTTAATAAGGGAAGAATAGGTAAATTGAGACAAAACAATGTGTGCAGTAAAAACATAGGAAGCAAGAACGATCCCAATTAGAGAGGCAGAGAAAACATGCAGGATTTTTGTAAGCGGTTTACGATTTTGATGAAAAGCAGTCAGAGTTGAGTACAAAAGTAAAACCGGAAGGAAAAATACTGCACTTGCGGAATGTGCAAGGTAGAATAGTCCATAAAGAATACCTGTAATCAGAGTGTCAGGAATATTTGGCTTGTTAAGGATTCTCTGGACAAAAAATAGAATTAATGGAATAAAAGCAAAAGCAAGAATTTCTCCATTTACTCTAAAATGAAGAACAACCAAATGGTAGGGGGTAAATAAATAAAATATGGCAGCAGTTAGTGCTTGTAAATCGTTTTTAAAAATTTTTCTTGTCCATAAATACATAAAAATTCCCGAGGAAACAAAGGACAGAATTAAAAATATTTTCATACTATTAATAAAAGACAATCCTATTAAATGAAACAAAGCAATAATGTAATACTGAAGAATATAGTTAAATACGAAGACAGGATAACCAAATGTCATATTTAGCATTCCCCCCCACGAAGGCATAAGATTTCCTTCTCTAAGATTTGTAAAAAAATCTATGCTTCTATAAAGATGCAAATTAAAATCTCCGCTTTCGTAAACTCCGGGACGCAAAATACTAACAATTGGAGGAATGGAGATTAAAATTATTAAAGCCAATGGAGGAATTTTCTTTTTTAGAATAAATCTTACGAATAACAATACAGCCCCTAGAATAAGTGATGAAATAATGCTAACCAAAACTAATTTATACTGGGGTAACATCTGCCTATAATATAATAGTATAAAATTAATATCAACTTCTTAAAAAAGGGAAAATACTCTTTGACAGCATTTTTTTTATTTGTTAAAATCTCATTTTGTGGTAAATGAATAAAAGCGATTCAGTAAAATATTTAAACAGGTATCTTAAAAATTCTCCTTTGGGTCTTGCGGTCTGGAGAGCGGTCGAAGCAAGACATATGTCCAAGATAAAAATGGAAAGCCCAATCCTTGATATTGGATGTGGATTTGGAGAGTTTGCTCAAGCATTTGTTGATGACAAAATTGATGTCGGGGTAGATATAAATGCCAGAGATTTATATATCGCATCAAAAACAGGGAAATTTAAAAACTTGTTACTTGCGGATGCAAGAGATCTTCCATTTCCTGATAATACTTTTTCTACAATAATGTCTGTTAGCACATTTGAACATATCGACAACCCAAAGAAGCTTTTAAAAGAATGCTACAGAGTTTTAAAAAATAATGGGAAATTAGTTGTTACCATAGAAACAGATAAAGTTGATAGAAGTACATTTTATCGACCTTTCTTTACTAAAATAGGTTTAAAAGTGGTAGAAAAATATCTTACAGCAGGATATAACAATATGTTTGGAAGACACACTTTGCTTGATGCTAAAAAATGGCAAAAAATGGTTGAACAAGGAGGATTTAAGATAGATAAATTTGAAAATATAGTTTCTCCTGAAGCGACCAAATTATTTGATATCATGCTGATTACTTCATGGCCTTCACAAATATTAAAAGTAATTTTTGGTAAAAGAATTGTTCACAGACCGGAATTTGTAAATAAGCTTTTGATTAAATATTTTGTAAAATATGTTCAGAAAGATTCAGCCGATGGAACGAACTTATTGATTGTAGCAAGAAAAGTTTCCCGCAAGAATTAGACCACAGCTTTGTTTAATCAAAATAACGTTTTTCCACAACTAGATTTTTATAAAATATTTTAGCTTGAACAAGAGTGCTCGTTTTTGAAAGCGTTTTAAGTTTTTTTCGGTCTTCCTGACTTAAATTGTTAAGATCAATAATCAGATAAACTATCTTCTTTCCTTTAACAAGACTTTTGCCAGATGACTTGTTAACCCACCAGAATAAGTAATCGAAATTTTCTGTCCCATGCTTACTGAAGGCAACTACCTTAAATTTTTCATTTTTTACATCACTGTAAATATATTTGACAATATTAGTTTCCTTTATAGATATCCCTTCGGGATAAGAGAATTCTTTTTTATATGTATTTATTCTAGAAAAAAAAGCAGTCAACAAAACTAGTAAGAAAACAAGAGATATTGTTCTAATAACTTTTTTTTGCCAAAGATAATCAAGTGATATTCCCAAAAGAAAGCAGTAGGTAACTGCAAGGTTAGTTATCCACCATTGATGTATTATTTTTCCAGGGTATATTAGTAAAAATAAAAAACTAAATATGGGAATAATTCCTAAGAACAAAACAAGCATCCTTTTCTCAATAAAAACTTTTTTGTTTTTCAACATAGATAACGTTCCAAGTATCATAATAATTAAGGATGATGTCCATAGTGCCCAATGAGGGCTGAAAGTAGACAGGTAATTCCAGGCAAACGTGTTTGTCTTAAAACTTATCGTAGCTGCGTCAAAGATTTGCGGTGATGATTTGCCTTGTATAAACATATTCAAAACTCCTTTTAAGTTATAAAAATTATTACTAAGGTCATAAATCAAAAGAGGAGAGATCGCTATGGCAAAAGACAAAATAGACAGAAGTATATATTTATAAGGAATTTTATTTTTTATAAAATAAAAGCCACCAAACGTTATGAAGAATGCCAGTAGAATACCGGTTGTAGCTGTTTCAAAGTGACCTGTAATTCCAATTATAAATGCGGCCCATGGGACATACTTCCAATCTTTGCTAAGAATCTTATATACAAAAAAAACAAGGATTACGGTTAGGAGTGGAATAATAAATGGTGGAGAAATTTTTCCTGCGTAATCGTATAAGTTTGGAGAAATAGCCATTAAAAGACCAACAAAAAACGCTGTTCTAATGTTAAACATTTTTTTAGTTAATATAAATGCTAAAAACACAGCAGAACAGCTTATTAAAAACATTAAGACTCTTCCTCCAAAAGGGTTTCCGTTTGCAATAATGAACGGAGGAATTAACAGGTAATTAAAACCGGCAGGTTTATAAAATCCTCCAAATCCCCCCTGATGTGCAACGAGAACATTTTGATGGTCAAAAATTATACTTTTTGTAACGAGATATTCTATTCCCTGCTCTGGTCCGAAATATGAAAAGGTGCTGAAGAGACCAATTAAACGAGGTACAAGAGAAATAGCAACAATAGAAGCTAGTAGTATAAATGAACTTTTATTGGATTTTAAGTTTAATAATTTCATTTGTCTAATGTGTAAAGAAACTGAGTAGCGCTACTAAACGGTAATTTATAACTTGTTAAAAGCTTGTAGCGGTCTTGAGAACAATCGGTTATTTTTTCAACTTTACACATCCATTCTATATTTCCTCCTTTTAGAAGCAACTTGTTGGCACCACTATTGCTTAAAATCTTTAAAGACCTTTCTTTTGTTTTAAACACATCTTCGGAATAAAAGTAATTAAAATCAGCATAGTAAAATCCCCAGATTCCGTAAACAGCAACTATGTCGTTATTAGTAATAAATGGTGAGAATTTGTTTTCGTAGTCGTAATAGCTGGAGGCATCTCCAGATAAAATTCTAGTTAAATATCTATTTTGATTAGCTATCCCTAATCCGTAAGGGAGAATAAGAAGAGTGTTTGTAAAGTAGTAGATGAATAGTAAAGCTCCAGTAAAATAGAATGTGCGAGCAAGATATTTATTAAAAGCTGTGAATCTTGAAATTCCAAACCCTAAAAATAAAGCTACAACAGAATAAAATGGGACGATAAACCGGTGAAAGCTGTAATTAATTAGTACCTGAAGAGCTACTAATATTGACATAAAAATAATATAAAATCGGTTATCGAATTTTAAATTTCGGAGCTTCCTTGGAGTTTTAATCAGAAAGATGAGTCCAAAGAAAGATAAAGGACTAATGCTTGCCAAACTGGTAATTCGATTCTTAATGCTTGCCAGGTCGAAATCTAAATGGAAAGGACTATTGGCTGCTCCGCTAGGATAACTCCAGAAAGCCGGGAACAGGGGATTGCCTGTTTTGATGTATGCGCGCAAATACCAAAGAGCAGGAAACATAAAAGCAATTACAGTAAACAAAAATATATTTCTATAAAGTGTTCTTTTATTTGAAAAGCCAGCGATTACTAAATATAGGAAAAAGACAGAGTAGAAAGGCAATATCCAGAGTTTAGTAGCTAAAGCTCCTCCAAACAAAATTGCAGCAATTATAAGATTTTTTAATTCAAGTTGTTTTTTTGAAGTTATGATAAGCACTGCCAATAACCAGCAAAGGATCCATTGGAATTCTGCGTAGGCAGTTGAAGTATGACGGATAATGATTGGTGAAGTTACAAACAGCAAGGCGGCGTAAGGTGCAAAGGAATATTTTTTGTAAAAAGCTGTTAGTAGCGTAAGAACTACAAGAACATAAAAACTAAAATGTAAGTATCTTGAAGAATCCTTCGCGGACACCGCTTGTGTTACAACATAAAGCATATCGCTGAGAGTTGGTGTAACAACAGGATAATATTGTCCTCTTGGATTAATATTCATCATTGAGTGCATTTTTAAATAAGTCTTAGGAAAGTCTGTGTGATACCAAACTGCGTCTACTCCTGTTTCGGGTGGAATTAATCTTAGAAAACCAATAAGAATAAAACCTAAGATCAAAATATTTGCCCATTTGTATTTTTTAAACTGCTCAATATATGTTTTGTAGATTATTTTAGATGTGAGAAGACGTGTTTTTAATGAACTCAATGGATAGATTGCAATTATTGAAATTATCAGTAGATAAAGCCAGACAGCTTGTAGGTATAAAATGCTAAAGAAACCCATCAAAAATATTCCTGAAGCGGTTAAGATATACCCAAAAGCAATTTTAATAAAAAAATCAATAACACCATCTTTCTTTTTAAAGAATAAATAGTAAACTTTTATTCCTAGTAGATAAAATATTGCAATTAACAAAACAGGAACAAAGATATTAACAGGGATCTTAATTATTTGTGAGTAATCAAATTTTCCAATATAGTCCGCAACAAGATAGTTGTAGTTTACAAAGATGTTGTTGATTAAATTCATTTTTGATAAAAAACAGAAGCGAATTTCAATGTATTGTAAAACAGAAGATGATATAATTTCAATCACAAATATGAAAGCAGGCAATACTAGCCTTGTGTTGACCACGTTTAACGAAGATCAATCTATTGGAAAACTAATTGAATCGGTTGTATCTCAATCCGTTCTTCCCGGAGAATTGATTATTGTTGACGGACAGAGCAGGGATAATACCGTGAAAGTAATCAACAAGCTTCAATCTGTCTACAGAAAAAAACTTCCTATAAAGTTTTTTATTAAAAAAGGTAACAGATCGGTTGGAAGAAACGAGGGAGTTAGTAAATCTCAGGGTGGGATAATTCTTTTTACCGACGCTGGATGCATTCTCGATAAGAATTGGGTAAAAAATATTATTCAACCGTTTAAGCACAAAAATACTGATTTGGTTGCCGGATATTATAAAGGATTGGCTAATAGTGTTTTTCAAAAATGCTTAATTCCCTATGTTTTAGTAATGAAAGATAGGATAAAAAAAGAGTTCTTGCCTGCAACTAGGTCTATGGCAATTAGAAGGTCATCCTGGGAAAAGATAAATGGTTTTGACGAAAATCTTTTTCATAACGAAGACTATGCTTTTGCAAACCGGGCAAAAGAAAAAAGAATGAGAATGGTTTTCGCAAAAGATGCGGTTGTAAATTGGATTCCAAGAAGCAATCTAAGAAGCTCATTTATTATGTTTTTTAGATTTGCCTTGGGTGATGCTCAGGCAAAAATATTCAGATCAAAAGTAATGTTAATTTTTGCAAGATATTTACTTGTAGCTTATTTACTCTTATTAAGTTTTATTATGCATTCGATAATTCTGATTGGAGTTTTAGTTTTTTTGTTTTTCCTATATATTTTTTGGTCAATATGGAAAAATTACAAATATGTTAGGAATTACCAAGCTTTTTTCTATCTTCCTTTGCTGCAGTTTTTATCTGATTTTGCCGTTATCATTGGTACTAAGATTGGTTTATTGCAGGGGATAAATGTAAAAAATATATTTAAATTAATTAAGGAAAATAGGTCAGTGTCACTGTTAATTATTGCTTATGTAATTGTTCTTTTAATTCTCTTGCCTTTAGGAATACCAAACAATAGTCATCCCTTCGCTTATTTTATGGATGAGTGGCATCAGTCTCAAGCCGTACGGACGGTGTTTAAATATGGAACTCCGAACATTGCAGGTTCTGCGAATGGCTCTATGTTTCAGTTTTTACTTTCCGGAATTTATTTAATTCCCTTTTATTTCCTCGGACTTGTTAATCCTTTCGCCATAAGTTCGTCTGTAGCAAATCTTTCTACACAAAATAATTTGTTTTTGATATTAAGATTAAACACTCTTTTGTTTGGTGTAGCAAGCATTGTTCTTTTTGCTCATATTGCAAAGAGGTTTCATAAACTCAATTCCGGAATAGCTACATTTATTTTTGTAGTAAACCCTTTATGGCTTACCCTAAGTAATTATTTTAAATATGATATTGCCTTAATTTTTTGGATATTAGCATTCTTTCTTTTTTGTTTAAAGTACTCAAAGAGTGGGAAAATGTCAGATTATCTTGCTGCAGGGTTTTTTGCTGGTCTTGCTTTTGCTACAAAGATTAGCGCTGTGCCCTTATTGCCTATATATATAATGGTATACCCATTTGCAAAAATAAATTTAAAAAAGAATCTTCGTTTTATACTTTTCGGATTATCTACCTTTGTATTTACTTTTATATTATTTGGAATTCCTGATATTATCCTTGGAAAAGGAAATCTTTATGAATACCTGCACTCAAATCTTGTTAGTTCTCCAGAGCTTGCGGTTAATGCATACAATTTAGGAATGGATTATATTAATTATCTATTCCAAAGGATGTATCCTGTAACTTTTGGACATGCATATTTCTATGTTTTTTTAATTTCCCTAGCTGTTTTTACGCTATTACTTATTAAAGATTGGATTTCTTTAGGAAGATTTAAGTTTTTTGAAACTGAAAAAAAATATTTACTGATTATATTATTCTTTTTTTGGTTAGCTGCCAGCTTGTATCCTTTAAAAATTGAGGCAAAAGCAAATAGGGTTTTAGTTTTACTTCCTTTTATGTCTTTGATTATGACAGATGTTTTTTATAGAGCAAAAACATTTATTAAAATGCCAGTTTTGAAGAATGTATTTTTATTTTTGATTCTTGGTGCAGCTGTAATCCAGGTTTTTGAAACATATAGCTGGTTGCCAATAAGGTTTAACAAAGAGCCAAGAACAGTATCATCTTATTGGATTTTTGATAATATCCCCACAGGAACAATTCTTGGAGTTGAGAATATTCCGGTTTACCAATTCTTGCCGGATTTGATCGTAAGCGATTTTTACAATAAACAGTACAATATTAAATATCAGTCCAGGTATAATTATGAAGTGGTAAGCAGTAAAACTAAGTATCTCCCTAAAATAGTTGTTGTTACAAATGATGATCTTGGACTAAAATATTTTAATAACTCAGATAAAAAGAACCTAACAGAGAGATTAATAAGGGAAAATTACAAAGTCATAGCAAAATTTCAGCCGGATTTTAAAAATTTTAAATTAATCAATAATGAATTTGATTTTTTTATGTCAGGTTTAGTATTTTCTCCAAACACGATTTCAATTTACAAAAAAAATTAATATATGGGATACAAAGAAAAGGTATATAAAAGCATAGGATGGGTTGGAATGTTTAGATTTTCAACTAGGATTATTTCAATACTGCGAACTTCATTTTTGGCAAGAATTCTTACTCCAACCCAGTTTGGAATTGTTGGTATTGCAATGCTTGCATTGTCTTTTGTTGAAATACTTACAGAAACAGGGATTAATGTCTTTCTTGTTCAAAAAAAGGAAAAGATAAATGAATATGTTGATACTGCATGGATAGTTTCTATATTGCGGGGATTTTTAGTGGCATTAATAATTCTAGTTTCTGCGCTGCCCGTTTCAGTCTTTTTTAATTCAAAAAGCGCGTATGGAATCTTATTATTTATAAGCTTGGTACCTGTTATTCGAGGTTTTGTTAATCCCTCTGTAGTTTTGTTTCAAAAAGATTTAAGGTTTGATAGGGAATTTTATTTCCGCTCTTTTCTTTTCATTGTAGATTCTGTAGTTGCTGTTTCGCTGGCCTTTATTTATCATTCTGTGGAAAGCATAATTTTTGGACTTTTGGCTAGTGCGATACTTGAGGTAATATTATCATTTGCTTTAATTAAACCGATTCCACGATTTAATTTTAAAAAGATTCATGTTCGCCAAATATTAAACAGCGGCAAATATGTAACCGCTGCAGGAATATTTAATTATCTATTCCAAAATTTGGATAATGCTGCAATCGGGAGAATGATGGGAACTACATCGCTTGGTTTTTACAGCGTTGCTTATAAAATTTCCATAATTCCGATTACAGAAATAGCGGATAGTATTGCAAAAGTTACGTTTCCGGTTTATGCAAAAATATCAGGAGATTTAGTGCGATTAAGAAAAGCTTTTATAAATATTACCTTGGTAATATCAATAACTTGTATTTTGTTTGGCTTAATGCTCCTATTTTTTACTAAAGAACTTATTTTAATTATCTTAGGACCTCAGTGGATTGAAGTTGTGCCAGTAATAAGAGCTTTGACAATCTTTGGTGTGATTAGGGCAATTTCAGGATCTTCTTCTGCGCTCTTTCTGGCAATAGAAAAACAAAAATATGTAATGTATGTAACGCTTGTCAGCGTAATTGGACTTGGAATAACAATCATTCCCTTGGTAAAAATGTATGGACTAGTTGGAGCAGCCATTGCGGCAACAATAGGATCTGTATTAGCAATTCCTGTTATCGTTTATTTTCTTATTAAAACATTTACAACAAAAGAGAATAGAAGAGTTGATCCATCTGTTTATACACAAAAGTATTATCTGACCGATTGTACAGGCTTTGAAGAATTTAAGAAAAGTTATGGAAAAGAACTAGAGCCAAGATTTATGGATCTAATTAAGTTTTTCAAAATTACACCAGAGTCAAAATTGCTTGATATCGGATGCGGACGAGGAGAAATGGTTCTCTTTGCTGCAAAACAAGGAGCTAAAGCTATTGGAATTGATTATTCAAAAGACGCTATAGTTCTTTCTAATAAGCTAAAATCCAAACAACCGGAAAACATCAAAAAAAACATGCAGTTTTTATTGATGGATTCAAAAAAGTTAAGTTTTAAGGACTCTTTTTTTGATATGGTTATTTTGACAGATGTTGTTGAACACCTTTATCCTGAAGAATTAGACTTGGTTTTCGCTGAAATTAGAAGAGTTTTGAAAGCAGAAGGATTGGTTGTGATACACACTGCTCCAAACAAATTATTTAACGACATTTTCTATAAATTTTATTCTTATCCTTTAAGCACTTTAATCGTTGGGTTATGGAATTTATTCACCGGTAAAAAATATCCCAACATTCTAAAACCTAGCAGTTTAAGGACAGAGTCACATTTAATCATGCATGTCAATGAACCGACATACTTTTCTTTAAAAAAATTGTATAGAAAATTTAAGTTTAAAGGTTCAATTCAGAGCACTAATATAACATCCAAGAAAACTGAAATAGGGACAAAGGACAAATTGTTTAACTTTGTGGTATATTTGCATCCATTATCGAAAAGATTCCCATTCAATGTCTTTAGCGGAGGGGATTTTGTTAGTGTGATTAAAAATAATAAACAAGAATGAAGATTGCAATTTTTCATGAGTTAGGATTTGGAGGAGCTAGAAGAGCAGCGGTAGAAATTGCCCGAGAGCTTAAGAAAGAAAATATAGTTGACTTATATTTTACAGACAGTAAGAATCTAGCTAGCAGCGAAGAAAAAAATGCGTTTAGCAATTTTTTTTATTATGAATTCACTCCCAAGAAATGGAACGGAAAGAACTGGAAGACCAAGCTTTATAAAGAATCACTGGAATTAATTATATTAAACAATCTCCATAAAAAAATTGCCAGAGATATCAACGGAAAAAGGTACGATCTTATTTTTGTGCATCCTTCAAAACTGACCCAAGCGCCTTTTATCCTCAAGTTTCTTAATGCGCCTATCGTATATTATTGCCCTGAACCGCTAAGGATAGTATATGATCCATTCTTGAAGTTAACTGATCTAGCCTTTTCAAAAAAAATCACGGAAGAAATTTTTAGAACTACAAGAAAATTTATAGATAAAAAAAATATTAATCAATCTAGAATGATTTTAACCAATTCCAATTTTACTAAAGAATGGATCAGGAATAGTTATAAAAAAGATTCGATTGTTTCTTATCTGGGGGTAGACACGAACATTTTTAAGCCTCTTAATATTAAAAAAGAGTATGACATTTTGTTTTTTGGAGAAAAATCAGACATTGAAGGTTATCCTTTGCTAAAACAAGCAATTAGTTTTTTTAATAAAACTCCAAAGATAAAAGTGCTGGAAAGAAACGAAAATTTTAGCGATAAAGATTTGGTGCGTGAGTACAATAAAGCAAAAATTTTAGTTGCATTAAGTAAGAATGAGCCTTTTGGGTTAATTCCACTAGAGGGAATGGCTTGTGGCATCCCAGTTGTAGCTGTTAATGAAGGGGGATACAAAGAAACTGTTGTTAACGGCAAGACAGGTTACTTAATAGATAGAGATCCTAAGGTTTTATTTGAAAAATTGAATTATTTTTTGCAAAATGAAAAAATCAGAAAAGAATTTGGCGCAAACGCAACACGTTACATTGCAAAAAACTGGACCTGGAAAAATAACGTTAATAAGTTAAGTCAAACACTGAATTTATTTATTAATGAAAACTAATATTGCAGTAGTTATCCCTTCTTATAATGAGTCCAAAAACATAGCTCTTTTAGTTGTAAAGATTTCGGCAGTTTTACGTGGAGTAAAAATAATAATCGTTGATGATTCATCGATTTTGGAAAACAAAAAGCTTCAAAAAATTGTAAAAGAAAATAAAAACATCACGCTAATTTCCAGATTTAAAAAATTAGGACGTGGTACTGCGGTTATTGCCGGTTTTAAGGAAGTTTTAAGAGACAAAAAAATTGATTATATTTTTGAAATGGATTCAGATCTAGCTCATGATCCAACTGAAATGACAAGATTTATCAATAAAATTAAGGAGGGGAATTCGGACTTAGTTATTGGTTCTCGATATATTCCGGGAGGAAAAATAATCAATGTTTCTAAGTTTAGAGTGATTCTTAGTAAAATAATAAATATTTATCTTCGTTTATGGCTTAGAGTTAATGTGTCAGATTATACCGGTGGATTCAGGCTATATAAAAAATCTGTTGTGAGTTATTTACTAAAAATAGAGCTTAAATCTAAAGGATTTATTACCTTATCGGAAATTCTTTATAAACTTACTCGGAATGGATTCAGAATCGCTGAGGTTCCAATTAGTCTTAATGACCGAAAACATGGAAAATCAAACGTTGATATAAAAGAACTTACTGATTCATTGTTTTTCATAACTATGATGCGGATAAAAGATGTTTTAGCCAGAATAAACTATAGATCTTTAACGCTAATATTAATAGTATTGTTATTTGCTTTTGGAATACGAGTTGCAACTCTAAATCAGATGGGAAGAACATGGGATGAGCCAGAGTACATTGAACAAGGCTACAAACTAGATGAATTGATTAAAAAAGGAGACTTTAATAACAGCTATTTCTACACTACGTATGACCACCCTCCCTTGGCTAAATATCTTTATGGTTTAACGGCGCATTTGGATGTTGATGAAACGAGTAAAGACGGTAAAGTAATTTTTAAATATGATTATACTTATTCAAGACTTTTATCAATTTTTTTCTCTGTTTTATCTGTTTTATTAGTAATTTTGATTGGTAAAAGATATATCTCTTTTTTCGCAGGGATTGTTGCAGGAATAATATTTTCAACTCTTCCTTTTTTTGTAGGACTATCTCAGTTGGTTGCAACTGAAAGCATGTTGATGTTTTTCTTTACAGCATCTGTTTATTCTTTTATTAGACTTATAGAACACTACTCTGTTAAAAAATTGTTGTTAACCGGAGTTCTGACAGGGCTTGCACTGCAGGTTAAACAATCCAATCTATTGCTCTTCCCGGTTTACTTGATAATATATATTGCTTGGTATTATGACAAAAAAAGAAAACTTAGGCTAAAAATAATTAACAAAACAAGTTTGTCCATTATTTTAATCTTATTAATTTCAATATTAGTTTTCTTTACAATTTGGCCGACTCCAATTTTTCATTTTAAAGAAATCCAGGAAATAAATAATAGAATCTGGATGGTTAAAACTTCTCCTCCGGAAGTTTTTTTTGGTCGATTAATGCTGGTTCCAGTAATTTATTATCCGGTATTCTTTTTTATAACCACTCCTTTTGTAATAATATTATTTTTCTTCTTGGGCCTTTTTGACTTAAGAAAAGAAAAAAATTGGGTTTTATATTCTATTTTAATTTGGTTTTTGCTTCCGTTTATGCAGTCATTTTATGCATGGAAGCAGCATGGACTTCGTTATATTATAGAAATTTATGCACCGTTATCTTTAATTGCCGCAGTGGGATTCGTAACGCTTTTAAATAAAATCTCGAGGAAGTCCTCAACTAAAATTCTTGGAACAGCCCTTTTATCTTTATATATGATTTCACTGCTTCTTCAGATAAAACCTTATTACCTTGATTACTACAATCTGCTCGTGGGCGGTGCTACCGGAGTCTACCAAAATAAATCTTTTCAGCTTGGATGGTGGGGACAAGGCTTAAGGGAAGCAGGGGAGTACGTTAAAAATCTAAAACCCAATTCCACAATTGGAGTTTTTGTTTCTCCTCTTCAGTCTTTTCCCAAAATTGAAAACCAAAAGCTTATTTATGTCGATCCCAGTAAGCAATATGACATGAGCAAGAAGTATGATTATGCTGTAGTAAACTACTTCCATGTTCTAAGGGAAGGCTTTGATGACGACTTAATTAAACAGGATTATAAACTGATTCATAAGGTAACTGCGGATGGTGCAACGCTTGTTGATATTTATCAAAGAAAATAAAATGAATTGAGCTTGTAAAACTGGTATAATTTCAAACAGCATATCTTCTCAAATGGTTTCTATAATAATCGTAAATTACAAAGTTAAAAAAGAACTTTTCAGTTGCATAAAATCTATTGTTAATTCAAATCCAAAAACAGGTTACGAAATTATTGTCGTGGACAATGATGAAGTTAAGACTATAAAAAAAGATTTATCAAAATTATTTCCTTTTGTGAAATATATTCCTTCGGAAAAAAACATTGGCTATGGTTCGGGTATAAATTTAGGATCAAAAAACGCAAAAGGAGACTTTTTATTTTTCCTTAATCCCGACACTTTGGTAAAAAAAAGCGCGATTGATCAGCTGGTTAATTTTTTACAACAAAATAAAAAGGTTGGAGTTGTAGCTCCTTTACTACTAGATAACAATGAAAATCCTTACCCTTTGCAAGGAACTTTAGAGCTAACTCCAAAAAGAGCAATTTTTTCCCATTCTGTTATAAATAGGTTTTTGCCTAAAAATCATATTTCTAAAGAATTTTGGCAGGTTGGATGGGATAAGAGCAGAAATCACAATGTAGATGTTGTTCCGGGAACAGCTTTTATGATTTCCAAAAAACTTTTTGAAAAAATAGGTGGTTTTGATGAAAAATTCTTTTTATATTTTGAAGAATTTGATTTATGCAAAAAAGTTAAGGAAATGGGATATGAGTTAACTATTATGATGAAAGCCAGGATAATTCATTTTTGGGAAGTGAGCACAAAGCAAAGAAATGATATTAACGAAATCTTTAGTGAAAGTAGGTTTTACTATTTTAAAAAAAATTATGGAATTATAAGTGCGTTATTTACAAGTTTTGTTTTGGGATTGGGCAAGTATTCCATTGCGGTATTTTTAATCCTTGTTTCCTTTTTATTTATATCAATAAATAATCTTAACAACTCAATGGCCTTTATAGGAGATCAAGGATGGTTTTACTTGTCTGCCAGGGATTTAGTTTTATCAGGAAAAGTTCCTTTAGTAGGTATTACGTCCAGTCATACCTGGATTCATCAGGGTCCAATTTGGACGTATATGCTAGGACTTGTAATGTTCCTTTTTGGGTTTAATCCGATAAACGGGGGATATTTATCGGTTTTACTTAGCTTGGCAACAGTTTATCTGGTATTTTATGTTGGTAGAAAAATGTTTAGCAGCACAGTTGGGGTAATAGCATCTTTATTTTACGCGACTTCTCCTCTGATTTTTTCAGCTACCAAAATGCCTTATCATACAAGTCCTGTTCCATTTTTCAGTTTGCTTCTTATTTACTTTATTTATAAATGGACCCGAGGAAAAGCTCATTATTTTCCTGGCGTAGTGTTCTTGCTTGCCTTACTTTATAATTTTGAGCTTGCCACATTTGTTTTGGCAATTCCGGTAATTGGCATTTTAGCCTATGGAGTGATAAAAAAGCAGGAATTTGTAAAAAAAATATTCATCTTAAAATACTTAATGCTTTCTCTTTTGGCATTTCTAGCGCCAATGCTTCCTTTTCTTATTTATGACACTAATTATGGATTTCCTCAAACTTTTAAATTTGTTGCTTGGTTAGGTTATAGACTATTAGTGTTTTTCAGAATCATAGGTAGTTCCTCTGGCAGAATCTTTTCTGCGGATATTGTTAGTTTTATATTAAATAATTTGTCTAAACTTATTTTTGCCTACAATAGTCTTTTTTCAATTCTATTGCTTACAGCTTCAATTATATTTTTATTAGTTTATATTTACAAAAAAAGAGTCTTGGGAAATTTATTTTCAGCACATTTGATTTTGCTAATTTTTATTCTTATTCCGCTCGCGGGGTTATTTGTAAATAAAACAGTTTCTGATGCTTATATTCCAATTTTTTTCCCTAGCATAATATTGGCAGTTGCAGTCTTTTTAGGGAGATGTTTAAGCTTGCGCTTTTTTAAATTAATAACAATACTTTTGATTTTATTAATTTCGCTTTTCAATCTTAACTATATTAACAATAATTACCTTAACGGCACAGACTTGAAACAAAGAACTGAAGCAGTTGATAAAATAATAAAAATGTCAGAAGGGAAAGATTTTAAAATTAAAGGAAAAGGTCCGGGAAGTAACTTTGAAAGCTTCACAATGAATTACGAATACTTGCTATGGTGGAAAGGACATGCACCTGTCAAGAAAAATACAGATATAATATTTACAATAGAAGAAAATAAAAAAGGGATTTCAATATTGAGACAAAATGATTAGCACAATAATTCTAACTAAAAATGAAGAAAAAAATATTGTTGATTGCCTTGAGTCATTGGGATGGTGCGACGAAGTTATTGTTGTTGATGATGATTCTGATGATCGCACTATTGAACTAGCGCAAAGATTCAAAGTTAAAATATTTAAGAGAAAATTGGACAATGATTTTTCTGCTCAGCGAAACTTTGCAATTTCAAAAGCTAAGAATGACTGGGTTCTTTTTTTAGATGCAGATGAAAGAATACCGGATTTACTAGCAATCGAAATTATAGAGAAAACAAAAGAACAAGGAGTAGATGCTTATTATATAGAGAGAATAGATGTGATGTGGGGAAAAGTATTGATGCATGGTGAAACTGGCAATATAAAACTTTTAAGATTGGCAAGAAAGGGGAAAGGCAATTGGGCAAACAAGGTTCACGAGAAATGGGTTATTCGAGGAAATACTTCTGTTTTAAAAAATGTTTTCTATCATTACCCTCACCAAAAATTAAGTGAGTTTCTCCGGGAGATAAATTATTATACAGACGTTCGATCAGAAGAACTATTTAATATGAAAATTAAAACGTCATGGTTAGAAATTATTTTTTATCCTCTGGGAAAATTTATTGTTAACTTTTTCTTAAAACTTGGTTTTCTGGATGGAACCCGAGGGTTAGTTTTAGCCACAGTTATGAGTTTCCATTCCTTTTTAGTTAGATCAAAACTTTGGTTCTTATGGCAAAAGTAGCAAAAGCGGCATTATTAATTGTCTGGGTTAGCTTGATTTTATTTCTATACACTTCGCATCTTCTTTGTAAAGGAGGCATATGTTTGAAACCGCTTTTTTGATTGGTATCTTCTCCTATGTTATTTTTTCTCTAGGAATTTTAAATGTTTTATATAAAGAGGTAGCGATAATTTCTTCAGTAGCTTACTGGATGATTGCAATCATTTTTTACAGAAAAAGGATAATAAATTTTGCACGATACGTCTTTAATGCAGTAAAGAATACAAAAATTAGAACAATAAAGAAAAACAAGCTTTACTCATTAATAATAATCTTACTGCTTTTCTTGGTTCTGCTTAATTTAATAGGAGCATTAAGTCCTGAAACAGGTTTTGATGCACTTTGGTATCATTTGACATTGCCTAAGCTATATCTTCAAAACCATTCTATTTATTTTATTCCAGGAAGACTTTTGTATTACAGTGCAATGCCAAAATTAACAGAAATGCTTTATGTTGCAGCTCTGGCTTTTTCCGGGGAGACTTTGGCAAAATTAATGCATTTTTTGTTTGGAATTTTAACAATGCTGGTTGTTTATAAAATATCTATTAAGTTTTTAAAACCCAGATATGCATTGATTGCTGTAGTAGTATTCTATAGTTCTTTAGTAATATCTTGGCAGTCAACAACTGCATACATTGATCTTGCCCGTACATTTTTTGAATCCATGACAGTTCTCGGGTTTATAAATTGGTTAAAGACCGGCAAAAAATCATGGTTGATTGAATCGGGAATAATGATTGGGTTTGCAATTTCCACAAAATTGCTGGCTGTGTCGTCAGTATTAATTTTTGTTTTAATTTTAGTTTACTTATCAGTAATAAAGGAAAAAGTAGGAAGTGTCTTTAAAAACGTACTTCTATTTATATCCTGTTCTTTAATAGCTCCTTTGCCATGGTTTGTGTTTTCTTATTTAAATACCAACAATCCAATATACCCATATTTAAATAATAATTTTAGACCTCTTTTGTTTGCTGCGTTTTTCGATCCGACAAAATATATATTAGAAATATGGAACCTATTTGTTAAGGCTGCAGATCCTGTTTCTCCTGTTTTTTTAATTTTTCTGCCATTACTAATTATTAATTTAAAAAAAGGCAACTTGTACGAAAAAATCATGTTTATTTACGTAGCTGTTGCATTATTGATCTGGAGCATTATTCAAGTAGCAGGAGAAGCTCTGCCTGAAATAAAAGGCGGATCCAGGTATTTCATACCGTACTTACCTGTTTTTTCGGTCTTGATTGCAATATTTATCTCAAAACAAAAATTAGGGATTACTAAAAATATTTCAATAATGCTTGTATTGTTCGTTTTACTTATCTCTGTTGGCTATAGAGCAATTGCAAGCAAGAGGTATTATCCCTACCTATTAGGAACTGAAACAAAAAAGGATTTTTTAATCAAAAACCTTAATTTTTCTTATGGAGATTTTTATGATACCGACGGTTTTTTTGCTGATAAAATTAAAAAGAATCAAAAAGCGCTTCTCTATGGTTTCCATAATCTTTATTACGTTAGCTTTCCTTTCATAGATTCTTCATGGGCAAAAAAAGGAGATAGATTTAATTACGTGGTTGTACAAAACGCGACTGTTCCTGATAGATTCAAAAACTGGAATTTAATTTATAAAAATGATAAAACTTACACCAAGGTTTATTCTCTGAACGAAGTAGAATGGATTTACTGAAGAAACTTTTCATATTACTTTTAATAGTTGCTTTTCCGTTAGGCGAGATAGCCAGATTTAGCTTCAATAACGGAATTTCTTTTACGGCAAATGATGTGGTGGTTTTTGTTATTTTCTTATATTGGGGATACAAGGTTTTTTTTGGTAGGAAGAAGATAAAAGGAAACTTAAGACAGGCATTTTTAATATTTTTGGTTTTAGCATTCTCATCTCTATTATTAAATGTAGTTAGGTATCCAGCAAATCAAGTATTAATTGCTTTTTTATATTTGGTGCGTTGGGCAATTTATTCCTCAATTTATTTTTCTGTTGTTGCTCTTTCGAAAGAAACTAAAGGATATATTAAGAAATTGATGTATATATCGGGACTTTTAGTTGCATTAATCGGATATGTTCAATTCTTCTTTTATTCCAATTTAAGAAATTTATATTACTTGGGTTGGGATGACCATCTTTATAGGTTGTTTTCTTCATTTCTTGACCCAAATTTTGCAGGAATTATTTTAGTATTAGCTTTTATTTTAACCTTTTCCATGTTTTATGAGTCACTCAGCAAAGAGGGGATTGGAAAATTATTATTCGGCATATCGTCACTGCTAGTATTTATTTCAATTTTTCTGACATATTCGCGTAGCGCAATAGTTGCCTTAGTAGTCTCTGTATTTATTTTTCTTAGTTTAACAAAAATGAAAAAATTAATTCTAGTTTTTGTTTTATTAATATTTGCAATGCTGATTTTTTCTCCCGATGCGTTTATCCGGGAAAACACTAACTTTTTTAGAACCGCGTCTTCAAATGCACGCTTAGAGTCTATAAATTATTCAATTGAAATATTCAAGAGCAGCCCTATTTATGGCATAGGATTTAACGCATACCGTTACAGCTTGTATCAAAATGGTTTTATAAGCGGAAAATTATGGGAAACCAGTCATGGTGGATCTGCACCGGATAACAGCTTCTTATTTGTCTTAGCAACAACGGGAGTAGTAGGCTTTGCCGGGTATTTGTATTTGCTTTATTCAATGTTTAAAAAAGTACCGGAGAAAATTAACATCAAGAAAATGGAAATTATGCCTGCGGTATTTATTGCTTCTCTGGCAGGGGTGCTAGTAAGCTCCTTTTTTATTAACAGCTTCTTTTACTCTTTTATACTAACGTGGATTTGGCTGTTAGCTGCAGTTACTGAGAATAGTTAACTTTAATTACCTTTTCCGATTGGTTTCCGGCCTGATCAGTAGCAACTATTTTTATTTCGTTATCTCCGCTTTTAAGAGGAAGAGAATAAGAAAAGTTATTGTTCTGGTCTATTACCGCCCAAAACCCATTCACAGTTACAGTACCGTTAACATCAATACTTCCTGAAACATTAGCGCTATTTCGATCTTTTTCAAATTTTTGTCCATCAGTTGGAGAGTTTAAAGAAATTTTAGGAGCGGTCTTATTGAAATTTATAGTTATTACGCCGGAATATGCACTTTTCTTACCATCTTTATTTATGCGTGCCTTAACTGTGTTTTGGCCTGGTTCAATTACCTCTATAGCAGAAAACTCACCTTTTGAGTCGGTTGTAATATTGTCCTCCAAAACGTCGTTAACATAGATTTCGATATCTGTATCTTTGCTTGCTTTTCCGGAGACAATAATTCTGGCACTATTTGTAGCAGGAGGCATTGGATCAAGAAAGGGAGGAGAAAGGAATGAACCTTGTTCATTTTTTTGACCTTGTGTGTCTTTGCTTCCAGACAGTAATAGGCCAAAGTCGGCAATTAAAGGAACGCCAAATCTCATAACGGCATAAAGAATGAAAATTATTCCAACAATCGTAAGGAAAAGATTGATTTTTGTTTTTCGTTCCAGTCTTTTTTCTAGCCTTGATCTTGCCATAAATTTATTTTCTGATATTGAGCCAACGGTGAGAATCGAACTCACGACCTGCTGTTTACGAAACAGCTGCTCTGCCCCTGAGCTACGTTGGCATCAGCTGCTTTTCTCGGCACAGTTGAGATTATTTTATTAAATTTAACTTAAATAGGCAAATAGGAGGCTATTCAAAGCCCATCCTGGTTCCCCAAGAGGGTGGATCTTTAATCCAATCCAGTACTATCTTCTGCTCCTCGTTTTTAATAAATTTATATTTAGCTGCAACTTCAATTACAGTATTAAAATCAGTTAGGGAAATAAGCTTTGTCTTATGTAGTTTGAAATTTTTTTGAGCAGAAGCCATTCCGTACGTAATTATAGAAAAAACATGAGATGCTTTTCCGCCCTGCTTATTAATTGCGTCGATTGCTTCAAGAGAACTGGATCCTGTTGATATTAGGTCTTCTATAACAGCAGCTTTTTGATTTTTTTTAATAACTCCTTCAATTTGATTACCTTTTCCATGGTCTTTAGCTTTTCCTCTTACATAGATCATTGGGAGATTTATTTTTTCCGCAATCCAAGCTGCATGAGGAATTCCTGCTGTTGCCGTTCCTGCAATAACGTCAAAATCTCCGGCTTTTTTTATATTTTCGATGTAATAATCTCTGATTATCTTCCTTTCCTTTGGAAGGCTGATTAAGGTTCTGCAGTCTGTATAAATCGGGCTTAAGATGCCAGAAGAGTACCTGAAAGGTTTTTTAGGTCTTAATGTAATTGCTCCTATTTCAAGGAGCAGTTTGGCTACTTTTTCCGAGACTTTTTTATCCATTTCTATATTTATTAACTTCGTTTCTAAACGTTAAAGCTTTATTTCTGTTTTCTATAACAAAGTTAACATTGTTTGATGCATAGATTATTGCACGGGAAATATTAATAATCAATCCTGATTTTCTTGAATTAACACCATACATTATTGTTTTTTTCATATCTCCTCCCTGAGTACCTATTCCGGGAACAAGCAAAAAGATTTCATCGTTTAACTCTCGGATTTTTTTTATTTCCTCCGGCCAGGTGGCTCCTATAACCATTGCACAGTTTCCGTATTTCTTATTCCACTCCAGGATTTTTTTTGCAACCTTTATATACATCATTTCTTCTTCGGTTTCTAAACTTTGAAAATCTAAAGATCCTTTATTTGATGTTTTGCAAAGGATAATAATTCCTTTGTCTTTGTATTCCAGAAATGGTTCAACAGAGTCAGTACCCAGGTATGGATTTATCGTAATAGAGTCAAATTCAAAATAATCAAAAGCGGATTTAGCATACATTTGTGCGGTTGATCCAATATCTCCCCGTTTTGCATCACAGATGGTCGGAATGTGCGGATATTTCGTTTTAAGATAGTCAACAGTTCTTTTTAAGCTCTCAAGCCCCTTAATTCCCATAGCCTCGTAAAAAGCCATATTTGGCTTGTAAGCGCAGACTAAATCAAAAGTGCCATCAATGACCCCTTTATTAAATGCAAAAACAGGATCTTTCTCCTTAAGTAAATGTTTAGGAATTTTGTTGATGTCTGTGTCCAGGCCAATGCAAAGCAGACTGTTGTTTTCTTTAATTATTTTTTCAAGCTTCTTTTTAAATATCATTAATCGTTAAAATGATATCAGAGCTTTGAAGTTAAATCAATTGTAATTTCGTTTGAGATATTTAAGGCAATATGCTATTATCCAAAAATGGAAAGAGATAGTAAGCGCGGTATTTGTTTAACAGGAAACGGAAGCCCTGCGGCAATTTACGGGGTTCACGGATGTGATTCCCTTGGTCTTACAGAAAAAGGTTTAACTTGCGAAAAAGGTCTCGATATCAAACTTATTAACAGCGTAGGAGGTTCTTGTGTTAGAGCTTCTGTACATGGAATTCCGGGAACAGCTTCAGCTAAGGGTTTTGAACCTCGTGTAGATACTGCAGGGTAATTTGACTTAAGTTCTTTTCTTCTTAGTAGCTACTCTTAATTGAAGTAATGCTTTTTGAAGCTCAGCTTCAGCAACTCTAAAGTCGTGTTCCGTTGCTTTTTCTTTAATTTTATTTTCCGCTCTTTTTTGAGCCTCTTGTGCTTTAGCAACTTCTACGTCTTCTGCTCTTATTGCGTATTCTGCTAAAATGCTTACCTTATTGTCCACAACTTCTAAAAATCCACCAGTAATAGCCATTAAATGTTCATTTTTACCTGACTTAACAATCATTTCTCCAGGAGTTACTCTGGTAACAAGTCCGACATGATTAGGAAGAATTGCTATTTGTCCGTTTTCTGTGGGAATGATTACCTCATCAACTTCTTCTTTGTATACGATCTTCTCGGGTGTAATTACCTCAAGATGCAGCTTCATTTATTTACCTCTTTTAACAACTTCGTCGATGGTACCTGTCATGTAGAATGCGCTTTCCGGCAGACTGTCATGTTTTCCTTCAAGAATTTCCTTAAAACCTTTGACAGTATCTTCTACTTTTACATATTTACCGGGTTGTCCTGTAAATATTTCAGCCACAAACATTGGTTGGCTTAAGAATCTTTGAATTTTCCTGGCTCTGGAAACAGTAAGCTTGTCTTCGTCTGAAAGTTCATCAATACCAAGTATGGCTATGATATCCTGTAAGTCCTTGTATTTTTGCAATACTTTTTGAACTCCTCGTGCAACTTCGTAATGATCTTTTCCTACGACGTTAGGATCCAGGATCCTTGAGGTTGATCCAAGAGGATCAACGGCCGGATATATACCTTGCTCAGCAATCGCTCTTTCTAGGGCTATTGTAGCGTCTAAATGGGCAAAGATTGTGACCGGTGCGGGATCTGTATAGTCGTCCGCAGGGACATAGACCGCCTGTACTGAAGTGATAGAACCGTGCTTTGTCGAAGTAATTCTTTCCTGTAAATCTCCCATTTCCGAAGACAGCGTTGGTTGGTATCCTACTGCAGATGGCATTCTGCCTAGAAGTGCTGATACTTCGGATCCTGCCTGGGCAAATCTAAACACATTGTCAATAAAAAGGAGTACATCTTCATGCTTTTTATCTCTAAAGTATTCGGCCATGGTAAGAGCGGTTAATGCTACTCTCATTCTGTTTGCAGGCGGTTCGTTCATTTGGCCAAAAACCATGACTGTCTTGTCCATGACCTTTGCCTCCTCCATCTCAATCCATAAATCATTACCTTCTCTGGTTCTTTCTCCGACTCCGGCAAAAACTGAATGACCCTGGTGTTCAGTTGCAATATTTCTGATTAGCTCTTTAACTACTACTGTTTTTCCTACTCCTGCGCCTCCGAATACGGCAATTTTTCCTCCTTTAGTAAAGGGAGCAATAAGGTCAATGACTTTAATACCTGTTTCCAATATCTGAGGTTTTGTTTCCTGATCTACAAGAGCGGGGGCTTGTTTGTGAATTGGTTCATAATCAATATCTTTGCTTTCATCAAGCTTTTTTCCGTCAATTGGCTTGCCAAGTACGTTAAAAATTCTGCCCAAGGTTTTTTTCCCAACAGGAACTCTAATAGGGGAGTTGGTTCTGATAACTTTCATTCCTCTTGAAAGGCCGTCTGTAGAACCAAGAGCTAGTGTTTTTGCTTCATTGTCACCGGTTAAGAAAGCAACTTCAAGCGTTAGCTCTTGATTATCTTTGGTTTTCACGATCAAGGCTTCGTAAACTGATGGAGAGTCATTTTCAAACCGTACGTCAACGACCGGACCCTGAACTTTAATAATTTTTCCCTCTTTTTTATTTTGTGCCATGTATACTTGCTCCTCCTATATCCAAGATTTCGTTGGTAATCTTTTCCTGTCTTGACTTGTTGTATTCAAGTTTAAGGTCAGTAATGATATCTCTTGCGTTATCCGTTGCATTTTTCATTGCGATCATTCTTGATGCTTGCTCAGCCGCAAAGCTTTCAAGCACATTTTGATATAATACCATCTCAATATAGTGTTTTAAAAGAGTTGGTAGTAACTCTTGCGCACTAGGTTCAAAAACAGTCGTATTATCTGCTCCCTTTGTTTCTTCAAGCTCAATTGGTAATAATTTTGTGACCTTCGGTGTTTGAGCAAAAACACTTGTAAATTCAGTGCTCACAATATTAACCTCGCTCACTTTTCCGGTTAGAAAGTAATCATTTACTATTTGAATTACAGGATAAACAATATCGAAATTCGGTTGAGACGTGCCAAATGGGAAGGAGGCAAGAATTTCTCTGTCTAGTTTGAAAAGGGTATTTTCAGATTTTTTACCAATATTAATATAATATGGTTTTCTCTTGGAATCATAGTTTAAAATTTCCCGGGAAAGGTTGGTTACCAAGCCACCGCAAAGTCCTTTATCAGGGGAAATAACGATTAAGAGCGTTCTTTCTGTTCCGCTTTGTGCCTTCATGTATGGAGAGGTTTCTCCGTCATCAATGCGTTTTGAAATATTTTGCGTAACACCGGTTAACTTATCAACATATGGTCTGGCCAGAAGAGCGGCATTTTGGGCTCTCTTAAGTTTTGAGGCGGCAATCATCTGCATTGCTTTAGTTGTTTTTGAAACATTTTGGGCTGTTTTAATTCTTCTTTTTAATAAATTTATGTTTGCCATTTATTTAAATCCCTTCTTGAAAGAATCAGTAGCTTTTTGAATTTGTTTTGTTAATTCTTCAGTTGGTTTTGTTCCGCTTCCAAGCTCTTCAATTATTTTTTTATGATTCATTTTCATATACTCATGATATTCTTTTTCAAATCTCTGAATGTCGGAGACGGGGACGTCGTCTGTATTGCCGCTTGTAACAATCCAAATACTTAAAAACTCAAGAGCTTCGGCTAATGGTTCATACTGAGGCTGCTTAAGTATCTCCATTGTTCTTTTGCCTCTTTCCAGCTGTGCCATGGTTGCCGGATCTAATTCACTTCCAAATTGAGCGAATGCAGCTAAGTCATTGTATTGGGCGATTTCCAGCCTTAGTTTTCCGGAAAGCGATTTAATGGCGGATGTTTGTGCAGAACCTCCTACCCTGGAAACAGAAGAGCTTACGCTAATTGCCGGTCTAATACCTGCGTTGAAAAGATCTGGTTGAAGATAAATTTGCCCATCGGTAATTGAGATAACATTGGTAGGAATGTAGGCTGACATATCGCTTGCCTGAGTTTCGATTATGGGTAGTGCGGTAATTGATCCGCCGCCATTTGCCTTGTTTAATTTTACAGCTCTTTCAAGAAGTCTACTGTGAAGATAGAATATGTCTCCTGGATATGCTTCTCTTCCTGCTGGACGTTTTAAGACTAGTGACAGTTCTCTGTATGCCCAGGCATGTTTGGTAAGGTCGTCATAGGTGATTAAAACGTCTTGTCCCTTTTCCATAAAGTATTCGGCAATTGCAACTCCTGCATAAGGAGCAAGATAGGATAGGGCAGCAGAGTCTGATGCGCTGGCATTAACAACAATTGAAAATTCAAGTGCGTTTTCTTCTCTTAGCTTTTCAACAACTTGAGCTACACGGCTTTGTTTTTGACCAATTGCAACATAAATACAAATAACCGGCTTTAGTCCTTTGGCTTTCTGGAAAGATCTTTGGTTGATCATTGTGTCTACTGCGATAGCAGTTTTACCAAGCCCTCTATCTCCGATAATAAGCTCCCTTTGACCTCTTCCGATTGGAATCATTGAATCGATTGCTTTTATTCCTGTTTTTAATGGGGTATTTACGGGTTCTCTTTCTACGACTCCTGCAGCAATTTTTTCAAGAGGCATGTCTTTACCTTTTTTTATTTTTGATTTTCCATCAAGAGGAACCCCTAGGGGATTAACAACTCTGCCTAGAAGGTCTTCAGATGCATTTATCGAAAGTAGTTTTTCTGTTCTCTTAACAGTATCTCCTTCCTTAATGTCTCCTCCTTTTCCTAGAACAATTATTGAGACATTGTCTTCATCAAGGTTTAAGATTACTCCGCGTGCTCCGTTCTCAAACTCAACGATCTCACCCATAAAAGCTTGAGATAGTCCTGAGGCAACAATAACGCCGTCATTGTTTTTTTCGACAGATCCGACATTTTGTACTTTGGGATTAAGGTCAAATCCTGATAATCCTTTTTCCAATTGTTCAATTATTTGTTCGCTTTTAATCATATCTTTCTATTATATAAGAATTAATTCTTTTTAATGTATCCCTTAAATTAAATTCATATATTAAGTCATTATTTATTATCTTTACTCCAACCAACAAGCTTTCATCTGTTTCATAGTTTATAGACTTGTTTGGAAAAGCTAGTTTAAACTGTTTATCCAAATCCTTTTTTTTCATTTTTATGTCTGGAAGAACAACAGTTACTGTTTTTTCTTTCTCCAAACCCTTTAACGCTTTAATATACGATTTTAAATCGCTTCTTTTTAAAAGTTTTGCAATCCTAGTGACTTTTTTCTGGTCTAGAACTTCTTTCGTATAGCTTTGCAAAACTAAACTTTTTATTTGTTTACTAGTCATTAGTCAACTTTCTTAATTCTTTTTAAGGCTTTATTTATCAATACTTTTTCTTCTCTTTCATCAAACATTCCTTTTACTGATTTTGATAAGAGAGCAATAGACAAATCGTTTATTCTTTCAGAAAGTCTTTTTTCTGCTTCTTTGGTTTCTTGAGATATCTGGCTTTGTGCATCTAATAATATTTTTTCAGCTTTTTTTCTGGCATCTTCTTCAAGTTCAACCCCAAGCTTATCTGATTGCGCTTTGGCATCCTCTAATATCTTCTTTGCTTGATCCTGCGCTTTTCTAAGAATTTTTCTTTCCTCTTCAAGCGCTTTTTCAAAAGCAATTCTTCCGTCTTCAGCCTGCTTAAGGCCGTCTTTAATAGTGTCCTCTCTTTTCTTTAAAGTTTCTAGTACCGGCTTGTATAGAAAACGTTTAAGTATGTAAAGAACAATTAAAAAGTTTATAATTTGAGCACCCAACATTACGGGTTCAAGCCCAAAATCTTTTATTATTTCCATAAATATTATTTAAGAAAAGCTAAAATTAACGAGTAAATTGCGATAGCTTCTGCAAACGCCATACCTAAAAGCATTGCTGGCAATATTTTGCCTGATGCTTCTGGATTTCTGCCAACAGCTTCCATTGCTTTTGCACCGATAAGTCCAATACCCAAAGCCGGCCCAATACCTCCGAGTGCAATAATTAATCCTCCGTCTACGCTAAATGTCATGTGCTCCTCACCTCCTCATGTTCATGTGCATGATGCGGTGTTGTAAACACCGACATAAACGCCATGGTTAACATTGAAAATACTAATGCTTGTACAAGCCCTACAATTACTTCAAGCATCATGAATGGAAGAGGAAAAAGAAAAGCAAAAATTGATGAAACAGTGACCAAAACAACCTCTCCTGCAAAAATATTTCCAAAAAGCCTAAAAGATAAGGAAACAACTTTAGTTAATTCCCCAATGAGTTCCATAATGCCGATAAATAAGTTGAGAGGGTTAATTGAGAAGAATCTACTTAAGTAATCTTTAATCCCTGTTACTTTTATACTCATGGTATGTGTTGCGACAGCAGAGATTAAGGCAAGAGCCAAAGTAACGTTTAAATCGCTTGTAGCAGCTCTTAGTAGAGGAACAAATGTTTTTTTACCTTCATGACTTTCAAAAAAACCGATTGTTCCAAATCCCGGAACTAGTCCACTCCAGTTGATAAGTAAGATAAAAAGGAAAAAAGACATGAAGTAGGGGAAGATTCGACTTGCATTAGTGGGTGAAATTGCTTTTGTTAATCCGTACAGACCGTCAATTGCATATTCAAGAAGATTTTGAAATTTCCCAGGGATTAAGGAGATTTTTTTAGAGGTGTAAACAGATATCCCGATCAAGAGACTGTCTACAATGAGAACGTCTAACATTGTATTTGTAAAACTAAAAGAGCCCAAACGAACAATAGGCTCTGCTGCAAAGTGAACCATTAGTAATTCTATTTTAAGGATAAACTAAACCTAAGTCAAGAAGAAAAAATCCGGGGAACAGTGATGTTTTCGGCGATAATTACAGGTTTATCATTCTTGGAATCAACTTTGCCTTCAATTAAGACCACAGCGTCTTTGGTCAAGATGAATCTGCTTTGATCATAAATCTTAGGAAAAACAACGCATTCCGTAACGATTCCTTTATCGTCGCTTATTGTCACAAAAGCCATTTCACTGTTCGTCTTTTTAGTGTAAGTTTTTCTAATTGTTTCAACCAGTCCGCCTATTTTAATTCTGGTGCCTTCTTTTTCTTCCTCTAGTTGACTAAGCTCATGAGTGATAAGATCTCTGATTGCCATTAGATTATGCATTTGAGGATGAGAGGTTAAATAAAATCCTAAGAACTCTTTTTCAAATGCCAGCTTTTCGTCATCAGAAAAATCTTTGACCGCACTATTGTCTCTTTGCAAGCTCATGCTAACAGGGGAGTCGTCATCTCCGAAGAGGCTTTCTTGTCCTTCGTGTTGGTTTTTCTTGGTTTTATGAGTAGTATCTACTGTATCGGAATAATCCATTAAAAGCTTTGCTCTGTTGCCAAATTTATCCATGGCTCCTGATTTGATAAGGCTTTCCATTGTTTTTTTGTTAACAGCTCCTAAATCAACCCGCATGCAGAAATCTTGAAGAGACTTAAAATTTCCTTTTTTTCTTGCTGAAATAATGGCGGATATTGCAGCATTCCCAACGTTTTTAATTGCAGAAAGACCAAATCTTACCCAAAGACCGTTTTCAATTGAGAATTCAGAACCTGATTTATTAATATCGGGAGGAAGGACCGTAACTCCGATTCTTTTACACTCAGCAACAGCTTGAGCAAGTTTTTCGTTTTTAATAGGACCTGAGGCACCGCGAGATTCTGCAGTTAGAAGGGCAGACATAAATTCAGGCGGATAGTGGGCTTTAAGATAAGCTGTCCTGAAAGCAATAGTGGCGTAGCAAGCTGCATGTGCCTTACCAAATCCATAGCCTGCAAAAGGCTCGAATAAGGTCCATAAGTGTTCAGCATTTTTCTTAGTCATTCCATTGGCGACACATCCGTCAGTAAATTTTTCGTGTTGTTTTTTCATTTCAGATTGGATTTTCTTGCCTACAGCCTTTCTTAGTTTATCTGCTTCTAGCCAGGAATACCCTGCAACAATAATTGCCGTGAGTAATAAATCATCCTGGAAAGTAATAATTCCATAGGACTCTTTAAGAACGTCTTCCAGTCTTTGATCGGGGTAATTTATAAGATCTGGGTTGTGTTTTCTTTTAATAAATTCGGGGATATTTGCCATTGGTCCAGGGCGGTAAAGAGCAACCATTGCCTGTAAATCAAAAATTGATGTTGGCTTAAGTTCCTTTATATATCTTCTCATTCCGGCAGATTCAAGCTGAAATATTCCGGTTGTTTCCCCAGAAGAGAGAAGCTCATACGTTTTAGGATCATCTACAGGGATTTTAGAGAAGTCTACTGCAATATCCCGATTTTCTTTAATAAACTTTAATGATTCCTGAATAATAGTTAAATTTCTAAGACCCAAAAAATCGATTTTCAAAAGCCCCACACCATCTTCTCCGACAGTGTACATGTCGTATTGAGTAATGATTTTTTCACCGTTTGGTTCTTTTTGCAAAGGTGTGTATTCGGTAATGGGTTTATCTGCTATTACAACTCCGGCGGCATGGACAGAGGCATGTCTGACTACTCCTTCAATTTTCCTTGCCAGATCTAAAAGTTTTTTGGTTTGATCTTCCGTATTGTAAGCAATTCTTAATTCGGCGCTTTGTTCAAGTGCTTTGTCTAGTGTCATTGCATGTCCTTGCCAACCTGGTGGGATCATCTTAGAAATTCTGTCAGGGCCGGAATATGGCATCCCCATAGCTCTTCCTGTATCCCTTACAGAACCTCTTGCTTCCATGGTTCCAAAAGTAATGATTTGAGCTACCTTATCATGACCGTATTTATCAGTTACATATTGAATTACTTCATCCCTTCTGTTGTCTGCAAAATCAAGGTCAATATCAGGAGGAGATGGACGCATTGGATTTAAAAATCTTTCAAATGGCAGTTTAAAAAATAAAGGGTCAACATCGGAAATATTTAATGCGTAAGAAACGATTGAACCGGCGTTTGACCCTCTTCCCGGTCCGACAGTAATTCCTTGGGATTTTGCCCAATTTACAAAATCTGCAACGATTAAGATATATGTTTCGTATCCTTTTTTGAGAATAATGGATAGTTCGTATTCAGTTCTTTCCTTTATTTCAGGGGTAACTTTGCCATAACGGGTAATAAGCCCTTCCTGAACTTTCTTTTGAATATAATCCGAGGAAGTTGCTCCTCCGGGTACTTCAAAAATAGGCATAATCCATTTGCCAAGCTGAATTTCAAGATTACACATTTTGGCAATTTTCACAGAATTTGAAATAGCTTCGGGGAACTGGGGAAACATTTCAGCCATTTCCTCGCCGGATTTAACATAATGGTCAGGAGAGCCGATCATGGTAAGCTTTCTATTTTTCTGATCGAGAGTTGTTTGAGTTTGAATACAAAGCAAGGTTTCCTGTGCGTCAGCATCTCCTTTATAGACGTAATGATTGTCATTTGTTGCAACAAGAGGTAGGCCAAGATCTCGAGAAAGCTTAATCAACTTTTCATTGACTGTATCTTGGTCCTGATTATTTATATGTTTTTGAAGTTCAATATAAAAATGATCCGGTCCAAAGATTTCTGCCAATTTCTTCGCTCGGTCTATTGCTGTTTGGTCCTGGTTTTCCAAAAGGGGATTAGCGATAAATCCATTAACGCATCCACTTAGACAGATTAATCCTTCACTGTATTGTTTTAAAACGTCAACATCTACTCTTGGTTTATAATAATATCCTTCTAAATTGGCAATTGAGACGATCTTCATTAAATTTTTGTAGCCAGCATGGTTTTTTGCAAGCAAAATTAAATGGTTATTATCCGCATCAATTCCAGCTTCTTTGTCAAATCGTGATCTTTTGGCCATGTAGATTTCACAGCCAATTATCGGTCTTATCCCTTCTTCAATGCACGCTTTGTAAAAATAGATTGCACCATACAAATTGCCATGATCTGTCATAGCAATTGAATTCATCCCCAGTTCTTTTGCCCGTTTTGCTAAAAGTTTAATTTTTGCTAGTCCGTCTAAAAGTGAGAACTCGGTATGGTTGTGAAGATGTACAAAATCAGCCATATTAACTGAAATGAGTGACTAAGTTATTTCCAGGTCCTCCAGCTCTGTATTCTTTTTTAGCAGCATAAGATTTATGGTCAGCATGCTCGAGAGATCCATGGATGTCATCCGTGTCTACAACAGCTGCTCCAGCAGATAGACTAATATGATTTTCATTAAGAGCAGGAGCAACTCTTTCCTCCCATAATTTTTTTACTTCTTCAATTCCAATTTTTCGAAACAAGAATACAAATTCATCTCCTCCATATCTAGCTACAACATCAGTCTCTCTGATTCTTTCTCTTAATAATGTTGCAGTTTTAATTAAAAGTTTATCTCCTGCTTTGTGACCTTTAGTATCATTTGTTTCTTTTAATCGATTTAAATCTGCCATTACTACCACAAGATCATCTCCATCACGTTCGGCAATTTTTGCTAAATCTCGGTATCTTCTTTCAAATCCGCGTCTATTAAGTATATTTGTTAACTTATCTGTATCCGCTGCCTCTTCTATCCTATAAAACCTTTTTGCTGTTAGGCGTCTGGCTTTTTTCCCAGCAAGTGAATTAGTATCAATTCCGGCCAAACTTAAAATTTCATCAGCCTCTTTTCTTTTACGTGCATACTTTTCCCTTATTTCTCCAAATGTTTGATTATGGTTATTTTGTACACTTTCCGAATCCCCTTGAGTTTCAGTCATCTATTAAGCTCCTTTTCTAAAATTTCTTTTATTTTTCCCGGGTCGATTGGTTTTCCTATTTCTTTTCTTACCATTCCAATTAAGAACCCTAATACTTCGATTTTACCATTTTCATAATCATTTTTGGCCTTTTCCTGTTGGCTCAGAACTTTTTTTATTGCTTCTTGAATTTCTTCCTCATTTACTTGTGCAAACTGTGATTTTAAAGAAATTTGGCTTATTAGCTCATTGGGTAATAATTTTTCAATATTAATCTTTTTATTGATTATTTCATTAGCGATTTGTTTCGGTGATATATTTTTTTCCTTTCCTAGCACTACTGTTCTTTCAAAATATTCTGCTGTAGATCTTTCTCTAGTTATAATTTCGGCATCATAAAGAGATAATTTAAATTCTATTTGAAACCTTTCCAGCTTCTGCCACGGAAGTTCAGGTAATTCATTTTTTAAATTATCAATATATTTTTGTTCGAATCTAAATGGAGGCAAATCAGGTTCTGGAAAATACCTGTAATCATTTGCTTCTTCCTTATTTCTTTGTGACTGTGTTGTTTGTTTTTTCTCATTCCAGCCTCTCGTTTCCTGTTTTGGGGTTTCTTTTTTTTCGAGTAGCTCTTCTTGCCTTTTTAACTCGTAGTTTATGGCTTTTTCAACAAATTTAAATGAATTAATATTTTTCACTTCAACCTTGAAATTGGGTAATCCTTGTTGATCAGTAAGTTTTAGGGAGATATTTGGTTCCAGCCTCATGTCTCCTTTTTCCATATCTGCATTAGAAACACCAAGGTATCTGACAATTTGCTGAAGTTTTTTAAGATAATCCACAACTTCTTCCGCAGATTCAAAATCAGGTTCAGTTACGATTTCAACTAAAGGAACCCCGCTGCGGTTAAAATCAATAAGACTTACATTTTTTCCGTTTACAAAATCATGAATCAATTTTCCGGTATCTTCTTCCTGATGTACCCTGGTAATTCCAATTTTCTTTGTGCTGTCTCCGGATTTGACTGAAATTGATCCTTTTTCGCAAAACGGTTGATCGTACTGGGAGATTTGGTAGCCTTTAGGCAAATCAGGATAAAAATAATTCTTTCTGTCAAATTTAGAAAATAATCTGATATTGCAGTTCAAGGCAAGACCAATTTTTAAGCACCATTCTATTGCTTTTTTGTTTGTGACAGGCAGCGCGCCTGGTAGTCCAAGGCAAACTGGACAGGTATGAGTATTTGGTTTTTTACCAAAATAATCGGCAGAACAAGCACAGAACATTTTTGACTTTGTTTTTAATTCAACATGAACTTCCAGTCCGATTACCGGTTTATATTTCATAGTTTTGGCTTCACTCTAATGGGATTTGCTATCTCATATTGGTGACCTAGTCTGAACAGTAATTCTTCTGAGAATTGTGGTCCGAGTATTTGCATTCCAACAGGAAGGCTGTCAACTAAGCCAATTGGTACGGAAAGACCCGGAATGCCGGCTAAATTTGCCGTAACTGTGAAAATGTCAGAGAGATACATTTTTAAGGGATCATTAATTCTTTCTCCCAATTTCCAGGGCAAAGTGGGTGAGACAGGGGTGATGATTGCATCTACTTTTTTAAAAGCTTCAGCATAATCATTCTTAATCAATGTTCTGACTTTCATAGCCTTTTTATAATAGGCATCATAATATCCAGTAGATAGTGTAAATGTGCCTAACATTATTCTTCTTTTTGCTTCTTTTTCAAAATATGATCTTGTATTTCCAAACCTAATACCGTCATATCGGGCTAAGTTTGAGGAAACTTCTGCGGGCTGGATAATGTAATAGGCAGCTATTGCATAGTCAGTATGTGGAAGAGTGATATTAATAATTTCTGCTCCAAGAGTTTCATAAAAACTAATTGCTTTTAATGTTTTTTCTTTAATTTGCTTATCAACTCCTTCGATAAAATATTCTTTTGGAACTCCTATTTTTATTCCTTTAAGACTTTTATTAATATTTCTTGAATAGTCTTGAACTGGTTCATTAGGAGTAGTGGAATCATAAGAATCTTTTCCTGCTGTGATATTTAAAAACAAGGCGCTGTCTTCTACTGTTTTTGTAAAGTGTCCGATTGCATCAAGAGAGGACGACATCGCAATGACTCCATAACGGCTTACTCTGCCATAAGTTGGTTTAAGACCGACAACTCCACAAAAGCCTGCAGGAAGGCGTATAGAGCCTCCGGTATCAGTTCCTGTTGATGCAATAGCCATGTCTGCTGCAATGCAAACTGCGGAACCGCTGCTTGATCCACCGGGGGTATGCCCTGTGTTCCAGGGATTTTTTGCAGGTCCATAATCGGAATTTTCACCGCTTGATCCATGCGCCCAACCATCGCAATTTAGTTTTCCTAAGATTATGCCTCCAGCCAGTTTTAATTTTTTTACAACTGTTGCGTTGTATTGTGGAATATATTTATCTAAAACCTTAACAGAGGCGGTAGTTCTTATTCCTTTTGTTAGGAATAAATCTTTTAAAGCAATTGGTATTCCCAAGATGGGAGCATCTTCTCCATTCTTTCTTTTTTCATCAGCTAATTTAGCGGCATCAATTACTTCATCTTCGCATACCGTTATGTAAGCATTAAGTTTTGGGTTAAACTTCTTGATTTGATCTAAACAGGCATTAGTTAAGTCAACAGATGAAAACTTTTTTGTTTTTAATCCGTCAAGTGATTCTTTTATTGTAAGTTGATTTAAATTCATTCGAAAATCGCCTCCACTTCAAAAAACCCTTCATGTTTTTTTGCTGCATTTGAAAGAGCTTGTTCTTGAGTTAAAGAAGGTAAAACTGAATCTTCTCTTTCTACGTTTTCCAAATTTGTTACCTGGCTAGTTTCTTCGACATTTTCGGTATTAAGTTCTTTTAATTTGTCGATATATTCAAGAATTGTGCTTAGTTGTTTTTCTAGCTCGTTTTTTTCATCATCTTTGAGCTCGAGGTTTGCCAATTTTGCAACTTTGAGGATGTCAATTTTCATCGATTTATTATACTTTAATGCCAAGCCTTTGCGCAATTACTGATCGTGCTTGTTTTTCTAAACTGTTGTCCAGCGGTTTTAGTTCAATTTCTTTTTTATATTTTCTTTCTAACGCAAGTTTTAGTAAAAGATCGGCAAGTTCAGGATTTTTGGGCAATATTGGTCCATGAAGGTACGTACAAAAGCTGTTTTTATAAATTGTTCCTTCTGTTTTATCTTCTCCATTATTTCCAAATCCCACAAGCACTTCTCCAAAAGGTTTAACTTTGTTTCCAAGATATGTTCGTCCTCCATGGTTTTCAAATCCAATAAGAGTGTGTCCTAAGGATTTAATAGCTATATTACCAATCAGCCTTTTATCATTACCAGGGTTTATTGTATGAATATCTAAAATTTCCAAGCCTTTTATGATTGAGCCATCTGAGTCCTTGTAGTAATTTCCTAGAAATTGATAAGCGCCACAAATGAAAAGACCTGGTAAATTATCTTCAACCATTTCTTTAATTATTAAAGATTTTTTCCTTAAGTCTTTAGCAACAATTTCCTGTTGCCGGTCTTGAGCTCCGCCCATAAACAATAAATCAGTTTTTTTTAATTCTTTTTCGTCAAATCCAACTTTTAGGGGAATAACTTCCGTATTAATCCCTCTTAGCACAGCCCTTTTTTGCAGGACAATAATATTTCCTCTGTCTCCATAGGTGCTCATTAAATCTGGATAAAGCCAACCAATTGTTAAGTTCATAATTTTAAAGTATTTTTCTTCCTGTAATTATTTTTCTGATTTCTAGCATTGCTGAATAGGTAGGCAGGATATATAGAATTTCGTCTTTGGGTAGATTTTCTATGGCTAAGTTTATTGCTTGTCTAAGGTTTGGTTCAGTCAGGTTTTTTATTCCTGCATATTCTAATCGCAGTGCCATATCGTAGGTTCTGTCTCCGGATACAGTAACGTTTTTAGCTTTTGCCTCCTCTAGATCAAAATCCCAAATCCAGGAAATATCACGTCCATCAGGAATTCGGTCGTTTAAAACAAGAAGAAAGTATTTTCCTTTATTTGCAACGGCTGTTTTGAGAGATTCATTAAAGCTTGTCGGGTTTTTAGATAAAAAAATCTGTACATTCTTATTTTTATATCGTATGATTTCTTGTCTTCCAAACGCAGGTTTAAACTCTACCAATGCTTTATTAATCTTTTCGAGGGTTATTCCGATACAATTGACTGTTAAAGCAGCAGCAAGAATGTTGTATTTATTATAGTTTCCAAGCAGGGGATAGTTTAAATTTTCAAATTTTGTAATTTTTGGTCTTGAAAACTTACAATTTAAGCATTTCCAGTCGCCAAGATGGGAAAAGTAAATAGCATCATACGAAAGCTTTGTGCCGCAGTTAGGACAATATACAGAATCTGATGCATGTTGAATTTTACTTAAACTTTGCTCGTTTAATCCAAAATATTTTGTTTCTAGCTTGTCTTCATGTCCCAGAAATGCAATTAGCGGATCATCCGCGTTTAAAATCAATTTTGTTTTTTTATTAAGTTTTCCAATAGACTCTTTCCATTTTTTTGCAATCGTATCAATCTCGCCATATCTGTCTAGTTGGTCTCTAAATAGATTTAAAATTACAAGGTAATCAGGAATTACATCATCCAAAACTAAAGGTAAAGAGTTTTCATCGATCTCAAAAATTGCAAACTCCTTCTTTAGTTCTTTGTTAAGAGAAGCTTCCTGGATCAGGGAGGATGCGATTCCATTTAAAAGATTAGCTCCTGAATTGTTTTGAAAAACTTTGACATTGTTTTTTATTAGTATTTCCTGAATAAGCTTGCTTGTTGTAGTTTTTCCGTTTGTACCAGCGATAAGTATGATCTTAATTTTATTATTTTTCAAAATATCTTGAATGAATTTTTTATTTAATTTCAAGGCAATATGTCCCGGCCATGTTGATCCCGATCCCAAGTTAAGGGATCTGCTTAATTTTACAAATGTTTTACCAAATAAAATTATTAATAAATTTAACATCGCTACATGGATCGAAGGATCTTAATCCTTTCTTCAATTGGAGGATGAGTATTGAATAACGAAGAAAACCAGGCTTTTACACTTTTTCCTTTAAATGGATTAATTATAAAAAGTTGCGCTGTCGCATTATTTGCTGTTCTCAAAACGTTTTTATCATTGGAAATTTTTTCTAAAGCACTGGCAAGTCCTTCAGGATAGCGGGTAAGTAGAGCTGCCGAAGCATCTGCCAGAAACTCTCTTTTTCTTGATAGTGCAAGTTGAATAAGAGTCGCGATAATAGGGGACAGAATTGCAAAAACTATTCCAATGGCTAGGAGGATGATTTGTAGGTTGCTTGAGCGGTTATCATCGTCTCCAAAACTTCTCCACCATAAGCTTCTCATAAAAAAATCTGCAAATATTGCTATAAATCCAACTAAAATCGCAACAATCGCCATGAACCTTGTATCGTAGTTTTTAACATGAGATAATTCATGAGCAATTACTCCCTCAAGCTCTGATTTAGTTAGTTTGTTTAATATGCCTGATGTAACGCAAATTACGGCGTGCTGAGGATCTCTGCCTGTTGCAAAGGCATTAGGTGATTCGTCATTAATGATATATATCTTTGGTTTTGGTAATCCATCCCCAATAGCCAGATTTTCAACAATGTGATAAAGCGTTTGATTATCTTTTTCCTTAATAAGCCTTGCGTTAACAGAGGCAAGGACTAGTTTATCTGAGTAATAGTAGCTTCCTATACTTGTTAAGCCTGCAAAAATTAAAGCGATTCCTGTGATTCCAAGCGGACTGTATCCAAGTGCTTTACTAAACACGAAAACTAATGTTGTAATAAAAACAACAAATAGAACCATAATAAGCCAAGTCTTTAGCTTATTTGTCGATATAGCAGAATAAATATTCATACTAGAACTTTACCTCTACAGTTTTTTTCTCAGCTTCAGTTGCGGCAAAAAACTCAGCGGGTTTAAAAGCAAATAGATTTGCAAAAAACACATTTGGAAAAACAGTAAGTTTTGTGTTGTAATCAAGAACATTACTATTGTAAAACTGTCTTGAGTAAGCAATTTTATTTTCCGTATCGGAAAGTTCTTCTTGTAGTTTTTGAAAATTTTCGGTTGCCCTAAGGGTAGGATAATTTTCAGCCACTGCAAACAAGGATTTTAAAGTCTCGGATAATTGATTATTAACTTTCGCTTTTTCTTCAACACCTTTTGCTGACATTAAATTAGCTCTTTGTTCCGTTACTTTTTCAAGCAGTTCTTTCTCGTGTTTTGCATAACCTTTTACAGTTTCCACTAAATTTGGGATCAAATCTGTTCTTCTTTTCAGCTGGACATCAATCTGGGAAAACGCTTCAGATACTCTCATTTTTGCAGTAACTAAAGTGTTGTATATAAACCAAAGGTAAGCAAGAATTACACCAGCAACGATTAAAATATATATCATTAATTATCACCTCCTTAACACCCGTTTACCGGGGATTGAGGACTAGGATTTTAACCAATCCATAATATCATTATAAGGGAGTGTGTTTAAAATGTCACTCTTTTTTGCCCATCCTCTTTTTGCCATGGAAACCCCGTACCTCATCATCTCCATTTGATATGAAGCATGACTGTCTGTATTTATGACAAACTTTACTTTAAAATCAAGAGCTTTTCGAATGAGAACATCATAAAGATCAAGCCTGGTAGGCCAACTGTTAATTTCTATTGCTTTTTTATTCTTTCCACAGAAGTCGAATATTTTATCCCAATCCGCTTCAATGCCTTCTCGTTCATTAATTATTCTACCTGTCGGATGTCCCAGAATTTTAGCCTTCGGATGAGATAGACCCTTTAGAATTCTATCGGTAATATCCTTTTTTTGTTGATTAAGAGAGCTGTGAAGGGAAACAATGGCTCCATCAAGTAGTTTTAAAGGTCTGTCATCGATTGGAATACTGCCATCTGGTAAAATGTCTATTTCGAGTAGTTTAATTATTCGAACACTTTTATTATTTGATCTAGCTTCTTCTAGCCTTTCGTCTCTCATAATCATTATTTTTTCAATTTCCTTGGAAGAATGCTTGGAAATACTTGGATTATGTTCGGAAAAACCTAGATAATCATAATTAAGACTTGCAGCTTTTGAAATCATTTCTTCAATTGTATTTTTACCTAAATCATGACTAGGTTCAATTGGATAGCTAGAATGAATGTGAAGGTCTCCTTTGATATCGCTGATCTCTATTAGTTTAGGCAGTTTGTTCCGAGCTGCTAGCTCAATTTCTCCTGTGTTTTCGCGAATTTCCGGAGGTATTAAGGAAAGTCCAATAGCTTTATAGAAACTTTCCTCATCTTTAAACTCATTAATTTTACCAGTTTTAAGGTCTTTTATTCCTTTTTCGGACAACGAAAGACCTTTTTTAAGTGCTAGTTCTCTCAAGTGAATATTATGGTTTTTGCTTCCTGTAAAATGCTGAAGAAGTCCTCCAAAACTTTTTTCCGGTTGAGTCATTACGTCTATTTGATGTCCTCCGGAGATAATGATCGATGATGAAATATCACCCTTTTCAATTACCCTTTCTTTGTAGGGGTATTTTGTGAAATAATCTAATAGTTTTTTAGGTTCATCTGTGGCAACAGCAATATCAATATCTCCGATTGTTGAAAGTTTTCTTCGAAGACTGCCAAGAGGCTCAACTCTTAATGCATATTTTGACATTTGTAAATAATTAACCATTTTTGTTGCTAGCTCTGAGGCATAAGGAAGGTTCATTCTTTTTTCCTTAATCTTACCAACTCTGTATTCATTAATCGCTCGCAAAATATCCGCCTGAGATTTTTCTCCAAATCCTTCAAGCGGTGCAATCTTTCCTAATTTGGCAATTTTTTCTAAATCCTTTACAGCAGTTTTAGGATCATTGATCCCAAACTCCTTTATGAGTTTATAAGCTTTTTTTGGGCCGAATCCCGGAATTTCGATTAAAGTAAATACAGATTCGGGAATTCCTCTAAAAACCCAATCAAAATGGGTGGATTTTCCATTTTTACAAAGATCTTCCAAGTGTCCAGCAATAGAAGGACCAATTCCGGGTAGGGATATTGCTTTTCCTTGTTTGATTAAATCACCTATTTCTTCGGTTGAGCCAGCAACAGCTTCTGAAGCATTATTGTAGGCAATAATCTGAAAACGGAATTTACTTTCGTCCTTTATGCTATAGGCTACAGCTACGTTTCTTAACAGCCTCGAAATCTGTTGATTAGACATGCCTCTGTGATCATAACAAAGCATTGACTAGAATTCAAATTTTTGTTAGGATACTGAAGGCTTGGGGTCGTAGCTCAGTTGGTTAGAGCGCCTCCCTGTCACGGAGGAGGTCGCGAGTTCGAGTCTCGTCGGCCCCGCAAGCATATTTTCACCCCTGCTCAGGAAAGGAGGATAATGCCAAGAACAAATAAAAATCAAAAAAATACCGCATCTGCAGTAAAAAAAGCAGAAAAAAACTTTTTCTCAGATATTAAGTGGGGAGAATCATATGTCAGCCTGATTTTAGGTGCAGTGGTAGTTGTAGTAGCTGTTCTTCTGGTTTTTGCATTCGTAAAAAGTAAAGGATTAAATGCTTCTAAAGACACAATCTCTACATCAACTGATTTAAAAAGAGTTGTTAAAACATACGAAGTCAAAGAAGGAGAAGATCTTTGGAGTATTTCAGAAAAAATCTATGGTACTGGATATAATTGGGTAGATTTAGCTAAAGAAAATAATCTTGATAATCCCAGTATGCTTTACGTCGGAACAAAGCTTTCTATACCAGAGGTTAAAGTAACGGTAGCAGCAGCCACGGCTAAAAACGATAAGGTTGTTAGTGACCCTGCTGGTCAAGTTAAAGGAGATTCATATACCATTCAGTCAGGTGATTCACTTTGGACTATTGCTATACGAGCTTACGGAGACGGATACAGATGGGTAGATATCGCAAAAGCAAATAATTTGGATAACCCAGATTTGATTTTTTCCGGAAATGTTTTGAAAATCCCGCGCTAGTCCCTGTGCTAAAATATGTTTAATAGGCTAAATATCCTTGAGATATATCGGCGTGCGGGATTAGTACACTGGTAGTATGCTACCTTCCCAAGGTAGAGAAGCGAGTTCGATTCTCGTATCCCGCTCCAATCTAGCAGTTGACGGTTTAACATTAATTTGATAGTATAAATCGTGCCCACTACAAGTCGTAATAATTTGAAATATATTTTTGTTTCAGGTGGAGTCATTTCCGGAATCGGAAAGGGCATAACTGTTGCCTCTATAGCGCTACTTCTCAAATCTGCAGGATATAAAATTGCTCCCATTAAGTTTGAAAATTATTTAAACCTGGATGCTGGAACCATAAATCCAATTGAACATGGTGATCCATTTCTATGCGAAGACGGTACCGAAGCAGACATGGATATAGGAAGCTATGAAAAATTTCTCGGCGAAGATATCGGAAAAGATAACTTCATTACTATGGGAAGGATTTATCAAACCGTTATTGATAAGGAAAGACGTTTTGAGTATGAAGGAGAAGATGTAGAGGCAATCCCATACATCACAGATGAAATTATTAGAAGAATAAGTCATTTAGGAAAAGTTAAAAATGCAGATATTGTTGTAATTGAATTAGGCGGAACTGCAGGGGAGTATCAAAACGCTCTCTATTACGAGGCAGCCCGTATGTTAGCACTTAAAAAACCCGGTGATGTAATTCACATTCACGTAAGCTATGTGCCAACACCGCATCATTTGGGAGAACCCAAAACAAAACCGACTCAACTTTCTGTAAAGATCTTAAACGAAATGGGAATTCAACCGGATTTCATAGTAGCAAGATCAGAAAAATTTCTCGATCAAAGGAGAAAAGACAGATTAGCTCTTTTTTGCAATCTACACGAAGATGCTATTGTATCGAGTCCTGATTTGCCTTCAGTTTATGAAATTCCGCTTGTTCTTCATAAACAGAATATGGATGCAAATATTTTAAAGAAACTAGGGCTGGAAGTTAAAAAACCAAATTTAAAAGATTGGGAAAAATTTGTAGAAAAAATTAAAAATGCGAAGAAAGAAGTAGAAATTGCAATCGTCGGTAAATATTTTGGAACAGGAGAGTATCAACTAAGAGACTCATACGCAGCATTATTTGATGCGATTGATCATGCAGCGTGGGAACAAGGTGTAATTGCTAAAACAAAGTGGGTTGACGCTGAGAAAGTGGAATCAGCTGTCGCTAAAGCGAATAAGGAGAAAACAGATGTAAGCTCAGCTATTAAGCAAATAATTGGAAATGTTAAAGGAATTATCGTTCCAATTGGTTGGGGAGAACGAGGGTCAGAAGGAATGATTAGTGCTGCAAGCTATGCAAGAAAGACCAAGACACCATATTTAGGATTATGTTACGGAATGCAGCTTGCAGTCGTTGCTTTTGCAAGAGACGAATTAGGTTGGAAAGATGCAAATACAGGAGAAAATAATTCTAAAAGCCAACATTTGGTTATTCACCTGATAGAAGCTCAAAAAGAAAACATGGCGAACCGTGCATACGGAGGAACCATGAGGCTTGGTGGTTGGAGCGCAAAAGTGAAGCAGGGAACAAGGGCATATGAAATTTATGATAAACATAATGGATTTATCGACAAGAACAAAAGTCTGACAAGCGAAAGACACAGACACCGATATGAATTTAACAATAAGTTTGCAAAAGATTTTGAGGAAAAAGGACTTATAATTAGCGCCAGGTCAGTAAAGGAAGATTTAGTTGAAATTATTGAACTGCCAAAAAACACTCATCCTTTCTATGTTGGTACTCAGGGTCATCCTGAATATAAAAGCAGGCCGCTTGCTCCTCATCCAATTTTTGTGGAATTCGTAAAAGCATGCAAGGAGTAAATTTTTATTGAATTTAATCTTTGAATTTTAACTTTTGATTTAGTATAATACATACCTATGATTACTCAGATTGATTTTGCACCAGGAGACACAGTAAGGGTTCATCAGAAAATAAAAGAAATTGATACAACCGGTAAAGGCAAAGATAAGGAAAAAATTAGAGTCCAGATTTTTGAGGGAGTTGTGCTTTCTATCCGTGGCAGAGGAGATAATAAAACGTTCACAGTCAGAAAGGTAGTAGATGACATAGCTGTTGAAAAAATATTTCCCATCGGATCACCAAACATTGAAAAAGTTGATAAAAAAAGAGGTCCAAAGGAAAAAGTCAGAAGAGCCAAATTATATTATCTCCGCAACAATAACCATAAAATTTAAATTGTTAATTCCTCAAGATTTATTGAGATTTAAGTCTTCTTATCTGATCTCTTAAAACAGTAGCTGTTTCAAAATCAAGATTTTTTGCGGCTTGCCGCATTTCCAAGCTTAATCTTTTAATATAATCTTCTTTTTCATCTGGCAAAAGCACGTCTTTTTTGCTGAGGGTTAAAAGCATATCTAATTTATTTTCTTCTTCAATTCTCTCAACTAATTTTGATCTAATCGCTTTAATAATGCTTTTAGGAGTAATTTTATGTTTCTTATTATAGGCAATCTGTATCTTTCTTCTTCTCTCAACTTCCTTAATAGCTTCGTCCATGGATTTAGTAACGGTATCAGCATACATGATTACTTCTGAATCAATATGTCTTGCAGCTCGCCCCATGGTTTGAATAAGAGATGTTCTGCTACGTAAAAATCCTTCTTTGTCTGCATCCAAAATTGCCACTAAAGAAACTTCTGGTAAATCCAAGCCTTCTCTTAATAAGTTTATTCCTACCAAAACATCAAAATCAGCTGATCGTAATTTATCCAGCACGTCTTGTCTGTCGAGTGTTGCAATATCTGAATGTAAATAGGATACTTTTACTCCTTTTTCGGTAAGGTAAGTTGATAAATCTTCCGACATTCTCTTAGTAAGAGTGGTAATCAATACTCGTTGATTTTTCTTTACTCTTGTTTCAATTTCATTCAATAAATCTTCTATTTGTCCTTTTGAAGGCTTGACTGTTATTTTTGGATCGATAAGCCCTGTTGGTCTAATGAGCTGTTCAGTTATGCCGCCGCTTTCTTTGGCAAGAGAAATTTCATAATCATTAGGAGTTGCGCTTACATATACCGCCTGATGAATTTTACGCATAAATTCTTCATATCTTAAAGGTCTGTTGTCAAGAGCAGATGGGAGCCTAAATCCATAATTAATTAACATTTCCTTTCGGGCTCTATCACCGTTATGCATTCCTCTTATTTGAGGAATGGTCATGTGTGACTCATCAATAATAGTCAGAAAATTACTTGAGCACTCTTCAAAAAAGTTAATCAAAGAGTATGGGGGATCTCCGGGATTTCTGCCGTCAAAATATCTGGAATAATTTTCAATACCGTTTACATACCCAACTTCCTTGATCATTTCTAAATCATAGTTTGTTCTCTGAGTTAGTCTATGAGCCTCAAGAATCTTATTTTGTTTCTTAAGTTCATTAACTCTTATATCAAGGTCATTTTTTATTTGAGCAAATGCACTGCTGTATGTATTGGGATTAGTCATAAAATGTTTTGCAGGATAAATTACAGTTGTTTCCAAAACTTGAGTTGTTTCTCCAGTCAACGGATCAAATTCTAAAAGATTTTTAATGACTCCATTTTGAATTTCCAGTCTTAATCCTTGGTCTAAATAGGCAGGGAAAAGATCAATGCTTTCCCCTCTTATCCTGAAGGTTCCGCGATGAAAACCATAGTCGTTTCTCTCATATTGGAGATCGGCAAGTTTTAACATTAGGCTTTTTTGGTCTATTTTTACTCCGCTTCTTATTTCCAGCACAAACTTTCCATATTCAATAGGGGAACCCATGTTGTATATACAAGAAACTGACGCTACAACAATTACGTCTTTACGGCTTAATAAGTTTGCAGTTGCTGAAAGTCTTAATCGATCGATTTCTTGATTAATCTCTGCCTCTTTTTCAATGTACGTATCGCTTTGAGGAATGTAGGCTTCAGGCTGGTAATAGTCATAATAGGATACAAAATAACAAACTGCATTGTTGGGAAAAAAATCTCTAAATTCTTGGTAAAGCTGACCTGCAAGCGTTTTATTATGAGAGATAATTAGGGCGGGACGGTTTAAATTGGCGATTACGTTTGCCATTGTAAAAGTTTTACCGCTGCCTGTTACACCCAACAGAACCTGATGATCATTATTTTCCTGAATACTTTTAGTTAGGGCCTCAATTGCTTGTGGTTGATCGCCTGTAGGTTTAAAATTTGATGATAATTTGAATTTCATAGCTATCTATTGTATCACTTTTGAGGTTGATATACTTTGTCCTACAATGTTTTATTGACAAAGTTCTAATTATTTTCGTATAAAATATACATAAGGATATAATTCAGAGTTTGAATTAGTTCATAAACATATGGCGGGAGTTTTATATAAAAAAGAAAGAGAAGTTTTGGAGTTTGTAGCCCAGTTTCAAAGACAATATGGGTATTCCCCTATACTTTCAGAAATTGCTAAAGCTACGGGACACAGAAGTAATTCAACTGTGCACACTCTTATTAAATCACTTGTTGAAAAAGGCTATATTCAAAAAGTAGACGGAAACACAAGAACATTAAAAATAGTTGATGAAAAAGTAAAAGTATCATTAATGGGTAGTCATCCGGCAATTGAATTGCCATTGATGGGTTATATCGCTGCAGGAAGGCCGCTAGAACCCCATACAGACCCGAATGCAACGTTTTTTGTGTCTGCATCTCTATTGTCAGGTCAAAAAACTGCGTACGTTTTACAAGTAAAAGGTGAGTCGATGATTGAAGATGGAATTTTGGATGGAGATTATGTAGTTATTGAAAAAGTACAGGAAGCAATAAATGGTGATATTGTAGTTGCCATAGTAGATGATAGCCTGGCTACTTTAAAAAAATTTTATAAGGAAAACGGTCGGGTTGTTCTTAAGCCTGCAAATTCGACTATGAACCCAATTTATCCAACTCAACTTACAATTCAGGGTAAAGTAGTGGGTCTAGTGCGAAAATTTAATTAGCTATTTCCTCAGCTTAATGATTTCAAGTTTGTGATTAATGTACCAGAGAACCGCAATAATAAATAGAACAGCTAAAGCAATATTAAATTTCCTAAAGTAGGGTTCCAAAATACTCCATTTGCTGCCAAAATATACTCCGACTAAAGTAAGAAATGTAGACCAGATTAAGGATCCTAGAAAGGTGAAAATAGAAAACTTCCAGACATTCATTTCCGAAAGTCCGGCCGGAAGAGAGATAAAGGTTCTAACTGCAGGCAATATTCTGCTAAAAAAAGCAACGCTATCTCCGTATTTCCTAAACCAATGCATGGAATGTTCATATTCTTTTTTGCTAATTAGGACAAACTTTCCGTATTTACTGATTAGCTTTAATATTACTGTTTCTTCAAGATAATATCCTAGTCCGTAAGCAACAAGTGATCCGACAAGATTTGCAAAAGCACCAACTAGAATTACTAAATACAAATTGAGTTTTCCTTGTTGAACCAAAAAACCGGCAAAAGGCATAGTAATTTCCGAAGGAATTGGAATAAGAGCAGATTCTAGCGACATTAATACAAACACACCAAGATAGCCTGTTTGTTGGATTAGTTGTATAATAATGGCTGATAACTGCTCTAACATCTATTTAATATGGGCAATCTATATATTGTAGCAACACCAATAGGGAATTTACAAGACATATCTTTGAGGGCGGTTGAGATACTTAAAAAAGTTGATTTTATTCTATGTGAAGATACCAGAAAAACAAGTTTTTTACTTGAAAAAATTCTAGGTCATAAAGTTCCAAAGGAAAAACTTGCTTCTTATTACGAACAAAACGAGATACAGAGAATTCCCGGAGTAATAGAGCTTTTAAAAGCGGGATATAATCTTGCACTCGTATCTGACGCAGGAACACCTCTTGTTTCAGATCCTGGTTTTAAATTGGTTAGAGAAGTTAGGACTCAAAATATTAAAGTAGAGTCAATTCCTGGTCCATCAGCCTCAATATCAGCTCTTTCAATAAGTGGGCTTCCTACAGACAAATTTCTGTTTATTGGTTATTTGCCAAAGAAACCAGGAAATAGATCAAAATTGTTAAATCAAATTAAATTAACAACCGAGATAATTCAGCCTACAGTTATTCTTTATGAAGCTCCCCATAGACTTGTAAAAACCTTAGAAGAGTTACTAAAAATATTTGGAGATATTGATATTGTCATGTGTCGGGAAATGACAAAAATTCATGAAGAATATAGAAAAGATAAAATATCGAAATTAGTTGCTTCGTATCAGAAAAGTAATCCCAAAGGAGAAATAGTGCTTCTTTTTAATCTGAAAGATTAGTTATTTCTGAGAGACAGTTTTTATCTTGGCATCTATTTCTAAAAGCCTATTATATTTAGCTACCCTTTCTCCTCTTACCGGAGCACCGAATTTAACATAATCAGCAGAAATTGCAACGGCAAAATCTGCAATAAAATCGTCATTAGTCTCCCCGCTTCTATGTGAAGCAATTATCTTTAATCCTGCCGCCTTGGCGACCTCTACGACAGCCAGGGATTCAATTACAGTACCTATTTGATTTGGTTTAATAATAATTCCTGAAACTGCTTTTCTATCAAGAGCCATTTGTAAACGGTAGGGATTAGTTGCGATTAAATCGTCTCCAATAATCATTGTTTGCTGGGACATCTTTGTGTTAATTTCTTCCCATCCCTCCCAATCATCCTCACCAAGAGGATCTTCCAAATATAGGAATTTAAATTCCTCATTCAGACTTTGATAAAGGGAAATTAACTCACTTGAAGAAAGATCTGCATTTTTATCTTTTATTCTATATTTTTTTCCTGACAAGAAATTATTAGAAGCACAATCAAGTCCCATGAAAACGTCAAAACCAATTCTTAGGTTGAGACTAAGAATAGACTGTTGAACATATGTAAGAGCTTCTTTATTTGATTCAACCTTAGGGGCAAACCCGCCTTCGTCTCCAACAAGAGTAGACATGTTATTAGTTTCTAAAATTTTTCCTAGAGAATGATATATAGTGTTGGCCATTACAAGCTGTTGCGGATAGGGGATAGATGAAGCAGGGATTACCATAAATTCCTGAAAATTTACATTTTCTCCTGCATGTTGTCCACCATTTAAAATATTAAAAGCTGGTGTTGGAATTTTAAGCGGCATATTTTCTTTCTTAACGTATTCTCTTAAATAAAGAAACAAAGGAAGCATGGAGCTTTTCGCAGCCGCTTTTGCGCATGCCATAGATACGGAAAGAATTGCATTAGCGCCAAGATGGCTTTTATTCTGAGTACCATCCAGGTCAATCATAATCCTGTCGATTATTTGTTGTTTGGTAACTTCTACGCCAATGATATTTGGAGCAATAACTTGCTCAACATTGGAAACAGCCTTGAGAACACCTTTTCCGTCATATCTTTGAACATCTTTATCTTGAACATCAGAGGCTTCATAATTCCCAACCGAAGTTCCGCTAGGAGAGGCAGCCGTTGCTTTATGACCATCACTTAAATATATTGTTGTTTCTACCGAAGGATTACCTTTAGCATTTAAAATTTCTCGGGCGGTAACCTGTTTTATCTTAGCCATTTATCAATTTTTTTTCTGCTTTTGCAATTGTTTCACGGGTATTTTCTATCGCATCAGGAGATACAGAAACACTGGTAACTCCCCAGGATACTAGTTTTTCAACAAGTTCAGGATATGTTGAGACTGATTGTCCACAAACAGAAGATGTAATGCCGTATTTATGTGCTGTTTTTATGACATGTTCAAAAGCCCAAAGAACTGCTTCGTTTCTTTCGTCAAATTCAGGGGCAACTTCATCATTATCTCTATCAGTTCCTAAGATAAGCATGGTTAGATCATTTGAACCGATTGAAACTCCGTCTATGCCAAGTTCTATAAATTTTGGTAACAGAATTACATTGGAAGGTATTTCGACCATCATTAAAAGTTTAAATGTTGGAGATCTATGTAAATCAGCTCTCATGAGAATTTTTTTGACTTCTTCAAGTTCTTTTACGGTTCTGACAAAAGGAAGCATTACCCAGAGATTTTTGTATCCCATTTTATCTCTGACTTTCTTAATTGCTTTGAGCTCAAGCTTAAATACTTCAGGATCATGAATGTAGCGATAAACTCCTCTGTACCCTAGCATTGGATTTGGTTCGATAGGCTCAAACTCCTTTCCACCAATAAGTGAGCGGTATTCGTTAGTTTTAAAATCAGAAGTTCTGTAAATTACTGGTCTGGGTGAAAAAGCTTTACAAAAAGTGCTAATTCCTTCTGCCATTTTTTCAATAAAAACATCCTGCTTTTTGTCTTTAATTAGTTTTCTAGGGTGTATTCCGATTCCTGCCATCATAAATTCTGCTCTAAGTAGTCCTACTCCGTCAACATTTCTGGAGGCAACCCTATCTACTATCTCTGGTTCTGCAAGATTTACATAAACTTTGGTTGCGGTTTTAGATGTCTTTGTAGAATTTTTTATTTCACTTTGAACTTTAAAATGGCCGCCTTTATAAATTTCTCCTTTAAGTCCGTTTACGGTTACTACCATGCCGTTTCTGAGCTTAGTTGTTGCGTCTTGTGTTCCGACAACCGCCGGAATACCTAATTCTCTGGAAACAATAGCAGCATGTGATGTTCGGCCACCACTATCTGTAATGATTGCAGCTGCTTTTTTCATTGCAGGAACAAAGTCCGGATTTGTTTGAGAAGCAACTAATACGTCCCCTGATAATATTTTGTCATTCTCTTTAGCGCTGTGGAGAATTTTTACAGGTCCTGACGCAATTCCTGGAGAAGCTGGGTTTCCGGTTAAAATTACTTTATATCCTTTTAGATCTTCATCCTGGTTTTGCCTGGTGCTTTCAGTTGTTGTTATTGCTCTTGTTTGGACAATATATACCTTCTTTTTTTCAATTGCCCATTCAATGTCCTGAGGGAAGTAGTAGTGATGCTCAAGTCTTAGGCCAAGAGCGGCGATTTCCATAATTTCTTTTGCTGATAACTTTCTTTTTGATCCGACCCGCTTTGATAGTCTAATAAGCTTATTGCCTGTGCCTGATTTTTTCATCAGAGTTTTTTGGTAAGCCCGTTTGTCAGCAATAATTTTTAGTTCTTTCTTATCGATTTCATAGTGATCAGGAGTCACTGCTCCTTGCACGATCATCTCTCCGAGACCAAAAATCGCATCGATCACAACTTTTGATTTGTCATTTGATACAGGGTCAATCGTAAACATAATTCCGGATTTTTCAGATTCAATCATTTTTTGGACTACTAAAGCAATTCCGACTTTTACGTTATCGAAATGTTGTTCGTGTCTGTAAAACATGGCGCGGGGTTCAAAAAGAGAGGCCCAACCTTCCTTAATTTTTTCCATTAAAACAGCTTCTCCTTTAATGTTTAGATAAGTTTCTTGTTGGCCTGCGAAGGAGGCAGTTGCTAAATCTTCCGCTGTTGCAGAAGATCTTACGGCAACTAGGGGGTCTTTAAAAATTCCACCAAGTTTTTTATATGCATCAAATATTTCATTTTTAAGATTTTCCGAGATTTCACTATGCATGATTTGTTTTTTAATTAAGTTTGAAACCTGTTGAAGAGAGTCTTGTTTTTTGTAGTCTAGGGTGGAAACTAAATGTTTTATTTTTTGTTCCAAATTATTTATCTTGATAAATTCGAAATATGCCTGAGCAGTAACTATGAATCCAGGGGGTACCGGAAAACCTGAGCGTGTCATTTCGCCGAGATTGGCACCTTTTCCTCCAACAATGGCAATGTCATTTTTATCTATTTCTTTAAACCACGCAACACGCCTTATATCCTGTGCCATAGTTTAATTATGTAGAGATTTTTATAATTTATCAAGAAGAAGTATTGATTTGTAAGGTTATTTAGCCAGTTCTTCTTTAAAATAGTCTACCCACGGGTTGATTGCAGGGTTTTGATTGTAGATTATGCCTAAGTAAAAAGTTAACCAGCTTCCAAAATTCATTACTTCCAGAATGTCTTCGTATTTGTTTTCTCCGTTTGCTCTGTATTCAATTATTTCTCTATTATTTTGGCTGGTAACATCTTTGGTAAGCTCCATTCTTTTCTTTATTTTTGTAGAATAGTTTATTGAGTCTAAAGAAAAAAAGATTAAATTAGATTCGGTTGGGAACTGAAGGCCTTCCAGTAGGTGGTGATTTAGATCCGGTACTAAATAAAAAGCGGAAAATGTTTTACTAGTTTCGTTAAATTGATTTCTGAGTATTTGTGCGTTTCCGGATAGGTGTTCGGCAGCAAAAATTATTGGAATTTTGTTTATGAAGTTCCTGGAAGAGAGTTTAGCTTTTTGCTGAATTTCGTCTTTATTTTTTATTATTTTTTCAAAAGCTTGTGTAATTATATTTTCTTTTATTTCAATTATTCCTGCCTTATTCAAAAGACCTAAAAGTCCAACTACCGAATATCCGTTTCCAAGCCTTGGAACACCTGCCGGATTTAACTTGCCGTCAAAGATATATGAAGGTATTTTGTTTTCTTTAGCAAAATCTTCAAGTTTTCCACCCTTGGTTAAAACCAACATCTTTGCGTTTTTTTCTTTTGCCTCCTGTGCACAAGACAGAACTTCTTCTGTGTTACCTGAGTAGCTTGTTAAAATTACCAGAGTTTTATTGTTAACGAATTTCGGAAGATGATAGTCGGAAATATTTTGAAAAGGATATCGTAAATTTTCTCCGATTAAAGCCTGAGTTACAAGAGCCCCGTAAATGGATGCGCCCATTCCGCAACAAACTATATTTTCTATGTCACTCATGTTGGAGATTTCTATTTTTTTTACTTCTTCCCAAGCAGCTTTGCATTGTGCTGCAAAGAGTTGGGTGGAGGAATATGTATTTTGCGGATCCAGTTTTTTAATTTGTGCAAGATCGTCAGGATTAGTCACTAATTTTCTCCCCGCTCTATTTTTCTTTGTTCAGGGGTCTCGTCAGGGCGTTTAAAATCATCTTCAAGTCTTAATGTTGTGCCCATTTCCGGAGTAGAAACCTCAATAATATCACAATCTGTTATCCCTGCTAATCGATGCTTTTGGCCAAGGCAGCAAGTATATCCCTGGCCTTTTTCAAGTTCAGTTTCTATTAAGTTTCCATCTTTGTTTTCCCAGATAACCTTACCTCGGCCATTCATTAAAAACCAGCTTTCTCTTTTGGCATCATGGATTTGTAGTGACAGTCTTGCTCCTGCTTTGATATGGAGAATTTTACCCATATATGGGAGGTTTTCGGGAGTCCAATGAAGTTCGTATCCCCATGGTTTTTCTACTCTTTTTACATATGAGGCGTCCGAAAAAATATTTTTATCTATTTTATCTAAATCAATCATATATTCGATTTAATTAATTGTACTATGTCGTCTCTTTTTTGTTCCATTGTTTCCCTATCAAAAGACTCAACGTTTAACCTTAGTAAAGGTTCAGTGTTGGAGGTTCTGACGGAAAATCTCCAATTTGGGTAGTTTATGGCGATCCCATCCAGATTATCCAGGGTTCCGTCTGCGTATTTTTGTTTTAATTCGTCCATAATTTTTACAGAATTTTCTGTTTCAAAATTGAATTCTCCTGATTCAAAACTTCTTCGATATTCATCTGCAAGCTGAGAAAGTGTTTTACCGCTTTCCGTTAATGCTTTAAGAATTGCAATAATGGTAGCCATTTGGGACTCCGCATTGCCTGTATCGCGGTAAAAATAATGAGCGGAAGATTCTCCGCCAAAGATTGCTCCGGTTTTGTGCATGGCTTCTGTAATAAAGGCATGACCTACCTTTACAACATGCATTTTACCACCATTTTCTTCTAAAATTTTTTTGGGTGTAAGAAGATATCTTATATCTACCAGTATGGTTTCTCCTGGATGATCTTTAAGCAAATTCTTGGCAATTATTGAGGTGATAATCGTTGGTGGTACAATTTGACCCTTTTCGTCAATAAAAAACAAACGATCACCGTCCCCGTCAGGAGCAAGTCCTAGATCAGCTTTTTCTTCAAGAACTTTTTTTTGCAAATCAACTAAATTCTTTGCCTGCAGGGGATCAGGCTGATGAGCTGGAAATGTTCCATCAAGTTCAAAATTCATCCTGACTAAATCACCCGAGAGTTTTTTAAATATTTCTTCAATATATTGCGAACCCATTGCATTTGCAGCATCAGCAACAACTTTAAATTTATTAATATTAGGATTTCCGGAAATACGTAGGGCATTTTGAACTTCATCATCCAGGATTCCCTCTTTTTTTTCTACTTTTCCGCCTGTTGTCGGCTTGAGGCTAGTTCCGTTTAGAGACAATTCTTTAATTTCGGGCATTCCGGTAGTCTTGCCGATTTTAATTAACCCGTTTGGACTATTTTTAACAAACTTAATTCCGTTCCATTCTTTTGGATTATGGGAAGCAGTAATTTGCATTCCGCATTCATAGTTGTAATGACTAACGGCAAAATAAAAGCTGGGAGTTGATACGATGCCGATGTCTACGACTTGTGCTCCGAGAGAGACTAAGGTTTCAATGACTTTTTTTGTAAGAGAAGGGGAGGATATGCGCATATCTGTTCCTACAACAATAGTTAAGGGTTCATTTTTTGGTTTATCTTTGTGGAAAAATGCGTAAATTGCCTTAGTTACGGGAACGATTGTTTCTTCGTTTAAATCTGTTGGATATATTCCTCTAATGTCATAACCTTTAAAGATAGAGGGGTTAATTGGCATTTTTTTATATTATATTTCTGCCAATAAAAAGTCAATTGCTTGTACAAGAGTAAGGGGAGACCTGCCTGATTTGGTTTTGTAGTCAATTTCAAAAATTCGCTTGTAATTTTTTTTTAGATTTTCCTGTCCAAATATTCTTGCTTGTCTTTCCAGCTTTCCTCGTTGCCACGGAGCAAGACGTTTGACTTCATCTATTGCTTCCGGTGAATTATCTGTTAATGCTAGCAAGAGCCTAAATTGACGTATGAGCATAAAAAATACCAACTCATCTGCGGAGTTTTTGGTTGCATTATGGAAAAGTGTTAAATTATTAATGCTGTTTGGTCTAATTCCGTCAAGAAATAAAAATAAACTTTGGGGAAGTTTGTAAAGTTTTAAATCTGCCTTTTTAAATGCAGCAAGTTGAGTTTTGCTAATCTCGTTATTTTCCCAAATGAAAATTTTGACAGCGCTTCGATTATTAAGATATTCAATTATTTCGTCTTGCTGTTTTGATTTTCTTTTTCCGGATAGAAGTAGTTCTATAAATACTTCTTTTTCATCAAAAAACAATGATTCCCCTTCAAATATTTGCTTTAGATCAGACATATCGACCTTATCTCCTCTTATGTCGATCGGATTTTTAGATTTCCTCTTTTCGTTTATAAAGTGATTTCTGGAAGAAGCAATATCATCTCCGTGTAAGATCGTTATCATGTTTAAAATTATATTTTGCTTAGCTTCTTGTATTCTGAAAAAAGTTTTTTTGATTGGTTTTCTATGTATCTTCCCCTATGTGGAAGCAGTGCTCCTGAAAAATTTTTAGGAATATGCAGAAGCTCATGAATTAAGACCTTTTTTTGATTATCTTTATCTAGTTTGTCGTAGTACTTAGAAAGTACCTCAATTACATATGCAGGTTTAAGTCCGAGGGCCCGCTGAAAAATTTTAGGAAAAGCCCAAATTCTCGCGTAAGATCTGGATTTTGATCCATGGGTTCGATAGCAAAAGATTCTCTCAGGATCTATGTGGGGAAAATCCTCAAGTACTTCAAGAATATGTTTAATGTCTTTTTTTACTTCCTTAGCTTCTTCCCATTCCATATTTAATTTAGTACTAAGTGGTAGTCCTTAGGTATGCTTGTCAGCGACGTTTGATGCTCCAAAAGAATCAGGTTTTATTCTTGCTTGATAACCGCTTCCTGTCACCATGCCAACAACTTCTTTTATCATATCACGGGTTTCACCGCGTTCTCCTACATCAATATGAATTTCCAGTCGTGGGAATTGACCGTTAAGTCTTTCTTGCAAAAGGGGCACGAAATATGAGGCAAATCTTAAGGATTCGGTGGTTTCTTGATAAATTTTATTCCTAATTCTACTTCTTCTTGATGCCTCTTTACTTAAGTTATCTCCATTCTTTTTTTTATAAAAATATATGCCGCCAACATGATCACGGTGTATGGTTACGGCCGTGACAATTGTTAATTGATTTTTTCCGTTTCCTGACTCGTTTCTTTCGTGTGAATCAGTTCCAATTACCAAGCTGTATTCTTTTTCCAAATCCTCGTCCACATAGACTCTGATTAAATCCACCATTCTATGTAGGTCTACTTGTCCATGTGTTTGGCTTGTAAAAACTTCGGTTGATATTTGTTCCTCTTTAAACGTTTCTCTCATTTTATTTGGGTAGTTCGTGGCTAATTATAGCACAATTAGCGGATATTGAGCAGCCATTTCAATAAAATCTTTGCAGTAGTTGTTTTTACTTCAGGACTGCTTTCGTTTTGTTTATTTGAAAAATGCTTTATTGGTAGATTAATTTTTTTGATTTGTTCTCCAAGCACCCTAGTAACTGATATCTCAGGTTGGCCTTTTGTTTTGGGATAGTTTTTGATCGCTTTATATCGCATGTTTGGTTGTCCATCGATGTCAAGAAGCGAGAATTGAGCAAATGGTCCTCCCCCTGCTTTTAGTAAGAAGGGAGTTATTGCGACAATGCTGGAATTATTCCAGGTAGAATTTAATGAATCCACGTAGTAATTTCCGATTATATTATCCGAAATTTTATCTGAAGACCAACCTGTTTCTGTTATGAAAACAGGCAATTTTTTATTAGACAAAGATTCAGCTAATTGTTTTTCAAAATTAAAGCTGCTTATACTTTTTTGGCTAACAACGTTTGGTGGTTGAATAAAGCCTGGATTTGGATATGAGTGACTTGATAATCCGTCAATTTGACTAAAAATTCCTGGAATCGCATTGTTCATCTGTTGCATAAAGGTATATTGATTCATAGATGAGTTGAAAACATTATCAGCTGCATTATCAAGTCCAGCAGAAATTACAAAAAAGTTAGGAGATTTAGATTTAAAGGCTGTAACGGCATATGCTAAAAGATTCGCGTATTCAGAAGGGTTTGGAGATCCTCCCCATTCATCACCCCTGTTTACCTCGTTATATACAATTATGTATCTATTTTGAGTTGGCCAATCAAGTGAATCTAAAAAATTAGCAAAATCCAAAATGTCAGCATAATCAGGTTTTTCCCATACTGCAGTATTAAAATAGTCTCCATTTGTCGCAAGTCTAATGATTGGGATGAGGTGTAATCTTTTTGCATTATTCATAAATTCCTGCCATTTGATAATATCTTTGTCATGTGCTTGGATTGGAATAGTTACATAACCCCAATCTCCACCTGATGAGTTAACCAGATCGGCGGCTTGATTAATCTCATCTATTGTTAAAATATGTATTCCTATTTTGTTATTTGGTCGTGATAGGGGATCATATGATGCATAAGATGTATTTTGAGAAAGCAGAAAAAAAAGTAGGCATAAAATTAGTATGCATGAGTTTAGGACTTTATTTTTATTCATACCAAGTACCCATTATAGCTATTTACAAGTAATTATCCAAATTTATGGATAAATTTAAAAGAAAAATAAGTAAGTTGCAATTGAATAATAAAAACGTTAACCTAAGAATATATGTCTAGAAACCCATTATCACTGTCTCTGGTCATGGTTCAGGGACTTTCAATAATATTTATTTTTCTGACAGGCCCGGTGCTTCTGGAAAATTTCTTTTTATTCATTTTAGAAATTATCGCACTTGCCTTAGGTGCTTGGTCAGTTTTAACAATGTCGCACAAAAGTAAGATTAGTATTACACCTGAAGTAGCTCCTGGAGGAAAATTAATTACAGAGGGCCCATACACCCACATCAGACACCCTATGTATACAAGCCTACTTATGCTAACCTTGATTCTTGTTATTAATTTTTTTACCTGGCAAAGATTAGTTTTTTGGACTATTTTGTTAATTGATTTAATTATCAAGCTGCATTACGAAGAGTTAGTTCTCAAAAAATACTTTTATAATTACCAGGAGTATCAACAGAAAACAAAAAAACTTATTCCTTTTATTTACTAACTCCTCGAAGAGGTTCAATAATATATCTTGTTAGGTAGTTTGGATCATTAGGAAAGATAAATCTGTTTGGTCCAAGGAGGATTTTTAAACCTTCAAGATTTTGTGATTCACATAAGTTTTTCGCTCTTTCTGCATCGTTATCAACCATGTTCAAATACGGAGTCGGAATATCGGAACAGTCTACTTGTTCGTGAGTGAGAATTTCGGGTAAAGAAGCAATTATCCCTCCAATTTCGAGTAAAATTTCTTTTTGTTCGACTAAGTTTCCGTTAACATGCATTGCTTTCCAAGCGTCGTCTTGTCTTTGATTGTAGTAGGTGGCCACATCTTCAAGAACTTCTAGTCCTGATCTTCTCGAGGGTTCAGCATGTTCCCTACAGACTCTGGAAATAGCTACTTCTGTCGGACTCATCTATTTATAGATTAGATCTATCAATCAACAGAATGCAATAGGCATTTTAGATATAGACAGAAGTAGACGTAGTATATAATTACGTCATGTCTAAAATCATTTTTACAAAAAAAGGTTTTGAAGAGGTAAAAAAAAGGCACAAAGAATTAATTGACTCTCGTCCTTTTGCTGTTGCTGATCTAAAAAAAGCTAGGGACATGGGTGATTTAAGCGAAAATGGTTATTACAGAGCTGCTAAATTTAAACTTATTGATATTGACAGAAATATCAGAAGATTTGAATATCTTATTAAGAATGGAACAGTGGCTGACAAACCAAAAAAGGGGACAGTTTCAATCGGAAGCAGGGTAATGGTTAAAATTAAAGACGTAGAGAAGCAATATGAAATAGTTGGTAATTATGAAGCCAATCCAGCAGAAGGTAAAATATCCTATATTTCTCCTATTGGGAAAGCATTGATGGGGAAAAGAGATGGAGATTTTATTGAAATCCTCGTTCCTTCGGGGAAAACCCGCCAAACAATTTGTATTTTGGATTAATACTTCTTTCTGACCGATTCTTAAGGTCAAATTTATCATACTGGTTTGCATTATGGTCTATGAACCCTTCAGAGCTTAGTGTTGCACGCATATTTACAACCCATGATCCATATTGCTCTGGCACCATTGCTTCGTCAGAAAAGGGAAGATGTTCAGGTGAATCAGCAGATTTCTCAACGCGTAAAGAGGAGTAGCAAAACGGGATAGATTGACCATAAGAAGCTTTAATTCCGGCTTCATTTAAATTGCGTACCAAGATACTCGGTGATACTTTTGCAGAAATTAGATCCTCAATATCAGATAGTTGCAACAGCATGGTTCCGTCTACAGCAAGAAGTTGCCATAATCTTTGCAGCATTAAACCGTAAAAAACAGCATTATGAGGTAACCTTCTTAATCCACCAAACCCACGTTCAATTATTAAATCTGCTTTTCTTCCATTAAGAATTTCCGAAGCTTTTCTCCAGGTTTTTGATTTAGTTATGTCGCCCGAAACTTGACATATTCCAAGGGATTCATCTCTTTCTATTTCATCCAATGATCTTAAATCTTCAAGGGAAATTGCAATTCCAAGTTTATTTTTCTTGTCTGGTAATTGAGTAAACATGTCTGCTAGTGTTCCAGAAGGAGCCATGACGTCAATAACGACAGGTTTATCTTTTTCTGATAGCAAATCTAAGATTTTTTTATCATTAAGTACCGAAGCAAACGCATCTTGATATTCAGAGAGATTCGAATTATAGCTGCTCCAGCTGGAATCAGGAGAGTAATTTTGTCTTGCTTGCCTAATATGTTCACTTAGACGCAACTCTGTTTGTTCTAAAGTCATAAACCAAGATTATATCATTAGAATGTTACACATTCAACTATAGGTCTTTAATGTTAAGCTTTTGATTGACAAAATTAGCTCATAGTTGTAAGATAAAGCGTCTACTTTTTGTAGATTTCTGCCTCATAAAAATATGCCTAGAAAAAAGAAAAAAACAAGATATTATTCTGTGGTTAAAAACTACAATTATTCAGGACGTCTATCAGATGTTAAAAATCGTTTAAGAAAAGTAAACGCGTTTATTGTAAGAAAACCTTTTACAAGTTTTTTTGCTGTTTTATTATTACTGTTTCTTTTAATTATTGGAGGAAACTTACTTCTTGCTCCAAAAAGCGCAGTTGAGAATAAGCAAGTTGCCAAAAAAGTAGAAACATACAAGCTTGGATCTGCTCCAAAGTTAAAATTTCATGCACAAGTCGAAAAATCAGGAGTAATAAAAATTGTTGCGTTTTCTCCCGGAGTTGTTCAATTTATAAATGTTACAGAGGGTCAGGATGTAGGAGTTGGAGAAAATTTAATAAACTTATCGAGTAATTATAGCGGGGGAAATATTTTAGCAATCTCAAGAGAAATTGCACAAAATCAATATAACCTGGCAAAAGATACTTATAAGGACCAGAAGGATTTAATTGCAAAGCAAAAAGAAACAGCAATTAAGTCTTCCGACAACGCCAGTCAGTTACGTGATATTTCAAGTAAGTCTGCAGAAGAAACAAAATCACTTCTTGATTTAAACCAATCTTTGCTTGATAAAATAAATTCAGATTTAGAAGATTATATTTCATCTAATGTTGGTGGTGTAAATGATAATCTGATTTTTCAAACAAAACAGGTTAAAGCCCAGCTTCAATCGGCAGTAACCCAACTTTCAGCACAGCTTCGAGGTCTTGAGTATCAGGCAAGTTCGGATAAACCACCGGCACAGCTTGGTGATTTGCAAAAAGACATTGCTCTTAAGCAATTGGAAATACAGGAAAAATCTCTTGCTGTAGGTTTAGAAATCTCAAGGCTTTCATATAATTTGGCGTTAGTAAATGAAGCAACAATGCATCCCACAAGTCCTTTTGCTGGAAGAATTGACAGAATTTATGTGAAAGAAGGGCAATCGGTTAACCCGGGAACTGTTTTATTAAGTCTATCTGGAACTACTCAGCATGTAAAAGTAATTGCAAAAGTTCCTGCAAATACTGCTAGGAATATTTCCATGATTGAAGACTCAGTTATAAATATAAATAACAGCCAGGTAAAAATAAGACCGAGCTATGTATCCAAGGATGCAACAGACGGGCAGCTGTATAGTGTTGTTTACCAGCTGAATGATATCTATAAAGATCAACTGACAGATACGTCATTTGTGACAATCGATATACCAATAGGTACAGGAAATACAAACAATTATGTTCCATTTGTTCCACTTGATAGTGTATTTCAAACACAAGAAGAAGCGTTTGTATTTGTGGTGGGAAAAAATAATGTTGCAACAGTTAGAAAAGTTAAATTAGGAGAAGTACAGGGAAGATTCGTGGAAGTTTTATCCGGAATCGATGCGGAAAGCACAGTTATATTAACTAGGAATGTTTTGGAGGGAGATAAAGTTGAAACAAACTAGTCTAAAATATGGCAAAACATGAATCAGTTTACTTAAAGCATCTAAGATTTAATCCTAAGCTTTCAAAATCCTTCATTCTAAAATATTTTATTAATTTAAGGCTCATAATCTTAATTACGACTGTTTTAATCTTTGCCGGAGTTTATAGCCTAATGAATCTTCCTCGAAATCTCAACCCAGAGATTAAAATCCCAATTGTAATAATATCTACTGTCTTACCTGGTGCAAACCCAGCAGACATGGAGTCTCTTATTACAATGCCGATTGAGGATGCAGTAAGAGGAATTCCTAATATTGATAAGACAACTTCAACTTCTAGAGAATCTGTTTCCATTACAACTATTCAATTCAAATCAGGAATAGATGCAGATAAAGCTAAAACAGACGTACAGTCAGCAGTAGATGCTGTTACGGACTTGCCTTCTGATGCACAAAAACCTAATGTACAAAAACTGGATTTTGAAAATCAACCAATATGGACATTTAATTTGGTAGATAAGAACAATAACAAAGCTAACCTATTTAAGTTTGGTCAGCAACTTGGAAAAGATCTTGAAAATTTATCATCAATTAAGCAGGTAACAATAAATGGATTAGATGAAAAAGAAGTTCAAGTAATTATTAAACCGGAATCAGTAACTAATTATTCTATTAATCCACAATTGTTAATGGGGTCAATAAAATCTGCAATCAGTGCTTTCCCTTCAGGATCTGTTAAATCATCAAATTCAATTTTCTCTCTTTCTATTAATCAAACCGCCTTAACAGTAGACGATATTCGTAAGCTAAAAGTTAATCTTACGGGGGCATCCAGCAATGGTGCTCCAGCCCCCGTATCTACGGTTTCCTTAGGAGATATTGCATACGTTGTGGAAAAATCAAAACCTGATCAGCCGCAATCATACCTTTCTGCCGATGGAAAGATATATTCTTCACTTACTGTAAATGTATTCAGATCAAGCAATGTGAACATTGATAAGGCTAATAAAGATGCGCAAGAGCTTGTAAAAAAATCTCTCAAAGCGTCTGGGGGTAAATATAAAATCTACACAGCACTTAATACTTCGGATTTAATAGATGATCAATTTAATGAACTTGGAAAAGATTTATCTATTACAATTGGACTTGTTTCTTTACTTCTGCTTCTATTTTTGGGAGTTAGGCAGGCACTTGTAGCATTATTTGCTACTCCGATGACTTTTTTAATAACTTTTATTGTAATGCATATTACAGGCATTGCATTATCCTTTATTGCAACTTTTTCACTTCTCTTGTCTTTAGGTCTATTGGTCGACGATACGATTGTTGTTATCTCGGCAATGACGGCTTACCATAGATCAGGAAAGTTCACTCCACTTCAAACAGCTCTTCTTGTATGGAAAGATTTTTTAATAGCTATTCTTACAACAACGATCACCACTGTTTTTGCATTTGTGCCCCTGTTATTAGCAAGCGGAATCATCGGAGAATTTATAAAACCAATTCCAATTGTTGTTTCGGCAACTTTACTCGGATCATTTTTCGTAGCAATGTTTTTAATTATGCCCTTTATAATTTTTCTTTTAAAGCCATCAATTCCACATAGAGTAAAGATTTTAATCCAAATCCTAATGTTCTTGTTAATAATCGGTTTGTTTGTTTTTATTTTGCCAAAAAACCAAATTCTAATTTTAGAAATTATTTTATTTGCAATTCTAATGTACGTTTCCTACAAAATTAGAAAAAACATTGCTGATAAAACAATAAAACGGTTAGCAAAGTTTAAAAAATATAGAAAATATTTGAGTTCAGGACTCATCAGCTTCAATTTCTTAGAGGCTTACTACACAAGGGCAATGGTACGAATTCTAAATTCTGCTTCTGCAAGAAAAAAAATCATAATTATGGTTGCAATTTTTTCGTTATTTTCTTACCTTTTAGTTCCATTTGGGTTTGTAAAAAGTGAATTTTTCCCTAAAACAGAAGAAGATTTTCTATATGTATCCGGAGAACTTCCTTCAGGAACTAACTTGGTAAAAGCCAAGGAAGAATCAATGAAGGTTTTTGAATTATTAAAAAATACTCCCGGAATAAAATTCATTACACTTCAACAAAACACAGGATTTAATTCCATGAGCGGAATAGCAGGAACATCTTCTAATAATTTTCTTTACACGTTAATCCTTGTTGATAAAAAAGAAAGGAAAATTAGTTCAATAGAGATTGCTGATTATTTAAGGAACAATACTAACACTTATACTGCAGGAAAACTATCGGTAATCGAATTATCAAGTGGTCCTCCGGCAGGAGCTGATTTGCAAATGAACTTATATGGTCCTGACTTTGCGGTTTTAGATTCCTATGCAACCAAAATTGAAGACTATCTTAAAAAACAGCAGGGGATTACTAATGTTGACAGAAGTGTCAAGTCAGGAACAAGCAAATTGGTCTTTGTCCCGGACGAGCAGAAAATATCTCAAGCTGGTTTATCAAAAGATTTAGTTGGATTTTGGTTAAGGTTATTTGCAAGTGGATTTAAGGCAAGTTCAATAAAGCTTGACCCGGAGCTGGAAAAAAGCGAAGACATAACAATCAGGCTTTCAACTAGCACTCAAAACGTAGAAGACATAAGTTCAATAAATATTCCAAACTCATCGGGAGGAAGCATTCCTCTTACATCTCTTGGTACGTTTAAGCTATCAACAAATCCTACTGTAATCACAAGACTTGATGGTAAAAGAGTCCAAACAGTATCTGCAGGTGTCGCGAGAGGATACAACATTGCCCAGAAAAACCAACAATTGGAAAATTTTGCAAAAGATTTAAATTTACCTGCAGATTATTCGTGGGGAACAGGGGGAGTAAACGAAGAAAATGCAAAATCAGTTCAGTCTATTCTTATTGCTATGATTCTGTCATTTATTCTAATTCTATCCACCATGGTTCTTCAATTTAATTCGTTTAGGAGAGCGTTGATAGTTTTAGCGGTTATTCCTCTTTCTATTTCAGGAGTGTTTATCATTTTCGGACTTACCCAAACTCCTCTTTCATTTCCTGCTCTAATTGGAATTCTTGCATTGTTTGGAATCGTTGTAAAAAATTCAATTCTTGTTGTTGATAAAATATTAATTAACATAGATTCAGGACTGAAATTTAAAGAGTCAATTATTGATGGGGCTTCCAGCAGATTGGAACCGATTGCCTTAACCTCTCTAGCGGCAATCTTGGGTTTATTGCCGATCACTCTTTCTAATGCATTGTGGCGTGGATTAGGAGGAGCAATTATTGCCGGACTAACTTTTTCAGGAACAATAATGCTCTTTTTTATTCCGGTTGTTTACTACATGATCTATAATCCAAAAAGATCTTTAAACAGGAAAAAGTAATCACCTAATAACTTATTAAGATTTGATTGATATAATATTTTTATGCTCAATTTTTGGCAGAGTCTTCCTAATCCCTTTACTGTTCTAGCACCAATGGATGGAGTAACAGATTATGTTTTTCGTCAAATGGTTTTGAAATTAGGCCGTCCAGACATATTTTTTACTGAATTTACTCCGGTTGACGGAATTCTTTCCAAAGGGGAATCTCATGTCATAAATAATCTTAAATTTAGCAAAAAAGAACAGCCTGTTGTTGCTCAGTTGTGGGGACACGATCCCAAGCACTTTCATGATGCTGCTAAGATTGTTAGCTCAATGGGGTTTGCCGGTATAGATATAAATATGGGTTGTCCAGATAAAGCCACAATTAAATACGGTGCATGTGCTGCTTTGATTAATAATCCTAAATTAGCAGAGAAAATTATTCAGGCAACAAGAGAGGGAGCAAAGGATCTACCAATAAGTGTAAAAACAAGAATTGGTTTTAACGATGAGGTTATAGATACATGGTTTACCTTTCTTCTTAAGCAAAACCTTTCTGCATTGACTGTTCATTTAAGAACAGCTGAAGAAATGTCTCGTCCCTCTGCGCATTGGGAGCTTATACCTAAAATTTTGAAATTAAGGGATAAGATTTCTCCCAAGACGTTAATTATTGGAAACGGAGATCTATTCACGCTTAATGATGTAAAAAAAGCTCATGATGTATATAAAGCTGATGGATACATGATTGGAAGAGGCATCTTATCTAATCCCTGGATGTTTAATAATTCTGTTAATCCGGGAGAAATTTCTGTTAAAACTAAGCTTGAAACCTATTTAGAACATGTTCGCTTATATAATAAGACCTGGGGAAAGAACAAGAACAGTGCGATTGTGCGAAAATTTTGCAAAGCATATATTCATGGATTTCCTGACGCATCAAACATGAGAGAAAAACTAGTTGCAACAAAAAACATTGATGAACTTGAAACGACACTCATAAAACTTAGAGACAATCTTCGTATATAGTTTTGCATCTATAAATTGTTTTAAAAAGATGTTATCCTGGATGCTATGGAAGAAAATACCAGATGTCCTAAATGCGGATCTGAGCTAGGGGAAGTTGTCGAAACTGCGAGTGGAAAAAAGCTGCAACGATGTTCATCTGGATCATGGAATAAGGAAACAAGAACAACAGAAGGCTGTGATTACGTTAAGTGGTTACCATTTGAGCCCAAACAGCTTGATGAAAAATGTCCTAAATGCGGATCACATTTAGTAATTCAATTTACCAGATTTGGCAAAAAAATGAAGAAATGCTCAGCTGGAGGTTGGGATAAAGAAACAAAAAAAGCAACTGGATGTGACTTTATTGAATGGATAAATGGTACAACAGAGCAACTCGAAGAGGAATGTCCACAATGCAGCAAACCATTAGTGCTTTTTACAACTGTAAGTGGGAAGAGCATGAAAAAATGTTCAACAGCAGGATGGGACAGAGAAGCAAAGAAAGCAACAGGCTGTCCTTATATTGAATGGCAAAAAACAAGTTATAAAAAAGCAGAAGACACAGGTGAAGAATTTCTTCCACCACCTCCGCAGGAGTAAAAATCCCAAAACTTATTTATCTATGTTAAATTTTGGCCGCAAAAAAACCTCATTTCTGAGGTCTTTTCGGGGCGGCTTTCTTGCGAAAGCTTCCTGCCTATGATACTTGCGTATCGTTGGTATTAACCATAGTACTTGAATTAAATCATAGAGTCAAGATGACGATGTATATCAAAAGGGGGCAATTTATACTTTCTATAACACGTTAAGCCAAAAAAAATTGCGAAAAACAACTTGAATGATACAATTATAAGAAAACAAATATGCTTGCAACACTTGCGTATTATCCGATACTAGGCTTCCCATTAATTTTTTATCTTGGAATTTTGACTTACATCTCCTTCTTGTTCACTGCTTCGGTTGGATATTTTTATTTTACTGGAAGACCAATTCTCCCTTTTAAATGGCATCCAAGAATGGCAGTAATTTCATTAATCTTGGGTTTAATTCATGGAGCACTTGCGGCTTCAGCATATTTTAACTACTAACATTTATTAAGTATAAGTAGGGGGAATAAAAGATCGTGATCGTAATGGGCAGAACCGAAGTGAGCCGGACAGGATTCGAACCTGTGACCAAGAGCTTAAAAGGCTCCTGCTCTACCGCTGAGCTACCGGCCCAAGAAATACAAACTTTATTATATCAATTTATGCCTCAACTTGACAAGCAAGTTAATAAATACTATATATGGAAATATAGGACTAATAGAGACTTAGAAGAAAGGAGGTGAAAATATGATAAACATAGGTGAAACACTTAAGACCTCCATCATGAATGCTCTTGATGCTCTGGGAGGTTTTATCCCAAACTTCGTTGCTGGACTTATTATTCTTTTAATTGGAATTATCGTTGCTTCTCTTTTAAAGCAAGCTGTTTTGAGTATTCTTAAAGCTTTAAAATTGGAAGCTTTCCTTAAAAGATATGGAGTGCCCGAACTTAAGGACGAATACAGCTGGTCTAATATCTTAGCAGAGATAGTCCGCTGGTTTGTAATTATTGTTTTCTTAATTCCAACAGCAGATGTATGGGGTCTTCCAAGAGTTACAACAATTCTTAACGAATTCCTTCTATACTTACCAAACGTTTTTGTTGCTGCAATTATTGCAATGGTAGGATTTGTTTTTGCAAGGCTTGCACATGATGTCGTTATGGCATCAATGAAACAAGTTGATGTAAAAACTGCCGCCACAATAGCAACTGTAACAAAATGGGCGGTTGGAATCTTTGTGATCTTAGCAGTCTTAACTCAATTAGGAGTAGCTGCCGATCTTATAAGGATTCTATTTACAGGCGTAGTTGCAATGTTTGCAATTGCCGGAGGAATAGCTTTTGGTCTTGGAGGCCAATCAGCTGCAAAGGATTCAGTTGAAAATGTCAGAAAAAAGCTCAGGCAATAATTGCCTTAAAGCTATTTTTTAGATATAATAAGGGAGCGTACGAAAGTACGTTCCTTTATTTTCGCTAGCCCCGTTCGTCTAGCGGCCTAGGACACCTGGTTTTCAGCCAGGGAATCAGGGGTTCGATTCCCCTACGGGGTACTCAACACAAAATCTTTGTTTTTTGAATCAAGAATAGCTTGGTATTGCGGGCTAAACCTGCGGTTCGATAAGCCCTCATACTGCCAAGACAACCCACCGGGACATATCGAACCAAGAAGAACTCTGCGTATACCCGGCTTTGAATCCAAGTAGGTTTGGCCTAAATCTTCAAATTTACTTTTCATAAACTTAGCAATTTCCTCATATGAGTATTTATCAAACAGCGTTGTACTTAGAAGTGTTTTCATATCTTTGATTTTATCCTTAATAATTGTCTTTTGCTTTATGAATTCGTCGTCCGAGTATGTGCCTTTAAGATTTTTCTCGATTAACGTTTGCAGTAACTTGTCCTGTTCTTCAATTTCCTGTTTTGCGTTTTCTCTTTTTGTTTTAAGAAGTGTAATGCTTTTGTTAAATCTTAGCTTAAGGACAAAAAGAAATGTTTCTAATTGATTTTTCGTTGGCGAATTCTCCTGAAGAAAATTAATTAGTGAATCGTTAAGTACCTGTACTTTTATGGATGACGCACCGCATCTATTTTTACAAATATAATATGCGTATTTTTTAGATCTTCCCTTACTCCATCCTCCGGATAAATTACCGCCACACTTTCCACATTTAATCGTTCCCCGAAGTGGGAAATCGGGATTATCTTTAAGCCTTTTTGCGGGAGCTGTTCCGAAACGGCTTCGTCCATCAATAATTGCTTGGACCTTGTAAAACTGTTCCTCGGTTATCATTGCTTCATGTTGACCTCTAACCTCTTCCTTGTACGTGTTAGAAGTTAATATTCCCATATAAAATTTATTTCTAAATATTCCGTTAGCAGTTTGCGCTCTTAATTTATGTTCTTTACCCGAAATACTAGTTCTTAGTCCCCATTTATTCATAATTTCCGCCATTTCTAATAAACTTTTTGTACCTGTTGCCATTAAATTCCAGGCTTTTTTCATTTTATCGAAAGAATCGCCGTCTTTTATCGCAAACCCATTTTTTATCACATAACCTACCGGCACTTTGGCGATGCAGAGCCCGGATAGAAATCTTGCTCTTAATCCGTTTTTTGATCTTTCGCTTCTTACGTCATTATCCATTTGCGCAAACCCTGCCAGCATAGTCTCAATCAGTTTTTCCGTTGGGCTATTTCCGGTCGGCTCTGTCGCAGAAATTAATGTTATTTCATATTCTGCCAGTTTTTTTCTAATCGCAAGATAGTCTGAGGTTTGTCTTGAAAGTCTATCCAGTCTATAAACAAACACTGCATCAACAATCTTTCGATTTTTTCGGCAAAACTCCAAAAGCTTAATTAAAATCGGTCTTCCGGTGATGGTTTTAGCGGATCGCCCTTCTTCTCTGAAAACCTCAAGAATTTCAAACTGTTTTCTTTGCGCTTCCCGTCGACAAATTTCCTCCTGGGTATCCAAAGAAAAATTTTCCACCTGCTCTTCAGAGGAAACCCTTAAATAAATAACCGCTTTTTTTGTTTCAAAAGTATCCTCAAGCATAATTAAAAAGAATGTATTATTTCTTTAACTGTTTTATTGTTAAAGATTTTTCTCTCATATTCTTCCAACCAATTATCAATAAGATATTCAAATGCGGAAACAAGAGTTTTTGTATCCTCAAGGGAGTATTTTTCACCTAGAATTTTCTTTACTTCCAAAACAGTTTTATTTTCATAAGTTTGTTTCGGAAACATTTGATTAAGGACGTTAATTAAGTCATTGGACTTTGTGAATTTACTTATATCAAAACGGGAATTGTCTACTTTGGAAGGATTGTTATTTGTGGAGGATAAAGTAGTAGTTTTCATAACCTAAAATATTAATTATTTGCTGTCCATATATAGACAGTATATATCAAAACTGAATAGCTTGTCAAGCATCGAGATGCGATAAATTTGCCCTTGCCGACTAGGACAAGACCAAGGCCACGGCGTACACAATTTTTAGCTTTAAAATTAAAAAAGATAGTTATTGTCTTTTCTATATAAATAGATAAAAGAAAACATATAAAAAGATGAAAAATAAGATAAAAGTGATATAATCCAAAATAATTAGATAGCCTGCTCCATTAAACTGCCTCAAGAGAAATAATCGTTAAAAATTCAAAAAAATAAATACTAATGAACTATAAAATACTTCCTGAAATAACTGAAAAACAAAAAGAGATTCTTAAAATAATAATTAAACTTCGGTTTGTAAATAGACATCAAATTCAAAAACTTCTTCACCATAAGGATACTAAAAGAATAAATGTTTGGCTTAAGAATTTAGTCAACAAAAACTATTTAGGAAGAATCTATTCACATAAGCTTCTGGAAAATACAAAACCTGCTATTTATTTTCTGAATAATAACGGTATAACTTGGGCAAGGCATAATTACTTAACTGATTTTACCGACGAAGGATATGTTGAAATAAAGCATATAAGGAAGTTTTATGAAGATAAGAATGCTTCAAAGGTTTTTATTAGCCACTGTGTCCTAGTTTCAGAAATATATACACAATTTAAAAATTACGAGTATCTTGAAAATAAGAATAAGAAAAACCCTTCTATTGAATATGAGATCTCAAGCAAAACCGAAAATTGGATAGAAAAGCTTCAAGATTCACAAACAATTGAAGAGTTTAATAATATTAAACAGTTTATCCCCGATCTTTTCGTTGATAAGAAAAGCTATATGGGAAAAGAAATTAAAAGCAATACTTGTTTCATGATCGAGGTTTTCAATCCTAAAATGCCAAAATATGCCATAAAACACAGAATAAAACAATATATAAGACTTAAGGAGGAAAAAAATGAGTTGATTTATTATCTAGATTCAAATAATGTTTTTCCTCAAATAATCCTTATTTTCCCCAACTGCCACATAATGAATTTTTATATAAAATTTATAAATGATGAACTAATGTACAGTTATGAAGAACCGAAAATTACCTTTATGTTAACTACATATCAAAAGATTACGACAGACACAATTTTGGCAGGAGAAAAGATCTGGAAGTTTATTCAGGAAGAATAATAAATTCATTCGCGTCCCGCTTTCCTGGATACCGACTTTACCGATCAGTTTTAGGTCTCATCCGCGAGATGTGCGATATTTACGTCATTAATTAAATTCCCTGAGAGAATCTAAGTAAATATCCGTCTGGATCCATAACTAAAAATTCTTTTAATTTAACAATTCCTGTTTTCGTAATATATGGACTTTCCTTAAGCTTTCGTTTAATCGGGTAATTTGCTAACTTTAAAGATTTTAGTAAATAGTTAATATTATCCGTTTCAATCTGTAAGTTTAGGCCTCTCCCGTATGGATATTCCGGTTTTCCGTTGTGCCATTCTTCGTCATCATCTTCCTCTTGTATCATTAGTTGACTGTTTTGGTAAGAAAGAAACGCAAATCTGGGATTTTCTCTTGTGTATTCTGTTTTAAAACCAAGGATATTACCGTAAAAATTAAGAGATTTATTAAAATCAGAAACATACAGTTCTGGCAATAAAGGATTGAATTTCATATCTAAATTGTATCATTTTGAGGCTGACGAAACAATAAGATGTCACAGCAAGAATAGAATCTATTGAATAAATTTAGTCCTATAGGTTGATAAAAAGCATCAACTATGGTAAACTACTGTTCGGTTTTACTTATGAAAATAGCAATAATTGGAACAGGAAACATTGCACCATTTTATATAAGAGCTTTCGAAAATAAAGCGGAAGAGATTATTCTTTGCAGTCGGACAAAACCTAAAACCTATAGAAAATTAAAGCATTATTGCGACTATAAAAATAAAAATATTCTTAAGTGTGATTTAGTAATTATTACTACTCCTCCATACTTACACCTCGAAATGACTAAATACTTTTTAAAACAAGGGAAGAAAGTAATTGTTGAGAAACCAGCAATAATAAATCAAAGTCATCTTAAGGAACTCGCAAAACTTGCCAAAAATAAAAACGTATATTTTGCGTACCATTCAGCATTTAATCCGATAGTTCTCAAAGTAAAGGAGATTATACGTGGTTCCTTAAGAATAAAGAATATCAAAATTCAATATTATGAAGATGTTTATAGCTATCATCCTAACGTAGACGATTGGATATTCAATAAAGAGCTAAGCGGAGGAGGTTGTCTTATTGATAGCGGAATAAATATATTTTCAATTCTTTATCAATTTATCCCAAAAGTATCGATAATTAAAGGTACCTATAAAACAATGTCTTCCGATATTGAATACTTTGTGAATCTTGCTCTTGAAGCCAAAAGTAATATAAATGTAAACATCTCAATGAACTGGAAATCAAAAAAAGAAAGAAGAGTTATTGAATTCTCGGGAAAAGATAATATTAGATTTAATCTTTCCGCAAATACCCTTTCGATAAACAATAAATCAGTTGATTTAGAAAAGAAAATAAAAACTATCGATATGCAAAGCGAATATGACAATATGATCTCTGATGCTATTGACTATTTTAAATATAAGAAAACCAGTTTGACCTTTAATCCCTTACTTCCTTTGGGAACAGTCTTTGATATATATGATTCTAGCAAGTGGTTTAAAACAAATAAAGTTAAAGCAATTATTGTCTCTGCGGGCGGAGTAAGCGTGAACAGAACATTACCAGAATATGTTAAAGCTAGACTAGAAAAAGGAATTGAAATTCACAACTCTAATGCTAATACAAGAACTATGTTTATATTAACAGGCAGGGAAACCTTATATAAACCTCCTGTTCTAGACCAAAAAGGTTTTCCTGTTATCGAATCTGAATTAATGGCAAAATATTTAATCAAACGAGGAATCCCTAAGCAAAATATAAGGATTGAGAAATTTTCAAATGATAGCTTAGGAGGAGCCGTTTTCTCAAAAATATTCCTCATTGACCCTTTAAAAATAAAGGACATTATAATTATTAGTTCATCATTTCACATTAAAAGACTCAAGGAGATATACAACTGGGTTTTTAACTTAAGTGCATTAAAATATAATTTAAAATTTGTTTCTACTCCTAACGACGGCGTAAAAGCAAATATTCTATTGGCAAGGAAAAATAAAGAAAAAAATGATATTGAAAGAATTAAAAAACTAGAAGAAAGGATACGAAATGAAAACGAATTATTCTTATGGCTATTCTCCGAACATGCCGGTTACTCAGTTGGATTAGAAGCTGACAAGATAGACAAAAAAAATTTACGTACATATTAATATGAAAAAAAACAATCTTACAGTATTGATTACAGGAGGTAGTTCGGGATTCGGCTTAGAATTAACCAAGGAATTTATTAGAAGAAAATGTAAAGTTATAATTTGCAGTAGAGATCATAGAAAGCTTGAAAAAGCCAGAAAAGATATTAATAGTAAAAAATTACTTTATTACTCTTGCGATGTTAGGAACCCTGAGGAAATAGGTAGATTGGTAAATGAAATAAAAAAAATTGATATTCTAGTAAATTGTGCAGGGATATATAGTAGAAGCTCTTTAATAAATGTTTCTGAGTCGTTAATTTCAGCCGTTATAGATACAAATCTAAAAGGAGTTATCTATTTTACCCATGCAGTTTTACCAGCAATGGTAAAGAGAAATTCAGGGCTAATCATTAATATTAACTCCTTGACTGGCTTAAACGGTAAAAAAGAACAGTCACTTTACGCTGCAAGTAAATTTGGACTAAGAGGATTTACAGAATCATTAAGAGAAGAGCTCGAGCATACAAAAATAAGAATACTTGAGATATATCCCGGGTCAATGAATACTCAAATATATAAAAATGCCGGAATCAATAAAATATCATACAGACGGATAGATCCAGCTTTGGTAGCAGATCTTACTTTGTACATTCTCGAAAACTCTAAATTTAATTTAATCAATAATATTCTAGTCAATGGAGTACGAGGAAGCTAAGATTATGCAGAGTTTAGAAAGAAAGAACGATTCAACTAATCCATTCGAAGAATTTAACAGGAACTGGGCTGGAGGCAAAATTAGCAAACCTGTGATTATCTTAATTGGTGGAAATATTGGAACCGGCAAGACAACCTTAGCAGACCAGCTTAAACAAAGGATCCCTGCTGCTAGCGTATTAACTACAGCAATAATCAGGTCAATTCAACAAACGCTAACTTCGGAAACAGAAAATCCTGAGCTATTTCGACACACTTACGATCTTCATAACTTAGCTTCTCTTTCTAAAATGAGCGTTGAGGAAAAATCTGTTGAAGAATATAAAAAACAAACCTCAACTGTAGATGTAGGCGTGAGAAAATTGATTACTTTTTTTGAGTCGGAGAAACAATTAACAATAATTGAGGGAAATCATATCGATCCTCGATCTGCATCCGATCTTGCATTAGAAGATAACATTGTTAGTCTTTTTTTAGAATGTAAAGATATTGAGCTTTATAAAGCAACTATTAAAGGTCAAACGCACAGGAGAGAGCTTACCCCCGAACAATTTTCTATAGTGAGGGCTATACATGACTATGTAATTCAGGAGGCAATAAGAAATAATCAGCCTGTTTTTGACATAAATGATCTCAGGCTCGCAATTGTATATGTTGGGAATAGATTATTAACATTGATAGAAAAATAAATATGATTTCCGAAGCAAAATCGCTAGTGCTTAGTTTAGAAATGTCCAAATTGATGGCTACAAAAGAAAAACCGCCAAGCAATCATTTGGAATCGATTCTTCAGGCAGCACCGAACCCTACAATCGAAACATATGTTTATCATGTAAATGGCTGTTCTTACTTTGTTAAGCGCTACCAAGCGAATTTTAAGAAGGCTTTTGAAGAGATAAATAATTTTCAACATCTTGAAGCTGCAGATTTTGTACCAAACTTATCATATGTGTCCTGCATGCCGGAGCGTGACTCTGCAATATTTGCATATGAACTTATTGACGGAATAGATATGCACAGACAATTTGATGAAAACTTAGATGATGAGCAAAAAATTTCTCTTTCTTCTCAAGCAGTACGACAATTTTATGAAATGGGGCATTTATATGACTCTCCCAAACATACTACTAGCCCTTGGCCATTAAAGTCTCCCATAAGAACTGGTTTTCTGAGCGAAGAGGAGGAAAGAAGTTTCCTGGAAAATTATGAAGTAGTGTTTAACATTAACAGGCAAGCTTTGCAAGAATTTCCAGGATTTTATTTTGACCGCAATCCGAGAAATGTTATCAACAGTAACGGAAAAATCTATCAAGTAGATTTTAATGCAGTTGAATATTCTTCTCCGCTATTTGATATTGCTAAATTTTTAAGGAATGGTAGGGATACTGGCATTCCTGCAAATATGTCATTGAAAACAAGAAAGGATTATTCAGGCGCTGCAAAAGCTTCAAGCGCATTCACTCCCGAAGAGGAAAAAGACTTATTATCTATAGCTTATTCTCTTCAAAATCCAGGAGAATTTGATTCGCAAAAATTTGAAAGATTTTCGCTATATTTTAAATTTGCCACCGTACATACTCATATCTTTTATTTAACAAAATATTTAAACATGCTTAGGAGAAATGTTGGCGACTCAAACGCTTTACGATCAAGAAGTATTTATCATCATGGAATGCTGCTTGTTTTATCTGATGAGATTGGAGAGCTCGGATTTGAATTAAATCCACTCATGCAACATATAGATAGCTTTATTCAAAAATAATTATTCCCTTACGTTAGTTGCCGTAATATCAATACCTTGAATACACATCCTGCAGTTTTCTTTTGCCGTTTTTATAAAATCAACTACCATCAATGGTCTAATCGGAACACCTAATTCGATATGATTCCTAATTCCAATAACTGAAGCTCCAAGAACATCCATGCTTGCATTTTGTAAAGCTCCCACGTTATCTTTAAGATCAGTGCCCGTAAATACGAAGTCATCAACAAACAATATCTTAGTTCTGGGAGGAAGGACAAATCCTCGATGCATTTTAATAATGTCTCCATCTTTATGATCCCTGTAAGTAAGACTGAAGGGAACGTTCAAGTGAGAAGCAACTGAATAAGCAATAATAGAACCAATATAAGAAGGACCCATTACGACTTCAATCTCGTCCTTAAGATCCGAATATTGAGCCGCTAGTCGTCTGCCCATCTCATTCATTACTTCAGGATAACGTAAGAACTCCATTTTATTAATCCAGCCATTTCCGTGCTCTCCTGTACGAAACTCAAAATGCCCTTCATTCCATCCCCCATATGCCTTAATTAATTCTTTTGTGGAAAGAGCAGCTAAGCTCTCAGAAAGATTAAATCTTTCGCATTTAGTTAAGCTCATAGTCATGTGATTATAGCACACAATTTCTATAAAAGCTATGAAATTTACGCAGCTAACAATTAACAAACCGTGACATCCCAGGAGATTAACTTAAAACCTGTAGTAGGTTTATACTCCATTTCAATTATGCCAGTGTTGGAGAAAACAGTGTTGTCATAAAAATCTAAAAATATCCTGGAAGTTAATTCATTTCTGAATATAGCTAAACTTACCAAAGCTTTTGCGATATAGTTATGAGTAATCAGTAAAATTCCTTCATCTTCTTTAGATTTTTTTTCAATACTTTTTAAAAAAGACGCGCATCTTTTCTTAATATCCCTGAAATTCTCTTCGTCGGAATAATGCCAAGAAAGATTATGATAGTTTTTTCTAATTTTTTCATTTATCCGAAAAGCCTCTATGTTTTTATGGGCCTTACCGATAATTTCGGTTGGCTTCTTAATTTCTTTTAAATTTTCATTAATTAATATAGGAACATTTAAGCTTTTAGAAATTATTTCAGCTGTCTGATATGTTCTGTCTAGGGGGCTCGAATGCATTTTATCGATTTTTATATTTGCCAACTTTTTTGCAACGAGTTGTGCTTGTTTTTGCCCTTTTTTGTTTATTGCGGTTTCGTCAGTTTGATGTACGCCATCTATGTTATCCTGAGTTACTCCATGACGGACCAAATATAGTTTCATAGTCAGTATTCTATTACAAAAATCGCCACAATGGAACACCTTGCTCTCCTACTTTGGCTTTAAGCAATCTTCCCGCATTGTGTTGCTGTTTTTTTTCTACGTTATTCAATCCATAAGATGAGGTCGTTATGTATAAATCAGATAAGTCATTTCCCCCAAATGAACAAGACGTAACAAGTTTAGCTCCTGGTATTTCTAAAATAGCCATTAATCTTCCGTTTTGAGGGTTATATCTGGCTATTTTACCTCCACCATATAAAGCTATCCATAACATTCCTTCATTATCAATCGTCATTCCATCCGGCATTCCCAAATCGGAATTAATCTCTATCGCAATTCTTTTATTCTTAATTCCTCCATTTTTTTCATCAAATTCGTAGGAAACTACAGAATAGGTCGGGCTATCAATATAGTACAAAGTTTTTCTGTTAAGACTCCACGTTATTCCATTTGAAATCGTTACTTTATTAATCCTTTTTTCAATAGAATAATCCCTTCCTAAGAAATACAAACTTCCTTTATTCGGCTTACCGGTCTCATCCATAGTTCCAACCCAAAATCGTCCCATTGGATCGCATTTTCCATCATTAAATCTAATATTTTTCCTATCATCATTCAAAATAGCCAATAGATAGCTTCTTCCTGTTAGGAAATTATATTTGATAAATTTATTTTTAGTTGCCAAAATAACACATCCGTCTTTGCTTGCTACGACTGCCCCTATTTCTTCTTTAAATTTAATTTCTTTATTCTGTTTTTTTAAAGGGTTAAAAATAAAGAGTTTTTTTTCATGGATATCGATCCAATATAGTAAATTTTTATAAAAGTCCCAATACGCACCTTCTCCTAGTCCAACTCTTTTATTTAAAACTGGTTCAACTTTAGTCTTGATAAGAAAATGGCTCATAATTGCTATTTATTATATTCCAACAATAAAAACTATTGAATAACTTTAATCGATCTTCCGCCTAATTCTTCTCCTTGAAGACTTGGACGCAGATGAGAGTTAACATGAAGATCTCCTGATGCGCCAAAACGCGCATTAATGACGTAATTTTCAAGTCTTGAATCGAGAAGTCTACATAGAACACTATAGTCTACGTATCTTCCAAATGCTAATTTAGTAAATAACGAGAAAATAATGTATTGATTCTCGCTCATCCCGATCCTCCCTGTAGAATTAAAATGCTCTCTTAATTGATGTTCAGTAGTGTTAACATTGGGCGCTTCGAAAACTGCTTCAACATTAAGCCACCCCGTAAAATCATTTTCGCTTTGAAGCGAAGTATTATCTTTAACAGTTCTCGTCCCTAACTGGGGAAACATTTTTCCCATTAGAATCAAGCCATCTTTTCCTCTTAATACGGGCGGATAGAATATCATCATTGTTGGTATTAAAAGTCCTTCTGAGTCAAAAATAGTTTCATTTAAAGAAGACAAAGGAACATTAAGAGGCTCTACTTTTATGTTTGGAACAACTAAACCTGCGTTTTTCGCACTATCCGACCAATAATCAAACACTGCTTCCCAAGTTTCACTAATAAGTCTAGCGCTTTGAGGCTCCTTATTGAAACGATCTAGCGTTAAGCCTAATTTATCTAAATTACTCAATTTCTCTTTATTTCTCATATGCCGCGCACATATTAACATAATAGAGCATTTATTATCAAGCAGGCTAAATATCTTAAATCACATAACGCAGAAAAGAGCTACTTTCTCTCAACTCTATTATGGTGAACATCTATTATTTTCTTAGTTTTTTTAGAAGTTGACTTAATGAACTAACCTCATATCTATCCCTTAAAGTATCCAATCTGGTTCTGTCATCAAATTGATCCAAAACGGGATAATCTTCCTTCAGGTTTTTTACTAAAGAGACTCCTCTTTCTTGTCGAATTCTTCCTTCGTTAGTTTTTCCGTGTTTCCCTAGTGGCATATCATTTCACCTCCTATTTTGCTCGTGAGCCCACTTTTATTCCAAGTAATCGACTCAATTTACTGGTTCTTTTGTACCATATGTTATAAAGCTTATGGTCTTTATCGAGCAACTTCTTGTTTCTTCCCCAATCTTCTGTTTTTCCAAACGCCTTATTAATCGATTTCCTATTTCCCTCACCCTCTTTTATTTTCCTGTATAGTTTTAAAACATCCATAATTCCTTTTTTTGATTCTTCATCTATTTTTTAGTAAGTTCTTGAGTTCTAAGACAATTTCATCTATTGAGCTTGAACTTTTTGCAAAACGATCCGCCAAAGAAGGACTATACGCTGCCACTTCCTCTCGAGTCACATTATGCCAAATAGGCAAGATAATTTTTTTACCGGGCTTTTCTCGAGCAAACAAACCATTTAGCTCATATTCGGTCCATTTCTTTTTCTCAAGGAATGATTTTGAGAAAATAACGATCCCATAAAGTGAGTTCTTTAATCCCTCATCTATTGTTGATCGGAGATCATCTCCCCAACCCAACTGAAACCCATCATACCAAACTTCAATTCCTGCTTTCTTTGAGGCTTCTGCCAACGAAATGACAAATTGTTTATCTTCGCTTGCATAGCATATAAAAACATCGAAATTTTTAGGATCTTTTCTTTTAACGTGCGAGACCGTCGGTGCTTGCAAATTATCCTCGTGAGATTCTTTTTCTGATTTTATTGACACACCCAATTTGGAAAGGAACGTATCGTGAGTAGAAAGTTTTACTTTCGCTTGCTCTACTGCTTTTTTAACTTCTTCTTCTAAATGATTATTATATCCATTGACCTGATTATTTACATGTTCTAATTGGCTTTTGAGAAAATTAATAATATTATCTTTTTCTTTCTGGATAGTATCAGAATCATTGTTAAAATTAATTACATCAAATAGTATTTCGTTGCCAATGATACCGATTTCCTCTGTCCGAAGAAGTCTAGGATTAGGAACGGAACGCAAGAGGACAGGATCCCCAGAAAAAGGCAGATGAAATGTTAATACCTCTTTTTTATAAGCTCTGTGTTCATCCATAAAAAAGATAGCTGAAGGAAAATATTCGGTGGGAATCATTTGCTCACTTGTCGTAGCATAAACATCATCTGTTTTGAGATTTACGGGCTTGATCTGTCCTTCAGTAGTTTTTCTTGAAATATACTCCGCAGTGGGGGAAAAGGATTTTGAGCTTAAATCAGACTCGATTTTCTGCCTTATCTCTTTAAGCTGATTTTCCAAAATAAGAGAAAGATCGTATTCATTAAAAGCCCTGTAGCCAGATTTATTTATTAACATATAGATATAAAAAATAAAAACTAATCGAAGGTTCGTGTGGGCGGGTATTTGAAGCTCGTCCAGGCGCTGCCTCCGCCTGTTCATTATTAACTTACATTACTATATTATAACTGAGGCTGAGTTGTCAATAGGAAACCTCGACTGCTAAATCCAGGACTACACCTTCTTGTGTTATACTATCCATATATGGCCAACGCAAAAAGTAAATTAGTTACTAAAACTCTAAGTGTTAAGCTAAAAGAGGCAAGGGAAAAATTAGGACTTACTCAAGAAGAAGTTGCAAAGCTAGCCGGCATTAGGGGCAAAGGAAATTATTATGCAAAAATTGAACGTGGAGAGATAAATTTAACAATAAATAAGCTATCTAAGCTTATTAAAGTGTTAAAAATTGATGCCTCGGAAATTCTTCCTTCTTAATTTTTCTGAAGATTTTTAATTCTTTCTTCTGCTCTTACTTTTTCGATTAGCCCTACCGTTTCTTGATATTTTTCTTTTCCCCCCATGATTGCGGACAGAAAAATCATCCCAAAATCTACACCATATTTATTGGTAAAATATTCACTTAATTTATCGTACGGTTCTTCAACTTTTTCTTTTTGTACCTTTTCCATAAATTTAGCGTCTTCCGGCGGAACTTGTTTTGCAAAAGCAAGTTCAATCAAGTTCTTTTGGTCTTGAGTAAGCTGAATTCTGTCTTCCGGCAGTATTTTTATACTATTGCTCATAAGTTTTATCTATTATATCATTACTATTACACTCAAAGGCGTCCATCAGATTGTAAATCCAGGTAAGAAACGGTTCGATGGTATTTGCGTTGAGGGTACTTAGTCCCATAGTTGACAACCACCCTCGTAATCATGTAAAATCTTTCCTTATGTCAGACAACTGGAGAAAGATTTTTATAAAACCTCGTCATTATGAAGGAATGAGTCCTGATAGACTTGATGAATTCTTGATGGAGAGATTACCCGCTGCAGTGACTCAACATCTAGAAAACGGACAGTATTCTTATAGACCAGATTCGGACGGTTTATATGAAGTCAGATTATTTCAAGACAATACTCTAAATAACCGATTTGCTGCGACGATAATAGAACACGAGGGTTTTATTGCAGTCAGAGAAGAAGTGCATAGCCCAGAAGGAGAGTTAATTGACACAATAAAACATGATATTACCGACAGCAGCGATTTTCCTGGTAGACGAAAATAATACCAATCAATTCCACTAACTAATGGTAACTAAGCTGCAAGGTAGGCTTGAAGCTAGGATAAAGAACAGCTTTCCACCTTTCCAACGAGGCACGAATTTGGTTCCAATTCTGAAACATTTGGGGTACATGATTAATGAGGACTAGATTTCTATAAAAAGCTAATCATAAAGTTCGCTTAAACCAATCAGAAACAACTTTATAAACCAAATTCCTCTTTGGCATTAATCCATGGTCGGCTCCCTCGATGATTAGTTTTTCTTTTGGTTCATTTGCGTTCATAAATATCTTCTCAATAGAAGAAAGTGGAATAGTGTCATCCTCCAAACCATAAATTAATAACAGACTACTATTAAGCTTTCTTAATTCAGACATTAAATTGTAGTTATTGAAGTCTTTCCAAAATCCAGGTTTAATCTCGGTGATACGGCCGTCCGTATGATTTTTTACGGAAATTCCTGTAGGATTATATCGCTTACCAAAATATTGCTTAAATATGTCGGAAGGGTTGATAAATGCTCCAGCAAGAACTATTGATTTAACTTTTGGTGAAAGTGCAACCGTAACTGTTGTACCAAATGACTGTGCAAAAATTCCAATTCTATTTTTATCAATTTCGAGATTTTTCCTCACATAGTTAACTATCACAGAAAGGTCATTTTTCAATTTTGTTAAGGTAGTCTCCGAATAGTCACCTTCACTTTCGCCACATCCAGAAAAATCAAATCTACAAGAAGCAATGCCGACATCAGAGAGAAATCTACTAGTTTCTACAAACAGTCCATCCTCTTCTTTGAAGTAATGAAATCCATGAACCATAATTACGCAAGGAAAGTTGACTCCCTTTTTAGGCACTACATACGTACCAACTAAAGTCTCACCAGCTTTATTTTTAACTTCAAGTCTTTGTTCCATGAATAGATTATATCAACATCAGCGCTAAAATGAATCGAATTGCCTTTGTAGACGAATAACACCTTCTCGCAATCGTCTATAAGTCTGTGTCCATTGTATTTACTCAACGATTGATGTATAATTTTAGATTGATTTAGCCTCAAAATTTATGGATAAAATTATCGTAAAAGGAGCAAGGGAACATAATCTTAAAAATATTGATTTGGAAATCCCTAAAAACAAACTAGTTGTCTTTACAGGACTTTCAGGTAGCGGTAAATCATCAATTGCTTTTGACACGATTTACGCAGAAGGACAAAGAAGGTACGTAGAAAGTCTTTCTTCATATGCAAGACAGTTTTTGGGAATAATGCGAAAGCCTGATGTTGATTTAATAGAAGGATTGTCTCCTGCAATATCTATTGATCAAAAATCAACTTCCCATAACCCCAGAAGCACAGTTGGTACTGTCACGGAAATCTATGATTACATGCGCCTGCTTTTTGCCAGAATTGGGCATCCGCATTGCCCTGTTTGTGGTCGTGAAATATCTCAAATGTCTAAAGAGCAAATTACTGATTCCATACTTAGTCTCGCCACAAAACAATCTTCTCAAAGGGTCAAGATTTTAATTCTTGCTCCAATTGTCAAAGATAGGAAAGGAGAATATTCAGAGCTTTTTATTGATCTAAAGAAAAGGGGATACAAAAAAGCAAGAATTGACAAGAAGATATTTTCCTTAGATGAAGATTTTGTATTAATAAAAACAAATAAACATACTGTGGAGGCTGTTATTGATCAAATGGTTTTACAAAAAGATACTGACAGATCAAGAGTCACGACAGCCGTGGAACAAGCTCTTAGTCTTGGAGACGGAGAATTAATCGTATCTGTAATTAAAGACGCAGGATTTAGTATTCCTGATAAGCCACAAAAAATGGAAGATAACTTTTATTCGGAAAAGTTTGCTTGCCCGGTTGACAACATTTTCTTGCCCCAAATAGAACCAAGGGTCTTTTCTTTTAATACTCCACACGGAGCGTGCCCTACCTGTAATGGGCTTGGAACGGTTTTAACGATAGATAGAGATTTGGTGTTTAATGATAACCTTTCCATAAACGAAGGAGGAATTTTGCCATATATTAATCTTCTCGCGCATGACACTTGGTTTTCCAGAACTTTTAAGGTTTTTTGCGATGAGAACAATATTCCAATGACAAAAAGGCTGTCTGAAGTTAGTGAAGAGAAAAAAGACTTATTACTTAAAGGAACAGGTAGTCAACAGTATTTGGTGGAAGGTGAAAACAGATGGGGGAAAAACACCGTAATATATGAAGATTTTGGGGGAATAATTAAGGATCTCAAGAGAAGATATGAAGAAACTGAGTCCTCATTTTTTAAGTCCCAAGTTGAGAAATACATGAGATATGAAGAGTGTGGAGAATGTCACGGCTCAAGACTTAAAAGAGAAGCCTTAATGGTAACTATTAACGGAAAATCAATAGTTGATGTTTCAGACATGCCAATAGCAGAGACATATAGCTTTATCAATTCCCTGCATGGACAAATTTCAAACAGGGAACAACAGATTGGCAAATTAATCCTTAAAGAAATCAAACAAAGACTTTCTTTTTTACTTGACGTGGGACTTGATTACTTAACCCTTTCAAGAGGAGCTCATACTCTTGCAGGTGGAGAAGCTCAAAGAATTAGACTGGCATCTCAAATTGGAAGCGGATTAACAGGGGTATTGTATGTTCTGGATGAACCTTCAATCGGACTTCATCAAAGAGACAATCAAAAATTAATAGATACTTTGAAAAAGCTCCGAGATTTGGGCAATACAGTACTGGTGGTTGAACATGACGAAGAAACCATGCAAAGCTCTGATTATATTTTCGATTTTGGTCCTGGAGCAGGAGATAATGGAGGAAATATTGTTGCCCAGGGAACTTTTGATGAAATTAAAAACAGCAAAGGTTCATTAACAGGGGAATACTTATCAAAAAAAAGGAAAATAAACATATTAAAACCTGAAGTTGAAAAGGATCAAGTTGAAAATCTGACGATTATCGGAGCGAGCGAACATAATTTGAAAAATATTGACGTATCATTCCCTCTTAACAAACTGGTAGTTGTTACGGGAGTATCAGGAAGCGGAAAATCAACTTTAATTAATGACATTTTATATCATTCACTAATGCAGAAAAGCAATCCTTTCCATAGGCAAAAACCAGGAAAGCATAAAAGTCTTTCCGGATATGAGCATATTAAAAATATTTTTTTGATTGATCAGTCTCCTATAGGAAGAACTCCAAGAAGTAATCCTGCAACCTACACTGGTGCTTTTACATATATTCGTGATCTCTTTGCCAAAACTAAAGAAGCAAAGCTAAGAGGGTATGGACCAGGAAGATTCTCTTTTAATGTAAAGGGAGGAAGATGTGAAGCTTGTGAAGGAGAAGGAAGAATTAAAATTGAAATGCAGTTCTTACCAGATGTTTATGTTACTTGCGAGGTGTGTAACGGACAAATGTATAACAAGGAGGCTTTGGAGGTAACCTTTAATGATAAAAACATTGCTGATGTTTTAAATATGAGTGTATCTGAAGCTGTTAAGTTCTTTTCCTTTTCTTCTGGTTTATCTCATAAATTGCAGACATTAAATGATGTAGGACTTTCATATATCAAGCTTGGTCAACCAGCCCCCACTTTATCAGGAGGAGAAGCACAAAGGGTGAAACTTGCCACTGAGCTTTCAAAAAGAGGCTCAAACTCTTTATATCTTCTTGATGAGCCAACAACAGGTCTTCATTTTGCAGATTTGGAGAAGTTGCTTCATGTACTTCGCAAGCTCGTAGATCAAGGAAATACAGTAATTGTTATAGAACATAATTTGGATGTAATAAAAAACGCTGACCATATTATAGATCTTGGTCCTGAAGGCGGGGAAAAAGGTGGAGAAATTGTAGCAACCGGAACACCTAAGGATATTGCGGACACAATAAATTCTCATACTGGTCATTTCCTTAAAAAAATCTTATAAATATATTAATGAGGAAAATTCTTGTCTTCCTGTCCTTTTTTATATATCTTTTTCTTGGTTCTAGTATTGCTTACGCAGAGGAAAACTTTACTTCTGACTACCGAGTAACATACACCATCAACAATGACGCTTCCGCGCATGTACAGATGAACGTAACCTTAACCAACTTAAGCAGCAGGTATTATGCCTCATCATATAAGATCCAACTTGGATTTAAAGATCCCTTAAATGTTAAGGCGTCAGATGCAGGCGGACCTATTGCTCCATCTGTCATTAAAAATAGTAAGGGAAGCTCTGTTGATTTGAATTTCAACACTAAAGTAGTTGGTCAAGGAAGCAAGTTTAATTTTTCCATGTCATTCGATACTTCTGAAGTAGCACAGAATCAGGGAAACTTATGGGAGATTAATATTCCAGGACTTTCCTCTCAAAATGATTTTTCTTCCTTTAATGCCAGCGTCATTGTTCCTAGCTCTTTAGGAAAACCCTCATACATCAAACCGATGGTCGGTGATAATCCAAATAGACAGGTTGGTAATACTTTAAATTTTACTAAAAGTGAGCTAAGCACAGCAGGGATTTCCATTGCTTTCGGAGACTATCAAATATATGATTACAATCTCAAATATCATTTAAATAACAAAAATCTTTTTCCTGTAACGACTGAGATCGCATTACCTCCCAGCACCAACTATCAAGATGTTATTATTGACCGCTTAAATCCCAAGCCAATGGAAGTAAGGATTGATAAAGACGGGAATTGGCTGGCAAAATATTACCTTTATCCGTCTAAAAACTTAGACATAACTGCAAATGGAAAAGTAAAAATATTTCTTAAGCCAAAAAAAGAAGCTCTTTCGAATGATCTTAAAAATAGATATTTAGAACAAAAACCATATTGGGAAACTCAAAATCCTAAGATATCTTCCTTGGCGAAACAACTTAAGACTCCAGCTGCTATTTATCAGTATGTCGTTGATAACCTTAGTTATGATTTTTCCAGAGTAACTGAACAAAAACCAAGGCTTGGAGCTGTCAAAGTTTTATCTGATTCAACTTCTGCAGTCTGTTTGGAATTTACAGATCTATTTATTGCTTTGGCAAGAGCTGCAGGAATTCCGGCAAGAGAAATTAATGGTTTTGCATATACCAAAAATCCCCAGGAGAGACCGCTTTCTCTAGTTGAAGATGTGCTTCATTCCTGGCCGGAATATTATGATTTTGGTAGGCAAGCATGGATTATGGTTGATCCAACCTGGGGAAACACTACCGGAGGAGTAGACTACTTCACTGTTATGGATTTTGACCACTTCGCCTTTGTCAGAAAAGGATTAAACAGCACTTACCCGGTTCCAGCGGGAGGATACAAATTAACTGCTAATTCCAAGACAAAAGACGTAAATGTTGTTATTGGAAGCGAATTTCAAATGAACAAATCTTTACAGGTAAGCTTGGATCTTCCCCCAGAAGTTGTGGCCGGCACTCCTATTGAAGGACAAATTAGAGTGAAAAACATCGGAAATACAATATCTGATGCTCAATCAGTTACTGCTCTTGCCAAACTTCTTCCGGCAAGTCAAATATTATGGATGGATACTGTACCTCCTTATGGAGAAATCAATGTACCAATAAAATACAAAAATACTGATTTTTTGACAAGGAGCAAGGATACGGTTAAAATACAAATCGGTAAAAACTCTATTAGCAAAGAGATTTCCATCATTCCGCTTTATCTAAGTAAATGGTTTTTGTTAGGAGGTATTTTCATTGCAGGTATTAGCATCATCATATCGATTATTATCAGAGGATTCAGGCGTATACCTGTTTCTAAACCACAAAAATGAGGTTTTGTATATTGGAAAGGCAAAAAACCTTAGAAGCCGTGTATCATCATATTTCATTAACAAAGATCTTGGAGAGAAGACTAAAAACCTCGTCTATCAGATAGAAAAAATTAAGACTGTGGGTGTTTCTTCGGAAATTGAATCTCTTCTGCTTGAAGCAAATTTAATCAAAAAATATAAACCGAAATATAACATTAAGCTCACTGACGGTAAGTTTTATCCATCAATAAGAATTACCGTTAAAGATAAATATCCGAAAGTTTTAGTAGCCAGACAGCAAGATGATCCAAAATCAATATATTTTGGTCCATACCCAGATGCCGGAAAAATGAGACTGGTGCTTAAAATTATCAGGAAAATCTTTCCTTATGAATCAGTTTTGAATCATCCTAAGAAAATATGCTTATATAACCATATTGGCCTTTGTCCTTGTGCCGAAGTCCTGGGAGATAATGGATATAAAAAAAACGTAAAAAGAATAATTAAATTCTTAAAAGGCGAAACAAAAAAAGTTATTGCTGATCTTGAAAATGACAGAAACAGCTGCAGCAAGAGGCAAGAATATGAAGAAGCAAAAAAATTACAGGAAAAAATTGATGCTATCAAAAGGATAACGGCTCCTGTATATAAGCCATTTGAGTACATCATTAATCCGAATTTTAAATCAGATATAAGATTCATTGAACAAAAAGAACTGGCTAGTGTACTTAAAGAGAAAGGAGTAAACGTAGAAAATTTAAATAGAATAGAGTGTTTTGATATTTCAAACATTTCCGGTTCCTCAATTGCTGCTTCTATGGTTGTTTTTCTTAACGGAGATAAAAATACAAGTGAATATAAAAGATTCAGAATAAGATATTCTAACAAAGGGAAACCTAATGATTTCGCTGCCATGAAAGAAGTAATATCTCGAAGGCTAAATCACCCCGAATGGGGAATACCTAATTTAATAATAGTTGACGGAGGCAAAGGCCAAATAACTTCTGCGATTAGTGCTCTTAATGAAAAGAAGTTGTTAGTTCCGGTGATAGGTCTTGCAAAGAGACAGGAAACAATTATAACCACTGATTTTAAACAAATAGTTCTTGCTCATGATTCAAAAGCACTGCATTTAATGATGAGAATTCGAGATGAAGCTCATCGTTTTGCTCTAGCGTATCATAAAAAACTACGCTCGAAGGCAGTTTTTGCTAACGGCTAACGTTATATTTATAGGGGAGATAGAGAAAAGATGCGGGAGCATCGTCAAGTAAATACTTTTCAAAATCAGCATAAATTTTCTGTCTTTTTGAATAATCCGTAATTTGCCTTCCGTCTTCGAGTAGTTTGTCAATTCTTAAATTCTTGTATCTGATAATATTGTTTGGCTGTTCAGAGTGCCATAGGGTATATTGATCAGGATCCTGTGGAAGTTTAAAATCTCCTAAAAATACCTGAAATGAAGAGGGGAGAGAGTCGTTAACTTTAATTTCTGATTCCACTCCAATCTCACTCCAATTTTTCTTAATAATTTGAGCTACTTTTTCGTATTTAGGCAATGTCTTTATTTCAAACTTAAACTTAGCTCCGCTTGTTGCGCTATCAGACTTCTCAAGCAGGCTTCTAGCATGGACTATGTCCTGCTGATTGGTCTCCATTGTTTCCTGTGCTGCCCATAAAGTTGCAGGATAAGGTTTGTAGTTTCTATCTCCTTGAGAGAAAATGTCCGGGATTGCGTTTGAAAGAGCCTGTCTTATTTTTTTATCAGATAAAACAGGGTCCTGGTTATTGTAAAAAGTAGCTCAAATTATTAAGAAAAATTGGAGTGAGATTGGA